>NZ_JBVJLD010000002.1:160000-366990 GCF_055584905.1 Kitasatospora sp. NPDC088742 | reverse complement strand
GGGCGGCGGGGGGTACGGGCTCGGGCGCGTGACGGGCCGTCAGGGCAGGTAGCTGCGCAGGCCGCCGACGGTCAGGCCGGCGGCGGTGGCGTCGGCCAGCGCGCGCTGGAGGTCGGTGGCCAGCGTGTCGGAGAAGTGGAAGATCACCACGTCACCGGCCTGGAGCCCGCCGTGGTAGCTGTTGGAGGCCCCCCAGCTGTAGTCCGCGGTGGCGGTCATCACGGTGCGCAGCCCGCAGTTGGCGGCGGCCTGCAGGGTGTCGGCGTTGAACGCGAAGTACGGCGGGCGGAAGACCTTGGGGGTGGTCCCGTACCGCTGGGCGACGGCGTCCCGGGCCGTGCAGATCTCGGCCTGCTGCTCGGCGAGCGGCAGGGTGGTGAGGTCGCGGTGGGAGACGCTGTGCACCTCCACCGAGCCGCCGGTGCCGGCGGAGGTGACCCGCTTGAAGTAGTCCGGCTCGAAGCCGATCGGCATCGGCAGCGGGAAGGCGGTGACGGGCAGCTTGTTGGCCTCGACGACGTTCACCACGTCGGGGGTGCGCTGCCAGCCGTCGTCCACGGTGAAGAAGACCTTCTTGTCCTGGAGGGCGGCCTGGAACGGCACGTTCCAGGTGGCCCAGGCCGGGTCCACCGCCGGGCCGCTGAGCTCCACGTCGTCGGCGGAGAAGGCGCCCTGCTGGTACCAGCCGTGCAGGTAGAGGCGGACGGTGGAGGCGTTCGGGCCGGTGGTGAAGCGGGTGGTGAGCTTCTGCCAGCCGCCGTTGGTGGTCTCGGTCCAGGACGGGGCGACGTCGTTGCCGGTGCCGGTGGCGCCGAGGAAGACGTAGTTGCCGCGCACCCAGGCCGAATAGCTGTAGGTCGAATTGGGGCGGACGGCGACGGTCTGGGCGCACTCGCCGGTGCTGTGGTCGCCGGCCGGGGTCACGGTCAGGGCCGCGGCGCCGGTGCGGGCGGTGTCGCGGACGAACGCCTCGCCGAGGGTGCACTGCCAGCCCGGGATCGTGCCCCAGTCGGCCAGCGGCAGGGTGGTGATCTCGAACCCGGGGTTGGTGGCCAGGTTGACGGCCGGAGCGGTCTCGGCGTGCGCGGCGGTGGGCCCGGCGGCGCCGAGGGCGGTGAGGGCGCCGACGGTGGCGCAGGCGATCCGGCGCAGAGAGGTGTGCACGGGTGAACTCCTGTGTGGGGGAAGGACGCTGCACTCCCCGGAGGGGCGGGGAAGGGAACGGCCCGTCGCACGTCCGGGCCGGGCCTGGGGTACCGGCCGGGGCCCAACATTGGACTGGACCAGACGGCCCGTCAAGGGCCGGGGACCGCCTTGCCCCGGCTTGCCCGGTCATGCCCCCGACATCCCGTCAGCACGGTTCGTCCACCTCTTGGGAACGGATCGGACACCGGCCTCAGCCCGTGTACAACTCCTCGACGTCGTCCGCCCAGTGGGCCAGGATGGCCGCGCGGCGCAGCTTCATCGAGGGCGTGAGCAGGCCGTCCGCCACGGTGAACTCCCGCGGCAGCAGCCGGAAGGCGCGGATCGACTCGGCCCGGGAGACGGTGGAGTTGGCGGCGGCGATGCCGCGCTGCACCTCGGCGTGCAGCGCCTCGTCCGCCAGCACCGTCCAAGGGTCCAGCTGCGCCCGGCCGTTGGCCTTGAGCCAGTGCGCCAGCGCCAGCGGGTCGAGGGTCACCAGGGCGGCCACGTAGGGACGGTTGTCGCCGACCACCAGGCACTGGGAGATCAGCGGGTGGGCCCGGACCCGCTCCTCCAGCAGGCCGGGGGCCAGGTTCTTGCCGCTGCTGGTGACGATCAGCTCCTTCTTGCGGCCGGTGATGGTCAGGTAGCCGTCGCGGTCCAGCGAGCCCAGGTCCCCGGTGGGGAACCAGCCGCCGTGGACGGCCGGTTCGGCCTGGTTGAGGTAGCCGGCGAAGACCGTCGGGCCGGCCACCCAGACCTCGCCGTCCGGGCCGAGCGCCACCTCGGCGCCGGGGAGCGGGCGGCCGACCGTGCCGGCCTTGGTGCGGCCCGGCGGGTTGGCGGTGATCGCGGCGCCGGTCTCGGTCAGGCCGTAGCCCTCGTAGACGGTCATCCCGGCGCCGGCGAAGAACAGGCCCAGCTCGCGGCCGAGGTGCGAGCCCCCGCACATCAGCGTCCGGGCCCGGCCGCCGAAGACGGCCCGCAGCCGCTGGTAGACCAGCCGGTCGTACCCGGCGTGCCGCAGCCGCAGCGCGGCCCCGGGGCCCGGGCCGGTGGAGAAGGCCCGTTGCTCCCGGGCGGCCGCCCACTCCACCGCCACCTGCCGGGCCTGCTCGAAGAGTTCGCCCCGCCCGGCCTCCTCGGCGGCCTGCCGGGCCCGCTGCGCCACCTTCTCCAGCACGTACGGCACCAGGTGCAGGAAGGTGGGCCGGAAGGAGGCCAGCGCGGGCAGCAGCGAGTCGGTGGTGAGCTCCCCGTGGTGGCCCAGCCGGATGCCGCCGCGCACCGCCGCGATCTGCACCACCCGGCCGTAGACGTGCGCCATCGGGAGCATCAGCAGGGTGGCGGGCTGGCCGCCGCCCTCGGCCAGCACCGTGGACCAGCCGGCCAGCAGGGCGTCCGCCTCGGCGGCCAGGTTGCCGTGGGTCAGCAGGCAGCCCTTGGGGCGGCCGGTGGTGCCGGAGGTGTAGATGACGGTGGCCACCGAGTCCGGGGAGACGCCCAGGCGCTGACGGTGCACCAGGGAGTCGGGCAGGCCCCGGCCGTCCCGGGAGAGGCCGGCCACGCAGTCCTGGTCCAGCTGCCAGATCGCGGTCAGCCCGGGCAGCGCGTCGCAGACCGCGCCGACCGTCATCGCGTGGTCCTCGTGCTCCACCACGCAGGCCACCGCCTGGGTCTCGGCCAGGATCCAGCGCACCTGCTCGGGGGCCGAGGTCGGGTAGACCGGCACCGGGACGGCGCCGATGGACCAGAGCGCGTAGTCGAAGAGGGTCCACTCGTACCGGGTGCCGGACATCACCGCGACCCGGTCGCCGTACCGCACCCCGTGGTTGAGCAGCCCCTTGGCCAGGGCCAGCACCTCGTCGCGGAAGCGCAGCGCGGAGAGCGGACTCCAGCCGTCCGGCCCGGGTCTGGCCAGCTGCACCAGCTCGGGCGTGCGGTCGGCGGTGTCGTACAGCGAGTCGGCCAGTCCACCGACCGCCGCGGGAGGGGCCGCCGGACCGCTGAACTGCCGCAAGGCCACCCCCGTCCGCCCCGGCCCGTGGGCCGGGCCCGCCGCCCCGGCGCGGCATGCGGCGAAGCTACCGGATCGTCGCGGCCCTGCCCAGAGCTGTCGCACCGTCAGGCACTCTTGGCATGTGCCGGTGCCGCACCGGGCAGGACAGACCAGTGCAAGTGCCGGATACCGGGAGGAACATCACCGTTTGGTTCCGGCTGCCCGTTCGGCCCTTCGAACGAGTGGTCAGGGAGTAGTAAGGTGACGCAGATCTCGGGCAGAGGACGTGCCCGAACACTCTTTTCCGTGTCCATGACTGGCCTCCCCGCACCCCCTCCCTGCACCGAGGACTCCATGCGTCTGCGCAGCAGCTCGATCCGCGCGAAGATGATCGCGCTGCTCTTGGTGCCCATCGTCGCCCTCACCGGTCTGTGGGTGTACGCGACGATGGTGACCACCGGCGACGTCTGGGCCCAGCTGGACGTCTCCACCGCGTACCGGACCTTCGGCACCCCCACCGACCAGTACGCCCGCGACGTGCAGGACGAGCGCCGGGCGGCCGTGCTCCGGCTGGCCGACCCGAGGGACCGGGAGCTCCAGGAGCGCTACCTCCAGGCCCGGACCATCACCGACCGTTCGCTGCAACTGCTGCGCTACCAGGCCGACTCCTCCGACAGGTCGAAGCTGGACGCGGTGCAGCAGCTCCGGCTGGCCGAGATGCTCAAGGCGGCCGGGGACCTCGGGGTGATCCGCGACGGGGTGGACCAGCGCTTCAAGGAATGGGACGTGGTGGTCACCGAGTACAGCAAGCTGGTGCTGCCGGTCTTCTCCTTCCGCTCCGCCTTCGTCAGCCGGCAGACCGGCCAACTGCCCCGTCAGGGCATGGTCCTGACGGAGCTGGTGCGGGCCCGTGAGTACCTCTCCCAGGGCGAGACCGGCATCCGGGCACTGCGGCTGATGCTGGACCTCAAGGAGGCCAGCCCCAGGGACCGGCCCGAGCCCACCCCCGCGATGTACCAGGTGACCAAGGACGCGCTCCACAACGAGCAGGCGCTGTTCACCGTCTACATCCCCGAGCTGGACGAGCAGGACCGGGTTGACTACCTCGCCGTCCGCAACGGCAGCAGCCTCTCGGCGGTGACCGAGTCCGAGGGCCTCTTCCTCGGCTCGCCCGACCCGCGCCAGGCCGTGCTCGGCATCCCGCCGGTCTCCTGGAACGGACCGGCCGACAGCGGCCTGGCCGAGCTGGCCACGCTCAACTCCCGCCTGGTCGGCGAGATCGGCACCCGGGCCCGCTCCTACGCGGTGAACCAGCTGGTGCGCGGCGGCATCGCCGGTCTGATCGGCCTGATCGCGGTGATCGCCTCGGTGATCATCTCCTACCGGATCGGCCGGGGCCTGGCCCGCGAGCTGATCGGCCTGCGCAACTCCGCGCTGGAGCTCTCCGGTTCGCGCCTGCCCGCCGTGATGCTCAAGCTGCGCCGGGGCGAACCGGTGGACATCGCCACCGAGGCGCCCGAGCTGGAGTTCGGCCCGGCCGAGATCGGCGAGGTGGGCCGCGCCTTCAACCAGGTGCAGCGGGTGGCCGTGGAGGCCGCCGTCGAGCAGGCCGAGCTGCGCCGCGGCGTCTCCGCCGTCTTCGTCAACCTGGCCCGCCGCAGCCAGGTGCTGCTGCACCGTCAGCTCACCCTGCTGGACACCATGGAGCGCCGCACCGAGGACCCGGCCGAGCTGGAGGACCTGTTCCGGCTCGACCACCTCACCACCCGCATGCGCCGCCACGCCGAGGGCCTGATCATCCTCTCCGGCGGTTCGCCGGGCCGGGCCTGGCGCAAGCCGGTCCGGATGGTGGACGTGGTCCGGGCCGCCGTCGGCGAGGTCGAGGACTACGCCCGGGTGATCGTCCGTCCGTTCCCCGGCACCGGGCTGCTCGGCAGCGCGGTGGCCGACGTCACCCACCTGATCGCCGAGCTGGTGGAGAACGCCGCGGTCTACTCGCCGCCGCACACCCAGGTCACCGTGCAGGGTGAGGTGGTCGCGCACGGCTTCTCGCTGGAGATCGACGACCGGGGCCTCGGGCTGAGCGAGCTCGCGCTCGCCGAGATCAACCAACGCCTCGCGGTGGAGCAGGAGTTCGACCTCGCCGACACCGACCGGCTGGGCCTGTTCGTGGTCAGCCGGCTGGCCCGGCGGCACGGCATCCGGGTGCACCTGCGGCCCTCGCCGTACGGCGGCACCACCGCGATCGTCCTGATCCCGCGTGAACTGCTGGCCGAGGCGCCGGACTTGCTGACCGAGCCGCCCGCCGCCGCGCGCCCGGCCGCCGCGCCCACCCCGGGGCGGCCGGACCTGACCGCCGTGCCGTCGCCGGCCGCCGCACCGTCGCTCTCACCCGTTTCGGCCGCCGCTCCTGGCCGTGCCGACCTGGTCGCGGTGCCGGATCCGGACTCCTCCCTCGGCCTGGACGGTGGCCACGGCCGCCGCCGTGGCCCCGCCGCGGAGGAGGCCCGCGCCGCAGGCCGTCCGGCCGGCGGACCGCGCCCTTCGACGGCCGACCCGGCCCGCACGCCCGGCGGTCTGCCCCGTCGGCGCTCCAGCGGCACCGGCGTGCCGGGTGTGCCCGGCGCACCCGGCAGCGGCCCGACGCTGGTGCCCGCCGACTCGGCCGGCACCGGCCGGCACCGCCGCGCGGACAGCCCCCGCGAGGAGGGCGGCGCACCGTCCTCCGCGCCCTTCGCCGTGCCGTCGCCCGTTCCGTCCTCCTTCCCGTCCCCGGAGCCGTCGGACGCGCCGTCCCCGGCCGGCCCCCGGGAGCCGTCCCCGGCCGCCGCGCCGGCCGGCGGCCTGCTGCCCCGGCGGGTCCGACAGGCCAACCTGGCACCGCAGTTGAAGGACTCTGCGCCCCAGCCGGAGCAGAGCAGCCGCGAGCGATCGCCCGAGGAGGCCCGTTCGGCCTTCGCCTCCTTCCAACGCGGCTACCAGCGCGGCCGCGGCGACCGGCTCCAGCCCGCCTCGCTCACCGTGGTCCCGGACCCGGCGCCCGGCACACCCGCCGTGCCCGCCGTGCCACCCCCCGCCGTACCCTCGACGGGTCTGCCGTTCGCGGTGGCGCCCGGCGGCCGCCGGGCCGAACTGGTCTCGCCGCCGAGACCCCAGGCCCTCCCGGCAGGGCCCACCGGCTCGGTGACACCTGCTCAGCCCGCACAGCCTGTACGACCCGCTAGGCCCGTACGACCCGTAGGACTTGCACAGCCCGCACAGCCTGCACCAACGGAAGGAAACCGATCATGACCGCTACGGCACAGCCGTCGGGAGAGCTGAACTGGCTGCTGGACGATCTGGTGGGGCGGGTCGCGGCGCTGCGGCATGCGGTGATCCTCTCCAGCGACGGCCTGGCCACCGGCGCCTCGCAGGGCCTCGGCCGGGAGGACGCCGAGCACCTGGCGGCCGTCGCGGCCGGTTTCCACAGCCTGGCCAAGGGCGCCGGGCGGCACTTCCAGGTCGGCGGCGTCCGCCAGACCATGGTCGAGCTGGACGAGGCCTTCCTCTTCATCACCGCGGCGGGCGACGGCAGTTGCCTCGCGGTGCTGAGCGAGGCCGAGTCCGACGTGGGCCAGATCGCCTACGAGATGGCCCTGCTCGTCAAGCGGGTCGGCGAGCACCTGTCCGCCGAGCCGCGCACCGATTCCGCCGTTCCGCCGGGGAGATGACCGTCAGATGACCGTCGAGGATCAGTGGTTCGACGACGAGGCCGGGCCGATGGTCCGGCTGTTCTCGATGACCCGGGGCCGGACCAGGCCCGCCGAGGAGGGGTTGTTCGACCTCATCTCGCTGATCACCGCCGTGCACCGGGACGGGTCGGGCGAGTCCGACCTGGACCTGGAGCACCGGGCGATCCTCGACCTCTGCCGCGACGAACCGCTCAGCGTCGCGGAGTTGGGCTCGTTCACCGACCTGCCGGTGAGCGTGGTCCGGGTGCTGCTGGGCGACCTGCACGACTCCGGGCTGATCTCCGTCACCCGGCCCGTTCCGCTCGCCCAGCTGCCGGACGAGCGTCTGCTGCGAGACGTGATCAATGGCCTCCGTGCACTCTGACCTTCCGCTGGGCCCTGCTTCGCCGTGGAGTTCGGTGGCGGTGAAGATCCTGGTCGCCGGAGGCTTCGGCGCGGGGAAGACCACCCTGGTGGGCGCGGTCAGCGAGATCCGCCCGCTGCGCACCGAGGAGCAGCTCACCGCGGCCGGCCAGCGGGTGGACGACACCTCCGGGGTGGAGGCCAAGCGGACCACCACGGTGGCGATGGACTTCGGCCGCCTGGACCTCCGCCCCGGGCTGTCGCTGTACCTCTTCGGCACCCCGGGGCAGGACCGGTTCTGGTTCGCCTGGGACGAGTTGGCGCAGGGCGCGCTCGGCGCGGTGGTGCTCGCCGACACCCGGCGGCTGGCCGACTGCTTCCCCTCGGTGGACTTCTTCGAGCGCCGCGGCATCCCCTTCGTGGTGGCGGTGAACTGCTTCGAGGGCACCGAGGTCTACGCTCCGGGGGACGTCCGGGACGCGCTCGACCTGGACCCCGGGGTGCCGGTGCTGCTCTGCGACGCCCGGCGCCGGGAGGACGGAAAGGAGCTGCTCGTCCGTCTGGCCGAGCACGCCCTGGAGCGGCGGAATCTCACACCTTGAGAAGTCGTCCCGCAGAGTGGACGTTTTCCGCCAACCGGCTTGCCGCCGGGGCAGTTCGCATGGAACGCTCATGCGGACAGTTCGTCGCGGCGTTCCCGGGGGGAGGTACCAGAGCATGGCAGCAGTGCAGTACTGCGCGGTGAAGCAACCCGCGCCGGTGATCCCGGTCCTGACCATGCGTCGGTACATCGACCAGGCGCTGTGTTCCAGCGCCTGTTGTCGCTGACCCCGGGCCCGACCGCACGTCGTTCGAACCCCGGTGCCGCCTCCAGGTGAACGGCTCACTCCGTACGCCCTCGTTCTGGCAGCACCGACTTTCTTTCTCGGCTGAACGTGCACAGCCGGCCCGCCCGTGCGACCACCACCCATTCCGTCACACGCGAAAGCGGCACACCATGTCTTCCTCCACCGCCATCCTGACCGCCCCCTCCGCCACCCCGCACCTGCGGGCCCTGCGCTCCGTCACCTCACCCGCCGAGCGCCGCCACGTGGCCGCCGTCCCGGCGCCCACCCAGCAGCTGCTGACCGCTCTTCCCGAGGGCGCCACCGTGGTCGCGGCCCTGCCCCAATCCGCCATCCCGCAGGGCCTGTTGGCCCAGTACGGCGCCCAGTTCCCCGGCGCTGGGACGGCGGGCCACCCGCTGGTCGGCTACCTGGTGCTGGTGCCGACCGGGGAGCCCGCGGCCGCCGCCCAGCTCGCCGCAGTCTCCGACGCCGTCTCCTCCCCGAGCACCCCGCCCGCCCGCCCGGGCCGGGGCATCGTGGTCGACACCGAGCGCCGCAGCGCCCACGTCGACGGGCGTCATCTCGACCTCACCTACCTCGAGTTCGAGCTGCTCGCCCACCTCACCGCCCACCCGCAGCGGGTGCACACCCGCGACCACCTGGTCACCGCGGTCTGGGGCTACGGCCACGTCGGCGACGGCCGCACCGTGGACGTGCACGTCGCCCGGCTGCGCCGCAAGCTCGGCGCGGCGCACCGCGACAGCATCGTCACCGTCCGCCGGGTCGGCTACAAGTACACCCCGGCGTCCTGAGACCAGGCGGTGCCGCCCGGGGGCTGCTTCCCCAGGGCGGCACCGCCTCTTCCCCGCTCTCAGCGGGTCAGCGCGTCGATCTCCGCAAGCTCCTCCGCGGTGAGCGGGCCGGCCGCCAACGCGTCGAGGTTCTGGTCGAGTTGGGCCACGCTGCTGGCCCCGATGATCACCGAGCAGACCCGCTCGTCCCGCAGCACCCAGCTCAGCGCCAGCTGGGCCAGCGACTGCCCGCGCCGCTCGGCCACCTTGGCCAGCGAGCGCAGCTGCTCCAGCTTCGCCCCGGTCAGCGCCTCCTCCTTGAGGAAGTGCCCGACCGACATCCGCGAGCCCACCGGCACCTCACCCGAGAGGTAACGGTCCGTCAACAGGCCCTGCGCGAGCGGGGAGTAGGCGATCAGACTGGTCTGCGTCTCGCCGACGGCCTCCAGCACGCCGTCCTCCACGCCCCGGTCCAGGATCGAGTACCGGGCCTGGTTGAGCAGCACCGGCGTGCCCAGCTCGCGCAGGATCGCCACCGCCTCCCGGTGCTGCTGCGCCGGGTAGTTGGAGATCGCCGCGTACAGCGCCCGCCCCGACCGCACCGCCGTGTCCAGCGCCCCCATGGTCTCCTCCAGCGGAGTGGTGGCGTCGTAGCGGTGCGAGTAGAAGACGTCCACGTAGTCCAGGCCCATCCGGCCCAGCGACTGGTCCAGGCTGGCCAGCAGGTACTTGCGGCTCCCGCCGTCCCCGTACGGGCCGGGCCACATGTCGTAGCCGGCCTTGGAGGCGATGAACAGCTCGTCCCGGTACGGACGGAAGTCCTGCGCGTACAGCGTCCCGAAGTTCGCCTCGGCACTGCCGTACGGCGGGCCGTAGTTGTTGGCCAGGTCGAAGTGGGTGACGCCCCGGTCGAAGGCCCGGCGCAGCACCGCGCGCTGCACCTCCAACGGCTGGGTGTCGCCGAAGTTGTGCCAGAGGCCGAGCGACACGGCGGGGAGCTGCACCCCGCTCCGTCCGGCCCGGCGGTAGGTCATCGAGGAGTAGCGGTCAGCGGCGGGGAGGTAGGTCATGCCCTGCATCCTGCCAGCTCAGGTCGGTGGGCGGGACCTATTACCCTGCCGCCCTGGGGAGTCGGGTCGTAGCCTGGCCCCGTGGACCGTACCGACATCGAGGACCGCTCCGATCTGGAGCTGCTGCTGCGCCGCTTCTACGGCGCGGCCTTCGCCGACCCGCTGATCGGCCCCTACTTCACCTCGCTGGCCGGCACCCGGCTGGAGCGTCACCTCCCGCACATCGCCGACTTCTGGGAACGCGCCCTCCTGCGGACCGCCGACTACCGCCGCGACGTCTTCGAACCCCACGCCGTCCTCCACGCCCAACAGCCCCTCACCGGCGAACACTTCGGCCGCTGGGTCCAACTCTGGCAGGCCACCGTCGACGGCCTCTTCGCCGGCCCACGCGCCGACCGCGCCAAGGCCCAGGGCCGGCGCATCGCGGTCGCCCTGCTCAAGCGCCTCTCCGGCGAGGACCCCGCCACGGGCGGGACGGGCGGCTTCGTCCCGCTCAGCGCGGTGCTGCTGCGCAGCGGCGCGGAGTGAGAGCCGGCCCGCTCCGGCCGCCAGGGGTGCCGCGCCGAAGCCGAGCAGTGGGGTGCCGACCCCCGACGCGGCGCAGACCGCCGTGCTGGTGGCCGCCCTCAAGGCGGTTGACCCCGGGCCGGCCGAGAAGCAGGACCGGGCCGTGAGCCGGGCGCGCAGCACCTGCCTGGACATCAAGGAGGGGAAGGACGCCGCGACCGTCCAGAAGAACACGAAGGCCCATTTCGAGGGCGGCACGAACGGTTCGATCCGTCCGGGGCTGATCCGGGCCGTACGTGGCTGCGGGTTAAGCTCGGGCGATGGAGCGGGATGCGGGGGCGGTGCGGGTCCGGGTGCTGGGGGCGCTCGGGGTCGAGGTGGACGGGCGGCCGGTTCGGTTGGGGGGTCCGCACCAGCGTGCCGTGCTGGGGCAACTGCTGGCCGCGGACGGGGCCGTGGTACCGGCCGACCGGCTGGTGGAGGGGCTCTGGCAGGGGCGGCCGCCGGCCAAGGCGAGTGCGTCGCTGCAGGCGTACGTGTCCAACCTGAGGCGGCTGCTGGAGCCCGGGCGGGGTCCGCGCGAGGCGGCGCGGCTGCTGGTCAGCGAGGGGACGGGGTACGCGCTGCGGCTGCCGCGCGGCGGTGGGGCGCTGGATGCCCGGGACTTCGAGCGGCTGCTGGTGCGGGCCCGCGAACTGCGGCGTCCGGGCCCGGCCCGGGAGGGGCTGGAGCTGTGGGGTGGGGAGACGGCGTACGGGGAGTTCGCGGAGCGGCCGTGGGCCGTCCGGGAGGTGGCACGGCTCGGTGAACTGCGGCTGGCTGCACGGGAATTGCTGATCGAGCTGGAGTTGGAGCAGGGGGAGTCGGCGGTGGCCGTGCCGCAGGCGCTGGCGCTGACCGAGGAGCACCCGTACCGGGAGGAGGGCTGGCGGCTGCTGGCCCTCGCGCTCTGGGCCGGGCACCGGCAGGCGGAGGCGCTGGACGCCCTGCGGCGCGCCCGCACCCTGCTCGGCGAGGAGCTCGGCCTCGACCCGAGCCCGGCCCTGGCCGACCTGGAGGCGGCCGTCCTGCACCAGCACACGGAACTGCTCCCGCCCCGGGCCAGGGGGCAGGTGAGGCTCAACGGCCGGGTGGGGGAGAACGGTTCGGGCGGCAGCGGTGTGGACCGGGAGCCCGTGGGCGATGGTGTGCCGCTCCCGCGCACGGCCGTCACGGCGGCCCCTGGGCCGCCCGGCTCCGCCGCCCCCGGTGGCCACGTGCTGTCCGTCGAGGGGGCCGGTGCCCCTGATGCCCCGGAGGTGTTCGTCGGGCGGGAGGACGAGCTGCGGGCGGTGCGGGAGGTGGCGGCCCGGGTGGCCGCGGGGGGCAGCGGGGTGGTGCTGGTCAGCGGGGAGGCCGGGGCCGGGAAGAGCACGCTGCTGCACCGGCTGCGGGTCGAACTGGCCGGGGAGGGTTGGCTGGTGGCGGCCGGGCGGTGTCCGGAGACGGAGGGGGCACCGGCGGCCTGGGCGTGGACGGAGGCGCTGCGGGCACTGGCGGCCAGGATCGCCCCGGAGCCCGCGCTGACGGTGGTGCTGGCGCCGTTGCTGGAAGCTGAGGGACCGTCGGACGGGGCCGGCCGGGAGGACGCCCTCGCAGGGCGGTTCCGGCTGCACCGCGCGGTGGCCGACTGGCTGCGGGCGGCCACCGCCGCCCGCCCGGTGGTGCTGGTCCTGGACGACCTGCACGCCGCCGACCGGGAGACCAGGGCGCTGCTCGGCGAGCTCGCCAGCGGCCCGGCCGTCCCCGGGCTGCTGCTGGTGCTGGCCCACCGTCCGGGCGAGGGAGAACTCACCGAGACGCTGGGCCAGTTGGCCCGCCTGAGCCCGCGCCGCCTCCCGCTGCGCGGGCTGGCCCCGGCCGAGGCCGGGCGGCTGGTGGAGGCGGTCTGCGCCGCCCCGGTCCGGCCGGAGACGGTGGCCGCGCTGGCCGAACGCACCGGTGGCAACCCGTTCTACCTCCGGGAGAGCGCCCGACTGCTGTCCGCCGAGGGGGCGTTGGTCGCCGTCACGGAGGTGCCGCAGGGCGTCGGCGACGTGCTGCGCCGCCGGTTCGACCGGCTGCCGCCAACCACCCTGGAGGTGCTCCGGCTGGCCGCGGTGGTCGGCCGGGAGGCCGAGGTGGACGTCCTGGTGGCCGCCGCCGCACAGCAAGAGGCACAGCAAGAGGCACAGCAAGAGGCACAGCAAACCGCACAGCACGGCCGGCCCCAGGCCGAAGACCAGCTGTACGCCGCCCTGGAGCTGGCCCTGAACGGCGGACTGCTCACCGAGCCCGGCCCCGGCGTGGTCCGGTTCACCCACGCGCTGGTCCGTGACACCCTCTACGGCGACCTCACACGCCTGCGCCGCGCCCGCCTGCACGGCCGGGTCGCCGAGGCCCTGCGCTCTCGCCGTCCGACCCAACTCTCAGCCCTGGCACATCACTTCGCCCACTCGGCGAGCCCCGCCACCGCTCACCTCGCGGTGGAGTACGCCGTCCGCGCCGCCGAGGCGGCCGAGCGCCGCTACGCCCACGAGACCTGCGCGGCCCTGCTCCGCCAGGCCGTCGACCTGCTCGACCTCGTCCCCGCCGAACTGGTGGACCATCAGGCCCGCCGGATCGAGCTGCTCGGCGCGCTGCTGCGGGCCCAGGTGCGGGCCGGGGAGATCCGGGCCGCGCTGGCCACCCGGGCCACCGCCGTCGCGGTCGCCCGGGAGAGCGGCCGCTTCGAACTCTCCGTCGCCGCCTGGACCTCCTGGACCGAGCCGACCCCGTGGGTGGCCCACCCGTACGGCTCCGTCGACCATGCCGCCGTCGAGGCGTTGAACGCGCTGCTGGCCCGCCCCGGCCTGCCGCCGGTCACCCGCTGCCACCTGCTCGACGCGCTCACCTACGAGCTCGACTGCTCCGGCACCCCCGAGGGCTGGGACGCGGCGGCCGAGGCGGTGGCGATCGCCCGCCGGGAGGGCGATCCGGTACTGCTGGCGCACGCGCTCGCCGCCCAGGCCCGGGTGCACGACTACGAGCTCCAGATCGAGCTGCGCACCGCCATCGCCGCCGAGCTCTCCGCCCTGGCCACCGAGCACGACCTGCCGGCCTACCGCTGGCTGGCCGAGCACCTGTGGTGCACCGCCGCCGCCGTGCGCAGCGACTTCGCCGGGGTGCGCGAGCACGCGCTGGCTGGGCTGCGGATCGCCGAGGCGTACCACCTGCCCGAGCTGGTGGACGTGGGCCGCTGCCAGCTCGGCATGCTGGCCCTGATCGAGGGCCGGGAGGAGGAGGCGGACGCCCGCTTCCAGGCCGCCATCGACGGCCTGTACTCCCGGGACTCGATCCACGCGGAGGGCTTCGACGCGCTCTACCGGCTCACCAGGGCCTTCCAACGCGGCACGCTGGCCGAGGAGTTGCCGCTGATCGAGCGCGGTGGCGAGCTCTACGGGCCGCTGGTGGAGGACATCCGGGCGCTGGCCCTGCTCCAGGCGGGTCACCCGGTAGAGGAGGTCCGGGCGACCCGGGTGGAGCGGCGGCCGATCCCGCCGGACTACTACCGCTCCTTCTTCCTCACCCTGCGGGCCGTCGCCGTGGTCGCCCTGGACGAGCGGGCCGAGGCGGCCGGGGTCTATGCCGACCTGCTGCCGCACCGGGGCATGGTGGCGGGGGCCGCCAGCACCTCCATCGCGCTGCGCCCGGTCTCGCTGACCCTGGCCGAGCTCGCCACCTACCTGGGCGAACCGGAGCAGGCCGCCGCGCACCGCCGGGAGGCGGAGGAGCTGATCGCCCGGCTGCCCCGCCGAGGGGCCTCGCTGACCGGGTGACGAGGGCCTCGCCGACCGGGTGAAAGGTGTACGGGCGGAGAAGAACGGACGAACTCCGAGCGCTGTTCCGGCGTACGGCTGTGCCGTTGGCCACACGGCCGGGGAGGCGCCCGCACGAGTGCCGCGGCGGCTCCCGAGGGCTGGATCCCGCAGGTGGGAGGCGTCGATCGGGTACGGACCGACGGTGCGTCCGATCGGGGACGTACGAGGCCCGGAGGTGATCCACTCGACGGGCGCCGTAACCATGACGCATTAGCATCGTGTCACATGGCCGTGCTGACACAGGTGACGACACCGCAGGATGAGGGGACCGGGCCCACCGCCCGGTACGCGGCGGGGCCGGTGCCCGAGCCGCGCACCCTGCTCGACGTGCTGGCGGCGACCACCCGCGCGCACCCCAACGAGCCCGCGCTCGACGACGGCAGCGCCGTCCTGACCTACCGCGCGCTGGGCGCCGAGATCGAGTCGGTGCGGCGCAGGCTGGCCGCCGCCGGGATCGGCCGCGGCGACCGGGTCGGCATCCGGGTTCCCTCCGGCAGCAACGACCTCTACGTCTCCATCCTCGGCGTGCTCGCCGCCGGTGCCGCGTACGTCCCGGTGGACGCCGAGGACCCGGACGAGCGGGCCGAGTTGGTCTTCGGCGAGGCCGAGGCGGTCGGCGTGCTCGGCGCGGGCCGGGCCCTCACCCTGACGGGCCGTCAGGGTGAGGGCCGAACCGGCGAACCGCCGACGACGGGCGACGACGCCTGGATCATCTTCACCTCAGGCTCCACCGGCAAGCCCAAGGGCGTCGCCGTCACCCACCTCAACGCGGCGGCCTTCGTGGACGCCGAGGCCGCGCTCTTCCTCCAGGAGGAGCCGATCGGCCCCGGTGACCGGGTGATGGCCGGGCTCTCGGTGGCCTTCGACGCCTCCTGCGAGGAGATGTGGCTGGCCTGGCGCCACGGTGCCTGCCTGGTGCCGGTGCCCCGCTCCCAGGTGCGCGGCGGCGCCGACCTCGGCCCCTGGCTGGCCGAGCAGGAGATCACCGTGGTCTCCACCGTCCCGACGCTGGCCGCGCTCTGGCCGGCCGAGGCACTCAACGAGGTACGGCTGCTGATCTTCGGTGGTGAGGCCTGCCCGCCCGAGCTGGTGCAGCGCCTGGTCACCGAGGGCCGCGAGGTGTGGAACACCTACGGCCCGACCGAGGCCACCGTGGTCGCCTGCGCCGCGCTGCTGGACGGCGAGGGCCCGGTCAGGATCGGCCTGCCGCTCCAGGGCTGGGACCTGGCCGTGGTCGGCCCCGACGGGCAGCCCGTGAAGATGGGCGAGACCGGCGAGCTGGTGATCGGCGGCGTCGGCCTGGCCCGCTACCTGGACCCGGCCAAGGACGCGGAGAAGTACGCGCCGCTGGAGTCGCTCGGCTGGGAGCGGGCCTACCGCTCCGGCGACGTGGTGCAGGCCGAGCCCGAGGGCCTGCTCTTCCTCGGCCGCGGCGACGAGCAGATCAAGCTCGGCGGCCGCCGGATCGAGCTCGGCGAGGTGGACGCGGCGCTCCAGGCGCTGCCCGGGGTGGCCGGAGCCGCCGCCGCGGTGCGCACCGCCAAGGGCGGCAACCAGCTGCTGGTCGGCTACCTGGTCACCCAGGAGGGCTTCGACCGGGCGGCGGCCGTGGAGCGCCTGCGGGCCGAACTCCCGGCCGCGCTGGTCCCGTTGCTCGCCCCCGTCGACTCCCTTCCGACCCGGACCTCCGGCAAGGTGGACCGCAACGCGCTGCCCTGGCCGCTCGCCGACCTCGAACCGGCGGGCCCCGTCGAGCAGTTGTACGGCACCGAGGCCTGGCTGGCCGAGCAGTGGGAGGCGATCCTCGGCGTGCCGGTCGGCAGCGCCCGGGAGGACTTCTTCGCGATCGGCGGCGGCAGCCTGGCCGCCGCCCGGCTGACCACCCTGCTGCGCGAGCGCTACCCCTCGGTGGCCGTGGTCGACCTCTACCAGTACCCGACCCTGCGCAAGCTCGCCCGCCACCTGGAGCAGAGCGGCCAGGGCGACGGGAAGCAGCGCGAGATCGCCCCCGTCCCGGCCCGCGCCAAGCTGCTCCAACTCCTGCTGCTGATCCCGCTGTTCACCCTCACCGGCCTGCGCTGGACCACCGGTCTGCTGGCCCTGGGCAACGTCCTCGCCCGGTTCGGCGACTACCCGTGGGCGCCGACCGCCTCCTGGTGGCTGATCGGCGCCGCCGCCGTGCTGCTGTTCAGCCCGCCCGGCAAGCTGGCGATCGCGGCCGGCGGCGCCCGGCTGCTGCTGCGCGGGGTCGGCCCCGGCCGCTACCCGCGCGGCGGCTCGACGCACCTGCGGCTGTGGACCGCCGAGCGACTGGCCGAGGTCAGCGGGGCCACCTCGCTCTCCGGCTCCTGGCTGGTCCGCTACGGCCGTGCCCTCGGCGCCAAGATCGGCCCGGACGTCGACCTGCACTCGCTGCCGCCGGTCACCGGTCTGCTCAAGCTCGGCCGCGGCGCCGCCGTCGAGGCCGAGGTCGACCTCACCGGCTACTGGCTGGACGGCGACCGGCTGGAGATCGGCGCGGTCAAGGTCGGCCCCGGCGCCGTGGTCGGCACCCGCTCGACCCTGCTGCCCGGCGCCAAGGTCGGCAAGGGCGCCCAGATCGCCCCCGGCTCCGCCGTCACCGGCCAGGTCCCCACCGGCCAACGCTGGGCCGGCGCACCCGCCGTCAAGCTCGGCAAGGCGGAGCACAACTGGCCCAAGCAGCGCCCGCCGCACAAGCCGCTCTGGTCCGCGCTGTACGGGCTCAGCGGCCTCGGCCTCACCCTGCTCCCCGTCCTCCCGCTGGCCGCCGCCCTCCTGGTGACGGGTCAGTTCGTCCACCCCGGCGAGGGCCTCGGGGCCGCGCTCACCGGCGCGCTGCTCGCGCTCGCCCCGGCCACCCTGGCCTACGGCCTGGTGCACGCCGGGCTGCTGCTGGCCGCCGTCCGGCTGCTCTCGATCGGGCTGGAGCCGGGCGTCCACCCGCTGCACGGCCGGATCGCCTGGCAGGCCTGGACGGTCAGTCAGCTGATGGACCAGGCGCGGGAGATCTTCTTCCCGCTCTACGCCGGGCTGATCACCCCGGTCTGGCTGCGCGCCCTCGGCATGACCATCGGCGCCCGCGCCGAGGTCTCCACCGTGCTCGCCCTGCCCAGCCTGACCACCGTCGGCGACGGCGCCTTCCTGGCCGACGACACCCTGATCGCCCCCTACGAGCTCGGCGGAGGCTGGCTCAAGATCGGCCAGGCCGAGATCGGCAAGCGGGCCTTCCTGGGCAACTCCGGGATGACCGCGCCCGGCCGCGCGGTCCCCGACCGGGGCCTGGTCGGCGTACTCTCGGCCACCCCGAAGAAGGCCAAGAAGGGCAGCTCCTACCTGGGCATGCCGCCGGTCAAGCTGCCCCGCTCGGCCGACAAGGCCGACCAGAGCCTCACCTACGACCCGCCGGCCCGGCTGCTCTGGGCCCGCGGCCTGGTCGAGGTCTGCCGCTTCGTGCCGGTGCTGGCCTCCACCGGACTGCTGGTCCTCACCCTGGCCGCGCTGGCCGCCCTCGCCGGGGCGCTGCCGCTCTGGGGCACCGCGCTGCTCTCCGGACTGGTGCTGATCGGCGCCGGGCTGCTGGCCTGCGCCGTCTCGGTGGCCGCCAAGTGGCTGCTGGTCGGCCGCTTCAAGGCCGTCGAGCACCCGCTGTGGAGCGGCTTCGTCTGGCGCAACGAGCTGGCCGACACCTTCGTCGAGGTGCTCGCCGTGCCCTGGCTGGTCGGCGCCGTCCCCGGCACCCCGGTGCTCAACCTCTGGCTGCGCTCGCTCGGCGCCAAGGTCGGCAAGGGCGTCTGGTGCGAGAGCTACTGGCTGCCCGAGGCGGACCTGGTCACCCTCGGGGACGGGGCCACCGTGAACCGCGGCTGCGTCGTGCAGACCCACCTCTTCCACGACCGGATCATGCGGATGGATAGTGTGGTCATCCACGAGGGGGCCACCCTGGGTCCGGGCGGCATCGTGCTGCCCGGCAGCTCGGTCGGCGCGCGCAGCACGCTGGGCCCGGCCTCGCTCGTGATGCGGGCCGAGTCGGTGCCGGCGGACACCCGCTGGCTGGGCAATCCGATCGAGGCCTGGCAGTCCTGACGGTGCGTCTGGAGCAGGAGCGTACGAAGCGTTGAGTCCCAAGCAGACGCCGCCCAGCGGCGTCGACCCGTACTTCCCCGAGCACGGGGACCCGCGCTACCGGGTGCACCGCTACGAGCTGACGCTGGACTACCGCCCCGGGCCGAACCGCCTCGGCGGCTCGGCCCGGATCCTCGCGGTGGCCGGGGGCGCGGCGCTGGCCGAGTTCGCCCTCGACCTGGCCGAGTTCCGGATCGGCCGGGTGCTGGTGGACGGCAAGGCCGCCCGCTACACCCACCGGGGCGGCAAGCTCCGGATCCGCCCGGCCAAGGCCCCGGCCGCCGGGGCCGCCTTCACCGTCGAGGTGCACTACACCGGCAACCCCAAGCCGGTGCGCAGCCCCTGGGGCGGGCTCGGCTGGGAGGAGCTGACGGAGGGTGCCCTGGTGGCCAGTCAGCCCATCGGCGCCTCCTCCTGGTACCCGTGCAACGACCGCCCCGCCGACAAGGCGAGCTACCTGATCTCGATCACCACCGCCTCGCCGTTCACCGTGGTGGCGACCGGCCGGCTGCTCGCCCGCACCAGCCGCTCCTCCTCCACCACCTGGGTCTACGAGCAGGCCGCGCCGACCTCCAGCTACCTGGTCTCGGTCTCGGTCGGCCTGTACGAGACGGTCCGGCTGGTCGAGGGCGGCGACCCGGGCCAGACCCGCCGCTCCGTCCCGCAGACCGCCTACCTGCCGCCCCGGCTGCTCCCGGAGTTCGGCACCGACTTCGGCCGGCAGACCCGGATGATGCACCTCTTCGAGGAGCTCTTCGGCCCCTACCCCTTCGGCGAGTACGCGGTGGTGGTGGCCGACGAGGAGCTGGACGTCCCGGTCGAGGCCCAGGGCCTGGCCACCTTCGGACGCAACCACCTCGGCGGGCAGCGCGCCTCCGAGCGCCTCGTCGCGCACGAGCTGGCCCACCAGTGGTTCGGCAACAGCGTCACCATCGCCGACTGGCGGCACATCTGGCTGAACGAGGGCTTCGCCAAGTACGCCGAGTGGCTCTGGGCCGAGCACTCCGGCGGCCGCAGCGCCGCCGCCCACGCGGCCTCCGCCCACGCCCTGTTGGCCGGCCAGCCGCAGGACCTGGTGCTCGGTGACCCGGGCCGCCGTTTGATGTTCGACGACCGCCTCTACCAGCGCGGCGGCCTCGTCCTGCACGCCCTCCGCGCCGCCGTCGGCGACCAGCCCTTCTTCCGCCTGGTCCAGGACTGGGCCGTCCTGAACCGCCACGGCGTGGTCTCCACCGCCGACTTCCTGGCCCACGCCGACCGCTACTCGCCAGGCCCCCTCGACACCCTCTTCGACACCTGGCTCCGCCGCCCGGAACTCCCGCCCCTGCCCGCGATCCCGCCGCCGCGCCCGCTCCACCCGCCGCAGGCGTGACGAGCGGAGGCCGGGCCCGCACCCCCGTGGCGGGCCCGGCCGTGACCGATCGTCAGACGGTGACCGGCTCGCGCGGGGCCGGGGCGGGTTCGTCGGTGCCGTGCTCGATCCTGAGTTCGGGGAGCAGGCGGTCGAGCCAGCGGGGGAGCCACCAGTTGGCGCGGCCGAGGAGGGTCATGGTGGCGGGGACCAGGACCAGGCGGACGACGGTGGCGTCGACCAGGACGGCGGCGGCCATGCCGACGCCCATCATCTTGACGGTGACGTCGGGGTCGAGGGCGAAGCCGGTGAAGACGGCGACCATGATGGCGGCCGCGCTGGTGATGACCCGTCCGGTGGCGGAGAGGCCGCGGACCACGCTGCCGTGGGCGTCCTTGGTGACCAGCCAGTCCTCGCGGACCCGCGCCAGCAGGAAGACCTCGTAGTCCATCGAGAGCCCGAACAGCACGGTGAACATCAGGATCGGCACCCAGCTGGAGACCGGCACCGCGTGCGGCAGGCCGAGCAGCTCCGCGCCGAGGTCGGTCTGGAAGACGGCCGTGGTGACGCCGTAGGCGGCGGCCACCGAGAGCAGGTTCATCGCGGCGGCCTTGACCGCCAGCACCGGGGCGCGGAACAGCACGGTGAGCAGGATCAACGAGAGCGCCACTACGAAGGGCACGACGATCCACAGGCGCGAGGCCAGCCGGTCGGAGATGTCCGCGAAGGCGGCGACCACGCCGGTGGCCTCGGCCCCGGCCGGGAGCACGCCGCCGCGCAGCCGGTCCAGCAGCTCCTTGGTCTTGACGTCCTGCGGCCCGGTGGTCGGCTGCACGGTGATCACGGCGGCGTCGCCGCCCCGGTTGACCACCGCCGGGGTGACGGCGGCGACGCCCGGGGCGGCCTTCAACGCGGCGGTCAGGGCGGGGAGTTCGGAGGCGGGGAGGGTGCGCAGGTCGACCGCGACGACCAGCGGGCCGTTGGCGCCGGGGCCGAAGGCGGCGGCGGTCAGGTCGTAGGCCTGGCGGGTGGTGTGGTCGGGGGCCTGGCTGCCGGCGTCCTGCGGCCAGGTGCGCATGGAGAGCATCGGCGCGGCCAGCGCGAGCAGCACCACCAGGGAGGCCAGCGCCCCGGCCAGCGGGCGGCGGCCGATCAGCCGGGCCCAGCGTTCGGTGCGGGTGGGGGTGCCGGAGCCCTGCCGCTCGAAGGCGACCCCGGGCTTCCACCCCAGCCGTTCGGCCTTGCGCAGCAGCCGGGGCCCGGCCAGCGCGCAGAGCGCCGGGACGAGGGTGAGCGAAGCCAGCATGACGGCGCCGACCACCACGAAGGTGGCGTAGCCGAAGGAGGAGTAGGTGGAGAGCCCGGCAAGCCGCAGGCCGAGCAGCGAGACCAGTACGGTGGCGCCCGCGATCACCACCGAGGACCCGGCGGTGGCGGTGGCCTCGGCGGCGGCCTGCCGGGGCGTCAGGCCGCGCCGCAGGCCCTCGACGTGACGGCTCACCAGCAGCAGCGCGTAGTCGATGCCGACGCCGAGGCCGACCATGGTGGCCACCGTCGGGGCGGTGGCGCTGATGTCGGTGACGGCGGACAGCAGGGTGGTGAGCGCGGTGCCCAGGCCCAGCCCGGCCAGCGCCACCAGCAGCGGCAGCCCGGCCGAGACCAGGGTGCCGAGCGCCACCACCAGGATCACCAACGCGGCCACCACGCCGACCAGTTCGGCAGTGCCGTCGGGTGCGGAGAAGTTCTCCGGCAGCTGGCCGCCGAAGGCGACCTGGAGCCCGGCCGCCTCGGTGGGGGCGGCGGCGGAGCGCAGCGCGTCCAGCCCCTCGGAGCCCTTGAAGTCGGTGACCGGGACGGAGTAGTCGACCTGGATCAGCGCGGTGGCGCCGTCGGCGGAGAGCACCGGGGCCCCGGCCGAGGCGGCGTGCGGGAGGGAGGCCAGCCGTTCGCGCAGCTCGGCCAGCGGCTGCCCGGGGACGGCCCGCCCGCCCCGGTCGTGGACGACCACCCGGGCGCTCGCGCCGGAGAGCTCGGGGAAGCGCTCGCGCAGCAGGTCGGCGCCGGCCGTGGAGCGGGTGCCGGGCACCCGGTAGTCCTCGCGCGGCTCGCCGCCGAGGGTGCCGGCCAGGGTGAGGGCGACGGCGAGCAGCAGGAGCCAGCCGAGCAGGGTGCGCCAGGGTCTGGCGGCGGCGGCGCCGCCCAGGCGGCCGAGGAGTGAGGACATCGCAGGAGCCTTTCGGCGGTCCGGAGGATCAGTCAGGGCCAGCCTGGGGTACGCGACTTGGAGCTCACTTGGGGTGGTTCGTGGCCGCTCTCCAAGAGCTCCACGTGCCGACTCGTCCGAACGGAGTGTCAAGAACGGACAGAAGCTGACAATTAGGATCTAATCGCAGTCATGATCCGACCTTGGTCTGAACCCCCGTCAGAACGGGGGTGCCGGAGTTGAGCCTGCTCCGGGAGAACGCCGTCCTCGCGCTCTTCGTCTGCCTCGCCCTCGGCTACCTGATCGGCAAGCTGAGGGTCGGCCCGATCCAGCTCGGCGGGATCTGCGGCACCCTGATCGTCTCGATGCTGATCGGCGCCCAGAAGGTCTCCGTCAGCGCCGACGTGAAGAACGTGGCCTTCGCGCTCTTCATCTTCTCGCTCGGTTACATGGCCGGCCCGCAGTTCGTCGCCAACCTCAACGCCAAGGGCCTGCGCTTCGGCGTGCTCTCGGTGCTGGAGGCGGGCGTGGTGATCCTGATGGCGATCGGCTTCGCCACCGGCTTCGACCTGGACGTCGGCACCGCCTCCGGCATCCTGGCCGGGGCCGCGACCGAGTCGGCCGTGGTCGGCACCGCGCAGGAGGCGATCTCCAAGCTGGCCGGGATCACCCCGGACCAGTCCCAGGAGCTCCAGGCGCACGTGGCCACCGCCTACTCGGTCTGCTACCTGTTCGGCCTGGTCACCATCGTCATGCTGACCAGCCAGATCTTCCCGATGCTGATGCGGATCAACCTGGCCGACGCCAGCCGTGAGATCTGGGAGAAGATGCGCGGCGGCGACGCCGGTCCGGAGGCCGGCGAGCAGGCCGCGCTGCCGCCCCTGGTCGGCCGCACCTACCTGGTCTCCCAAGGCGAGGGCAGCCGGGTCGGCGCCTTCGAGGCGGCGGAGAACCACCTGGTCTCGATCGAGGGCGTCAAGCGCGGCGGGCATGTGCTCACTGTCGAGCCCGGACTGGTGCTCAAGCGCGGGGACCGCGTCCTGGTGGTCGGCGCCCGCGCCGCCGTGATGGACGCCGGGCACGAGCTCGGCCCGGAGACTTCGGGCGTGCCCGGGCTGGACAGCCCGCTGGCGGTGCGCGAGGTGGTCGTCACCCGCAAGGAGCTGAACGGACGGACCGTCAACCAGCTGCGCACCAGCGAGCCGGAGGTGGTCGGCGGGGTCTACCTGACCGACATCCAGCGGGTGGACCACCACCTGCCGGCCGTCGGCGAGACCGAGCTGCACCAGGGCGACACCCTGACCGTGATCGGCGCCCGCGCCAAGGTGGAGAAGTTCGCCGCGAAGGTGGGCGCGACAGTCCGTCAGGACACCGCCGACTACATCTACATCAGCCTCGGCATCTGCCTCGGCGTGCTGCTCGGCATGATCACCATCCACGCCGGGGACGTCAACCTCGCCCTCGGCACCGGTGGCGGCTGCCTGATCGCCGGCCTGTTCTTCGGCTGGCTCCGGGCCCAGCGCCCGACCTTCGGCGCCTACCCGCCGGTGGCCGCGCAGACCGCCAAGGACCTGGGCCTGGCCGTCTTCATCGCCGTCACCGGCCTGGCGGCCGGCCCGGACGCCGGCCCGCTGCTCAAGCAGTACCCGGTGCTGCTCCCGGCCGCCGGGATCCTGATGGTGCTGATCCCGGCCTTCCTCTCCTTCTTCGTCGGCCGGAAGCTGCTGAAGATCGAGAAGCCGATCCTGATCGGCGCCATCGCCGGCCAGCAGTGCTCCACGCCCGCGATCACCGCCGTCAGCAACGTCGCGCAGAGCAGCGTGCCGATGCTCGGCTACACGATCACCTACACCATCTCGAACTTCCTGCTACCGCTCACCGGCCCCGTGCTGGTCGGCATCATCGGCCTCTGACGAAGGAGCGCGAGGACCACGATGGACTGGATCACAGACCACGTCTTCAAACCGTATCCAGAGCTCCTGATTTTTCTGACCATCGCCATCGGCTTCCTGGTCGGCAAGATCCGCTACAAGGCCATCGGGCTGGGCGCCGTGACGGGCTGTCTGATCGCCGGGCTGTTCACCGGCTGGGTCACCGAGGTCAGCGTGAACGGCACGGTGAAGTCGGTGTTCTTCATCATGTTCCTGTTCGCGCTGGGCTACAAGGTCGGCCCGCAGTTCTTCCGCGGGCTGAAGAAGGACGGCCTGCCGCAGGTCTCGGTGGCGGTGGTGGTCTGCGTCACCGGTCTGCTGGTCTGCTGGGCCTTCGACGAGATGCTCGGCTACGGCCCGGGCCTGGGCGCCGGCCTGCTGGGCGGCGCGCTCACCCAGTCCGCGGTGATCGGCGTCGCCCAGGACGCCATCGCCAACATCCAGGGCCTGACGCCGGACCAGATCACCGCCGAGCAGAACCTGGTGCCGGTCGGGTACGCCGTCACCTACCCGCTCGGCACCATCCTGTGTGCCATCCTGCTGGCGAACATCGCGCCCCGGTTGCTGAAGAGCAACCTGGCCGAGGACTCCCGGCAGCTGGCCGTCGAGCTGGACGCCCCGGAGTCCAACCCCGACCTGGCCGAGGGCTACTACGAGGTCGTGCTCCGCGCCTTCGTCGTCGCCGGGAACGGCCTGGTCGGCCGGACCATCGACGACATCGAGGCGCAGCAGAAGGAGCAGGGCCGCCGGATCTACATCACCCGGGTGCGCCGGGACGGCGAAATCCTCGACCACACCCAGCAGACCGTCCTCCAACAGGGCGACTCGATCGCGGTCTCCGCGCTCCGGCACGATCTGGTGGACTTCGACCCCGTCCGCCACATCGGCCCGGAGACCGACGACGCGGGCCTGCTCAGCTACCAGACCGAGCACCTGCACGTGGTCGCCTCCAACAAGGAGCACCTCGGCAAGACGGTGGCCCAGCTGCGCCGCGAGCCCTTCATGACCGGTGTCTTCGTGGACAAGATCTACCGGTCCGGGGCCGAGTTCCCGTACCGGCTCTCCACCGAGGTCGAGCGCGGCGACACCCTGGTGCTGACCGGCCCCAAGCGGCTGGTCGACCCGGCCACCGCGGCGATCGGCAAGCCGGTGCCGACCAGCTTCGCCACCGACATGATCTGGGTGGGCCTGGGCATCTTCCTCGGCGGCTGCATCGGCATCCCGGCGCTCACCGCCGGGGGCGTGCCGATCTCGCTCTCCACCTCGGGCGGTGCCCTGATCATGGGCCTGGTCTTCGGCTGGATCCGCGGCCGCTACCCCACCTACGGCAATGTGCCGCCCGGCGCCCAGTGGTTCATGGACACCTTCGGCCTGTGCGCTTTCGTCGCCATCGTCGGCATCAACGCCGGACCCAGCTTCAGCAGCGGTCTCTCCCAGGCGGGTTGGGGCCTGCTGCTGTGGGGCGCGGTGGCCACGGTGATCCCGCTGGTCGTCGGCGTCCTGGTCGGCCACTTCGTCTTCAAGATCCGCACCCCGATCCTGATGGGCGTGGTGGCCGGCGCGCAGACCACCACGGCCGCGATCGGAGCCATCAACGAAGAGTCCAAGTCCCAGATCCCGACGCTCGGTTACACCATCCCGTACGCGGCAGGCAACGTCCTGCTGACCATCTGGGGCGCCATCATCGTCGCCCTGCTCGGTTAGGAGAGCACGTACATGAGCAAGCCCTCGATCAGCCGCGAGGAGATCCAGCGGCTGTCCAAGCTGAGCCCGTTCGAGCTGAAGGGCGAGTTCATCCGGCTCGCCCAGGCGTACCAGGCCGACCAGCCGGGCCAGAAGGGCAAGTCCACCTCGCACATGCTCAACGCGGGCCGGGGGAACCCGAACTGGATCGCCACCGGCCCGCGTGAGGCGTACCTGGCGCTCGGTCACTTCGCGCTCTCCGAGAGCCGCCGGGTGTGGACCGCCGACAACCTCGGCGGGATGCCGGAGAAGCACGGGATCGCCGAACGGTACGACCGCTTCGCCCGCTCGCACCCCGAACTGCCCGGCATCGAGATGCTGACCGCCTCGATCGGCCTGGCCGTGGACCGCTTCGGCCTGGACCGGGAGGAGTTCATCCATGAGCTGGCCGACTCCTCGATCGGTGACAACTACCCGGTGCCGGACCGGATGCTGGTCAACGCCGAGCAGATCGTCCGCGGCTACCTGCACCAGGAGCTGATGCAGAACAAGCAGCCGGCCGACCGGCTGGACCTGTTCGCCACCGAGGGCGGCACGGCCGCGATGTGCTACATCTTCGACTCGCTGATGAAGAACGGGATCCTCAAGAAGGGCGACAAGATCGCCCTGATGGTCCCGGTCTTCACCCCGTACATCGAGATCGCCGAACTCGACACCTTCGACTTCGAGGTGGTCAAGGTGGAGGCGTCGAACTTCGCCGAGACGGGGGTGCGCGGCTGGCGCTACCCGACCGAGGAGGTGGCCAAGCTGGAGGACCCGGCGGTCAAGCTGGTCTGCCTGGTCAACCCCTCCAACCCGCCCTCGCTCGCGCTCTCCCAGCGGGTCGCCGACCAGATCAAGCAGATCGTCGCGACCAAGAACCCCAACCTGCTGATCGTCACCGACGACGTCTACGGCACCTTCGTCAACGGCTTCCGCACCATCGCCGCCGACCTGCCGCGCAACTCCCTGCTGGTGTACTCCTACTCCAAGCACTACGGCTGCACCGGCCACCGCCTCGGCGTGATCGGCCTGCATCGGGACAACGTCATCGACGAGATGCTCGCCAAGCTCCCGGCCGAGGAGAAGGCCCGCCTCGCCAAGCGGTACGGCACCCTCACCCTGGAGCCGGAGAAGATCCGCTTCATCGACCGCCTGGTCGCCGACTCCCGGCAGGTGGCGCTCAACCACACCGCCGGGCTCTCGCTGCCGCAGCAGGTCCAGATGACCCTGTTCTCGCTCTTCGACCTGCTCCCGGAGGGCCAGGCCTACAAGGCCAAGATCCAGGCGATCGTGCACCAGCGCCTCGCGCTGCTGCTCGAGGGCTCCGAGATGAAGATCGCCGAGGACTCCCAACGCGCCGGGTACTACATCGAGTTGGACCTCCAGGCGGAGGCCGAGCGGGTGGCCGGGCCGGAGTTCGCCGAGTTCCTGTTGAAGAACTACGAACCCACCGAGCCGCTCTTCCGCCTAGCCGAACAGACCGGCGTCGTCCTTCTCAACGGCGGCGGCTTCGACGGCCCCGAGTGGTCCGTCCGGGTCTCCCTCGCCAACCTCGACGACCTCGACTACCTCAAGATCGGCCACCACCTGCGCCAGATCTTCCTCGACTACCGCACCGAGTGGGAGCAGTCCAAGGCCTGACCCAGCTGCCCTGAAGGGCCCCCGCCCCACGACGGCGGGGGCCCTTCGCGTGCCGCGAGCGCATGCTGGAGACAGGGGCAGCGGACCCTCCGGAGGCGGTCATGGACATCAGACCCCCAGCGGGCGTGGTGGTCGGGGTGGACGGCTCGGCGCACGCGGCCGCCGCCGCGGAGTGGGCGGCCCGGGAGGCCGAGCGGCGGGAGTGCTCGCTGCACCTGGTGCACGCGGTCGAGACCGGCACCATCACCGTCCCGCCCCGCTCCGGCGCCGCCCTCACCGACCTGATCCTGCAGAACGGCCAGGACGTCCTGGACCGGGCGTTGGCCGAGCTCGGCGCCGCCCACCCCGCACTCCGGCCGACCGGCGACGTGGTGCCCAAGGACCCGGCGGCCGCCGTGGTGACCGCCGCCGAGCACGCCGAGCTGGCCGTGGTCGGCACCCGGGGCCACGGCGGCTTCGCCTCGTTGCTGCTCGGCTCGGTCAGCCTGCGGGTCTGCGCCCACGCCGGGTGCCCCGTGGTGGTGGTCCGGGGCCGGGTGGGCGCGGGGAGCCAGGTGCTGGTCTCGGTCCGGGAGGAGCGGGACGCCGAGGCGGTCCGCTTCGCCGCCCGGGAGGCCGAGCTGGCCGGGCTCCCGCTGCGGGTCCTGCACACCTGGTCCCCGGTGGTGGCCGACGTGGCGCACGCCGCCCCGATGGTGGACGAGCTCGGCGAGGAGTCCGACCTGCACCGCCAGCTGCTGCGCCGCACGGTGGACCCGGTCCGCGCCGAGTACCCGGGGCTCGACCTGGAGGCCGAGGACTTCGCCGGCCCCACCGCCGCCACCCTGGTCGACGCCTCCGCCGACGCGGCCCTGGTGGTGATGCCCCGTCACGCCCCGGCCCCGCGGCTGGGCCTGCGGCTGAGCACCGCCGCGCACGCCGTCCTGCACCACGCGCACTGCCCGGTGGCGATCGTGCCGGTCTGACGGGCCGGTCCGACGAGCCGGTTCGATGGGCCGGGGCCGGTCAGGACCAGAGGCGCAGCCCGGCGGTCAGTTCGCGGACGCAGCGGGCGGCCAGTTCGGCGGCCTGCTCCGGCGGGGTGTCCTCGGCGGCCCAGGTCTCGGTGGCGACCCGCATCGCGGTGTTGGCGGCGGCGGCCGCCAGGCGCAGTTCGAGGGGGTCGGTGCCGGGGGCCGCGAGGGTGGTGAGGACGGGGACCAGGGCCAGTTCGGACTCGTGGTGCACCCGGTGCCAGACCGCCAGCAGGTCGGGCTCGGCCGGGGTCAGCCGGAGCAGGCCGCGGACCCAGCCGAGCACCTCGGGCGGGAAGTCCGCGGAGGGGGCCATGGCCCGCCGGGCGGACCGCTCCAGCGCCTGGGGGAGCGTCAACTCCGGTGGGCTGAGCGCCAGTTCGCTGATCCAGTGCCGGACGCCGCCGGCCAGCAGCGGGGCGACGGCGTCCTCCTTGGTGCGGAAGTAGCGGTAGAAGGTGCGCAGCGAGACCCCGGCGGCCCGGGCGATTGCCTCGGCGGTGCACCCGGCCGCGCCGTGCTCGGCGAACAGGCGGGCGGCCGCGAGCGCGATCTCCTGCTGGGTGGCGGCCTTGCGGCGCTCGGTCAGGGAAGGGCGTTGGTCGGACACGCTCCGAGTCTAGTGGGTCACGGTGCACGACCGGCCGTTGAGGCGCATCGTGCTCTGTTGGCACAACGTGCCATCCAGGCGTACCGTGAAACCCGAGATCCGGCACAACCCAGCAGGAGAGCACCATGAACCGCTTCGACGGCCGCCGCGTACTGATCACCGGCGCGGGCTCGGGCATCGGCCAGGCCACCGTCCGCCGCGTCCTGGCCGAGGGCGGCACCGTGGTCGGCGCCGACATCGCCGAGCCCGGCCTGGCCGCCACCCGCGAGCTGGCCGACGCCGACGGCACCGCCGCCCGCCTCACCACCCTCACCGTGGACATCGGCGACGAGGCCTCCGTGGTGGCCGGCGTGGCCCGCGCGACCGGCCTGCTCGGCGGGCTCGACGTGCTGGTCAACGCGGCCGGCATCCTGCGCTCCGAGCACACCGACCGCACCGGCCTCGACCTGTGGAACACGGTGCTGCGGGTCAACCTCACCGGCACCTTCCTGATGACCCGTGAGGCACTGCCCGAGCTGCTGGCCTCCGGCCGCGGCGTGGTGGTCAACTTCAGCTCCACCTCGGCCACCTTCGCCCACCCGTACATGTCCGCCTACGCGGCCAGCAAGGGCGGCGTGCAGTCCTTCACCCACGCCATCGCCGTCGAGTACGCCAAGCAGGGCCTGCGCGCGGTCTCGGTCGCGCCCGGCTCGATCAGCAGCGGCATGACCGATGCCTCCGGCAGCAGCGGCCAGAACCGCGGCCCCGGCCTGCCCGCCGACGCCGACATGTCGCTCTACGCCAAGCTCACCCCGGCGCTGCGGTCCGGCAACGCCTACAACTTCGCCGGTCCGGAGACGGTGGCCGGCGTGATCGCCATGCTGGCCTCGGACGACGGCGCCTTCGTCACCGGCACCGAGGTCCGGGTGGACGGCGGCACCCACGCCTGACGCCCCGCCGGAGCACGACACACCGGCCGGGGCAGCGCCTGACGTGGCGTCACGCCCGCGATGATGTGAGTCGTCGCGAGCGAGAGGTGGTGCCCCGTGCCGGACCGGGTGCTCAACGGGCTGCGGCTGGCCTTCGGCCTGCTGACGGTCACCGCCCTGGGATTCCAGCTGTACCGGCTGGGCACCCAGGGCGGTTCCGTCGGCAACTTCTTCAGCTACTTCACCATCCTCAGCAACGTGCTGGGGGCCGGGGTGTTCGTGGTGGGCGGCGTCCAGGGCCTGCGCGGCCGGGGGCGGGTGCCCGACCTGCTGCGCGGGGCCGCCGTGCTCTACCTGGTGATCACCGGCCTGGTCTACCTGGTCGCCCTCCAGGGCCTCGGGCTCGGCCTGACCCTGCCCTGGGTGAACGACGTGCTCCACCGCGTCATGCCGGTGGTGGTCCTGGCGGACTGGCTCATCGACCCGCCGCACCGCCGGATCGAGTACCACCGCGCGCTGCGCTGGCTGCTCTTCCCGCTGCTCTACCTCCCCTACACGCTCATCCGGGGACGCGTCACCGACTGGTACCCGTACCCCTTCCTGGACCCGGGCCGGCACGGCGGCTACGCCCGGGTCGCCGTCGCCTCGGTGCTGATCACCGTCGCCTTCCTCGCCGTCGGCGCCGCCCTGGTGCTGGCCGGCAACCGGCTCGGAGGCCGCGCGGAATCCGGTCGTACGAGCTGACAACCTTTCACCGGCCCCGCCGCGTCTGTCCGTCGTGAGTCGAGAATCCGAGGACGCCGCCTACGCGGCCTTCGTCGAGGCCGCCTGGCACCGGCACCTGCGCACCGCGACGCTGATCACCGGCGACCGCCACCGCGCCGAGGAGCTGCTCCAGGACTGCCTGGTCAAGCTGTACGTCCGCTGGCGCCGCGCCGCCACCGACGACCCGCACGCCTACCTGCGCCGGATGCTGGCCAACGGCCACATCAGCTGGTGGCGGCGCCGCCGCCGCGAACTGCTCACCGACGCGCCCCCGGACGGGGCCGCCCCGGTGACCCTCCCGGAGGAGACCGAGGAGCTGCGCCGGGCGCTGCTCGAACTGCCCGAGCGGCAGCGGGCGGTGGTGGTGCTGCGTCACGTCGAGGACTTGTCGGAGAAGGACACCGCCGCCGCGCTGGGCTGCTCGGTCGGCACCGTGAAGAGCCAGAACAGCCGGGCGATGGCCCGGCTGCGGACCACCCTGCACCCCACCTCGTACGAGCACCAGGAGGCCACCCGATGAACGTGCAGGACGAGCAGCGGGTGGCCGAGGGCCTGCGCGAACTGGCGGGCCGTCAGGAGGCCTGCGGCCCGGTGCCGGTGGCCGAGCTGCTGCACCGGGGCCGCCGCGCCCGGCGGCTGCGCGCCGCGACCCGGGTCGTCACGGCGGCGGTGGGGGTCGGCGCGGTGCTCGCGGGGGTGTTCACCCTGCTGCCCGCGGCCGGGGGCGGCACCGCCGTGGTGCCGCCGGCCGTCGCCAGTTCACCGGCGCCGGCGCCGCCGCCGAGCCCGGCCGCGAGCTCCGCCGCTCCGCTGCCGCTCACGACAGCGGAGCTGCTGGAGGCGCTGCGCACCCGGCTCCCGGCCGGTCTGAGCACCGGTACGTCGCGGGAGTTGGTGCGTCAGCCGTACCAGTGGTACGTCGCGTGGCAGGTCCGCCAGGGCGGGGCCACCGGCAGCGTCAGGGTCGACATCGACCGCCCGTCCACCGGTCCGCTCAACGCCGCCCGCTGCGCGATCCCGGACTGCACCGACACCGACCTGCCGGACGGCGGGCACCTGCAGCTCCACCTGCCCGCAGGGGGCGTGGGCGACATGCAGGACTGGCGGGCCACGGTCCGCCGGCCCGACGGCACCATGGTGACCGTCAGCGCCGGCAACGTCCCCGGCCCCGGCGAGGGCCTGGAGGTCTATCCGAACCCACCGCTGCTGACGGGTCAGCAGCTGTCCGCCCTGGCCCTCGACCCGCTCTGGCAGCGGGTGGCCCTGACGCTCACCCAGCAGCCGCCCCGCTCGCCCCTGCCGCCGAAGACCTAGCGGACCCCGTCGGCGCGGAACAGGCGGCCGGAGTCCGGGTGTCCGTCCGTGGTGGCGGTGGTGATCCAGAGGGTGCCGGCGTCGTCGAAGGCGCAGGCGGTGGCGCGCGGGACGGAGACCTCGACGGTGGCCAGCAGGGTGCCGGTGGGGGAGAAGCAGTGCACGGCGTGGCCGCCCCAGAAGGCGATCCAGAGGTTGCCCTCCGGGTCCAGGGCCAGGCCGTCGGGCTCGCCCTGGTACTCCGAGAGGTCCAGGGTGCGCACCGTGGCGCCGAGCGGGCCGTGCTCGGGGTACTCGTAGAGGGTGGCCCGGTGGGTCGGGCTGTCGATGTGCCAGAAGCGGTCCGGCTCCGGCCAGCCGAGGCCGTTGGGGATGGCCAGTCCGTCGAGCAACTGCCGGACACTACCGTCGTGTTCGCGCCGGTGGAGCCGCCCGCCGGTGCGCGGATCGGCGCGCAGCATGGTGCCGGCCACCATCCGGCCGAACGGGTCGACGGCGCCGTCGTTCATCCGGCGGCCGGCGTCCTCGGCCTCCACGGGCGTGGTCAGCTCGGGCACGCCGGTGGCCAGGTCGAGGGTCTCGAAGCCCCGCTCGGTGCCCAGCAGCAGATGGTCCGGGCCGGCGGGCGCCAGGCAGCCCGGGGTGACGTCCAGCCGCAGGCCGTCGGTGTGGCCGGTGGCCGGGTCCAGCCAGCGGATCTCCTGGTCGGGGATGCCGAGCCAGTACAGCCGCTTCGCGTCGGCGTCCCAGCGCGGGCCCTCGCCCAGGGTGAGCCGGTGGCTGTCGGCGGGTTCGGCACGCATGCAGGTCTCCTCGGAAAGGCGGGGGCGCCGCCCCGCACCGGTGGGGTGCGGGGCGGCCGGTGATGGTGGTCAGTCGAGCGGTTGGACCAGTGGATCGTCAACTGCGAAGGCGGCGGCGCCGGTTCCCGGCTGCACCCGAAGCCGGAACCGGTCGGCCGGTCCGGCGCCGACGGTGAGCCGGGCGGTGGCCAGTGGCACGTCGTCCACCAGCAGGTCGTACGTCCCGGTGCCCGGGTGCAGCAGCAGGGCGATTCGGAGCCAGACCCCCGGCGGGTAGGCGAACGGCGCGTCGGCCCAACTCCCGTTGTCCGTCAGGGCGGCACTGCCGTTGGCCGCCAGGCTGAACTGGGCCACCGGCGCCCCGGCGGCGTCCAGCAGGTGCACCCCGAGCGGGGCACCGGTCTGCCCGGCCCGGACCCGCAGGTCCACCCGGGTCTCGCCGGAGACGGCGGGGAAGGTGCGGACGGCGTTGACCTCGGCGGACTGCCGGGTGAGCAGCAGGGAGTTGCCGTAGCCGCCGCCCGGGTCGGCGCCGACCACCGCCCCGGCGGCCGGGCCGGTGACGGTCCACCCGGCGGGGGCGGAGCCGGCCGGGTCGGTGTTGAAGTGGGCGGCCAGGGTGGGGGCGGTGACCGAAGCACCTTGGTACCAGCCGAGGTTGGCGCCCGCGGCGCCCAGTGCGGAGGAGCCGGCCAGCAGGCGGTAGCCCCAGGGGTCGGCCAGCTCGCGGCCGGAGAGCAGCGGGGCGCCGGTGACGGTGTTGGTCGCCCCGGCCGGGGTCGGGACGGCGTAGAGCACGTTGTGGTCGACCTTGAAGGCGGGGTCGTTGAGTGTCCAGCCCACGGTGCCCGAACTCCCGTGCCTTGCCACGATGTTGTCGGCGAAGCGGACGTCGAGGGTAGCGTTCGTCCCCTCGGTGACGATCTGCTGGCTGATGCCGTCGGCCAGGTAGATGGTGTTGTGGTGGATCTGACCGTTCTTCAGCGCGCCCGGGCAGATCTGGAAGCCGCGGGCCCGGTCGTTCACCGACACGTTGTGGTGGATGGTGAAGTTGCTGGTCGGGGTGTCGTAGGGGCAGAGCAGGAAGAAGCCGCCCTGGTTGTCGTGCGAGTAGTTGTACTGGAACACCACGCCGTCGGTGGAGTGGTCCACGTCGTAGGCCATGCCGTCACTGGTGGTGCGGCCGCCCGAGGTGTCGTTGTACTGGAACGTCACGTCCACCGAATTCGCGGTCCACATACCGGCGTTGGGCGAGCCGGAGCGCACGTTGAAGCCCTGGAGCAGATTGCGCTCCACCAGGGTCTGCTGCCCGGTCATCGGGGCGATGCCGTCCCCGCCGATGTCCCAGAGCCGGTTGCCCCGGATCTCCAGGCCGGTGGACGGGGCCCAGGGGGCCGAGCAGAGGCTGTTCCAGAACGCGGCCAGCCGGGGGTTGCGGCACCAGTTGGACCAGGTGTAGATGCCCTGGCGGTCCACCGCGTGGATCCGGTTGTCGAGGATCCGGAGCCCGGCGAAAGCGGTCGGCCTACCGGTCCCCCTGGCCTCCACCACGATGCCGCCGGAGGCGTCGGCGTACTTGCCGGTGCCCGCGCCGGCCCCGGTGACGGCGGGCAGCCTGCCGCGCACGTCGTGGACGTCCAGGCCCTGGAGCACGATGCCGGGCAGGGTGCCGGCGTCGGTGGCCCGGACGTACACGCCGCGCCGGGTGGTGGTGTTGTCGCCGGGGGCGCTCAGGTCGAGGTTGCGGACCTCGACGTACGCCTGGTCGGAGAGCAGCACCGCCTGGGCGGCGCCGTCGGCGTTGACGGCGGGGAGCGGGCCGGTGCCGTAGGCGTCCACGGTGACGGGGGCGGCGGCGGTGCCGGAGCCGGCCGGGGCCAGGGTGCCGCGGCAGGTGGCGCCGCGCTTGAGGCGGATCGCGCTGCCGGGCGTCAGAGTCAGGGAGTTGACGGCGGCGAGGGTGTTGTAGGGGGAGGCCTCGGTGCCGGTGCCGTTGGTGGCGGCGGAGCAGTCCAGGTAGGCGGTGACCGGGGCAGGATCGGCCGCTGCGGGGGCGGCCAGGGTCAGGGGCAGGGCGAGGGCGAGGGCGGCGGTGAGCAGCCGGAGGCTGCGGCGGCGGGACACTCGCCCTCCTGGGTGGCGGACATGGGGCTCTCTCTCGATGGGTGACGGACCCTCAGCGCAGCAGCGCCTCGGGGAGCATGGCGGTCGCCCCGCCGTCCACGGCGAGGCAGGTGCCGTTGACGAAGGAGGACTCGTCGCCGGCCAGGAAGGCCACGGCGCGGGCGACTTCGGCGGCGGTGCCGTGGCGGCCGAGCGGGTTGGCGCGCAGCAGGGCCGGGCCGAGCTGCGGATCGCTCCACACGTGCCGGTTCCGCTCCACCGGCACGAAGCCGGGTGCCACCGCGTTGCACCGCACCCCGCGCCCGCCCCACTCGACGGCCACCGCCCGGGTGAGCGCCAGCAGCCCGGCCTTGGCGGCCGCGTACGCGGCGAAGCCGGGGACGGCGCCGTGGGCGTGCGGCGAGGCGAGGTGCACGATCGAGGCGGGGGTGCCGGGCGGGAGCGCGTGCAGGAAGGCGGTGTCGAAGCGGCGGGCGGCGGTCAGCACGGTGTGCAGCATGGTGTCCCAACTCCCGTCGTCCTGTTGGTCGAGCGGGGTCGGGGTGCCGGCGAACGCCCCCTGCACCAGGATCCGGGCGGGGCCGCCGAGGGACGCGGCGGCGGCCAGCGCGGCGGTGAGGGTGGCGGGGTCGGTGACGTCGCCCCGGACGGCGGTGACGCGGTCGGCCGGGGCCACCGGGGCCAGGTCGACGGCGACCACCAGGGCGCCCCGGCCGGCGAGTTCGGCGGTCACGGCGGCGCCGATTCCGTGGGCGGCGCCGGTGACGATGGCGATCCGGCCGTCAAGCTGCACGGTGGTGAACTCCTCTGTTCGTTAGGTCGGTTGGCTGGAGTGAGGGCCGGCCGCCGGGGTGTCCCGGTGCACGGGTCCGACGGTCAGCCGGCGGGCAGGGCGTGCCAGTGGCCGGGGGTGAGGTCCAGGCCGAGGCCGGGGCCCTCGGGGAGGGTGAGCCAGGGGCCGTCCGGGCTCTCGGCGGGGTGGACGGCGTGGCGCCGCCAGGTGGCCTCGCCGAAGGCGAACTCGCTCTCCACGGAGGGGCCGAGGGCCACCGCCAGGTGCAGCCCGGCGGCGGTGGCCACCGGGCCGGAGGGGCTGTGCAGCGAGACCCCGGCCCCGGCGGCGAGCGCCGCCCCGGCCAGGGCCCGGGCGGCGGCGAGTCCGCCGGCGTGCTTGACGTCCGGCAGCAGCCAGGCCAGCCCGTCGTTCAGGGCGGGGCGGACCTCGGCCGCGGTGGTGGCGAACTCGCCGCCGGCGAGCGGGGCGATGCCCGCCGCGTGGACGGCGGTGAGGTCGTCGAGCGGGGCCGCGTCCTCCAGCCAGCGGAGTTCGAGCGCTCGCAACTGCGGTGCGACGGAGAGGACCTGGTCGACGGTCAGCAGGGAGTGGGTGTCGACCATCAGCTCCGCGCGCGGGGCCGCCGCCCGCACCGCCCGGGCCCGGGCCAGGCCGCCGCGCAGCCGCTCCCCGGCCGGCAGGCCGTCGAACGGCGCGCACTTGAGCGCGGTGTACCCGGCGGCCACGGCGGCGGCCGCGACCTCGGCGAACTCCTCGGCGGAGCGGCGGCGCAGCGCCCGGTTCAGGTTGGCGTACCGCCGCACCGGCCGGGCCTCCTGGCCGCCGAGCCACCGCCAGAGCGGCACCCCGGCCCGCCGCGCGGCCAGGTCGGCGAGGGCCTGCTCCAGTCCGCCGCGGACCGTTCGGACGGCGAATGCCTGTTCTCCGGAGGCGAGTTGGTCGAGGAGTGCCAGCGCGTCGGGGCCCGAAGCGCCCTCGGCGAGCAGGGCGCGGACGCATGCCCAGGCCGCGCCGGTGCCGGGCCCGGCGTCGGACCACTCGCCGAGCCCGTACGCGCCGTCCGAGCCCCGCACCCGCACCACGTCCCAGGAGGTCCGGGCCGACACCCGGGCGCGGAGCAGTTCGATGGTGAGCACGGGGGCCTCTCAGGTCGGGGAGTGGGAGAGCGGGTCGGAGAACCAGGAGTTCAGGAAGACCGCGGCGGAGGCGAGCACCAGCGAGTGGTCACCCAGGCCGGACGGGGCCAGGCGGGCGGCCGCGGCCGGGCCGAGGGCGCTGTGGCGGACGAGCTCGGCGCGGACGTCCGGGAGGTACTCGGGGGTGTGCAGCGGGCCGCCGGACAGGACCAGCAGCTCGGGGTTGACCAGGTCGAGCAGGACGGCCGCCGCGCGGCCGACCCAGCGGGCCCGGGTGCGGAGCAGCCGGATCGCCCCGAGGTGCCCGTCGCGGGCCAGCCGGACCAGGTCCTCGAGGAGCGCATCCGGGCCCACCAGGCCCTGGGAACGGGCGAGTTGGAGCACCGAGCTGTCGGCGATCGCGGCCTGTAAACAGTCCGAGGCACCGCACTCGCACGGCACGCCCTCCACGCCCGGCAGCCGCAGGTGGGCGATGCCGCCGGCGGCCGAGCGCGGGCCGCGGTGGATGCGGCGGCCGACGGTGAAGGCGGCGCCGACCACGTTGCCGACGAAGAGTTCGAGCAGGCTCTCGGCCTGCTGTCCGGCGCCGTACCAGCCCTCGGCCAGGGCGAGCGCGCGGACCAGGCCGTCCAGCCGGACCGGCGGGTCGAGCCGTTCGGTGAGTTCGGCGCGCAGCGGGACGTCGCGCCAGCCGAGCGGGCCGTGTTCGACCACCGTCCCGGCCTCGGTGTCGACCCAGCCGCCGGTGGAGACGCCGATGCCGAGCAGCCGCCGGTGGGACTGCCAGGCCGTCAGGTCGGCCAGCGCCTCGGCCAGTTCGCCGACCAGTTCGCGCGGGTCGGTGGAGCCGCGCGGGACGGCCCACTGGGCCAGCACCCCGCCGCGCAGGTCGACCAGGCCCAGGGTGGTGCGCAGCACTCCGATGTGCACCCCGGCCACGGCGGTCTCGTCGACCGGGAGGTCCAGCGGGATCCGCGGCCGTCCGGTCGCGCTCGGGCCCAACTCCGGCTCCAGTTCGACGAGTTGGCCGCTGCCCGCGAGTCGGCCGGTGAGCCGGGAGACGGTGCCGGCGGAGAGGCCGGTGAGTTCGGCGATCCGGTGGCGGGGGATCGGGCCGTGGGCGAGCACGGTCCGCACCACGGTGGCGGCGTTGTTCCGGGTCGGGGTGGTCATCGTGGGGGCTGCCTCCCGTCGAGTCAGAGTTAATTTCGTTGAGAAAGTTAATCCCGCAACAGAAGAAAGGACAAGCCCCGCCGGGTCCCGCCATCCGCCGCAACACGGTGCAACGAAGCCGCAACACCCGCTCCCACCAGGCGAGATGGTGTTTGACAGACCGCCTCGCGGTCACCACGATGATGCCCAGCAACCGAGCCGCAGTTCGAGCGAACGAAGGAGGAGCGATGACCATCCGCACGTGCCGTGCCCTGTCCGCCCCCTGTTCCTGTCGCTGCTGCCGCTGTTCCCGCTGACGCCCCGGCGCGCCAGTTCTCCACGCTCCGTCACGTTTCTCCGCCGTCGGCCCGCGCCGTGCGCTGTCCGCCGTGCCCCGCATCCCCTTTCACCGCACCCCTTTCACCGCACCCCCTTTCATGAGAAGCCGAGGGACCGTCATGACCACTGCCGTCTCCACCCAGCTGAACCTCACCCCGGCCGCCGGCCGGATTGGCGCGATCGTCCACGACGTCACGCTCGGCGGCGACCTGCCCGCCGAGACGGTGGCCGCGATCGAGGCCGCGCTGTACGAGCACAAGGTGCTCTTCTTCCGTGGCCAGCAGCACCTGGACGACGCCCAGCACGAGGCGTTCGCCCGCCTGTTGGGCCAGCCGGTGGGCCACCCGACGGTGCCCAGCGCGGACGGCCGGTACATATTCGAGCTGGACGCCACCAAGGGCGTGCGGGCCAACAACTGGCACACCGACGTGACCTTCGTGCCGTCCTACCCGAAGGCCTCCATCCTGCGCTCGCTGGAGCTGCCCCCGGCCGGCGGCTCCACCGTCTGGGCCAACACGGTGGCCGCGTACGAGGACCTGCCCGCCCCGCTGAAGGCGCTGGCCGAGAGCCTGCGGGCCGTCCACACCAATGACTACGACTACGCGGCCTCGCTGGCGCTCACCCCGGAGCTGGCGGAGAACAAGGAGGTCGCCGAGCTGTTCCGTTCGGTCTTCGTCTCCACCGCCTTCAAGACCGAGCACCCGCTGGTGCGGGTGCACCCGGTGACGGGGGAGAAGACGCTGCTGCTGGGCGCCTTCGCGCAGAAGATCGTGGGCGTCTCGGGCGCCGACAGCCGGGCGCTGATCACGCTCTTCCAGCGCTACGTCGAGCGTCTGGAGAACACCGTCCGCTGGGACTGGTCGGTCGGCGACGTGGTGATCTGGGACAACCGCGCCACCCAGCACTACGCCGTCAACGACTACGGCGACGAGCCGCGCCTGGTCCGCCGGATCACCCTGGACGGCGACCTGCCGGTCGGCCCGGACGGCGTGCCGAGCCGCCTGCTGGAGCCGGCCGACCCGCCGGCCGTGGCCGGCCTGGTCCCCGCCGAGCAGCTCGAGGCGGCCGCGCTCAAGTCCTGAGCCCCGCAAAGGTCCTGACGCCGTGACGACGGCAGTCGCAGTGCCGACACGGCTGCCGTCGTTACTTTCACCGCCAAAGAAACCGAATCACCGCCCCCACGAAGGACGCCGAACGATGACCACGCTCTCCCGCCGCTCCCTCCTGCGCGGCTCCGTCGCCGCGGCCGGCCTGCTCTCGCTGGCGGCCTGCCGCTCGGCGGCCGAGAGCGCGAGCACCGCCGCCGCCCCATCCGGGGGGCCGCGCCGCGGCGGCACCCTCGCCATCGCCACCACCATCGACTTCACCCCGAGCCTGCTCTTCGCCCAGAGCGCCAACACCCTGGTGCAGCGCCTGGTCTTCAACACCCTGACCCGCTACGACGACCAGCTCAAGCCGCAGCCCGAGCTGGCCACCTCCTGGCAGCTCGCCGCCGACGGCAAGGCCGTCACCTTCAAGCTCCGCGAGGACGTCACCTTCCACAACGGCCGCAAGTTCACCGCCGACGACGTCATCTTCGCCGTCAAGAACCTTCAGAACCCGGTCCGTTCGGCCCAGTTGAGGACCACGGCGGCCACTGTCACCGAGTTCACCAAGAACGGCGACCACGAGCTGACCCTCACCCTCGCCCACCCGGTCAGCAACCTCTTCGACCTCTTCGAGTTCATGATCATCACGGACTCGGCCACCGTCGAGGACGCCGTCGCGGGCAAGCAGCTGGTCGGCACCGGCCCGTTCGTCTTCGGCAAGCGCACCCCCGGCTCCTCGATCACCTTCACCCGCAACGAGAAGTACTGGAACCCCGGCCGCCCCTACCTGGACGGCGTGGAGATCCGGGTCATCCCGCAGGCCGACTCGCTGGTCGCCTCCCTGAAGACCGGTCAGAGCCACCTCTCCTACAGCGTCCCCGGCAAGGACCTGGCCGCGCTCAAGTCCTCCGGGCAGTTCCAGCTCAAGCCCTACGACACCGGCTCCGGCGCGTACTACATCGGCGTCAACGTCGGCGCCGAGCAGGTCAAGGACAAGCGGGTCCGCCAGGCCATCTCCTGGGCGGTGGACCGCGAGCGGCTGGTCCAGCAGGCCCTCGGCGGCTACGGGCTGCCCTCCGCCGCCCCGTGGCCCAAGTCCTCGCCCGCGTACAGCGAGGCCAACGCCACCAAGTACCGGCACGACCCGGAGAAGGCCAAGCAGCTGCTCGCGGAGGCCGGGGTCTCCGGCCTGACCCTGCCGTTCGCGCACTCCAACACCCCGGACGGCACCGCCTTCGCCCAGATCATCCAGCACGACCTCAAGCAGGTCGGCATCGAAACGGTGCTCCAGCCCACCGACTCGGCGACCATGCAGAAGCAGCTGATCTCCCAGACCATGCCCGCGCTCTGGACCCTCGGCCACGGCTTCGCCCAGCTCCACCCCGCCACCCTGGCGGTCAGCGCCTACCCGTTCAACGAGGCCAAGAACAGCTCGCACTTCTCCTCGCCCGCCTACACCGACATCGTGCAGCGCGCCTGGAAGCGGCCCGACGCCGACAGCCCCGAGGCCAAGGCGCTCTACCAGCAGATCACCGACATCCTGCTGGACGAGGAGTTCGTCATCGACCTGGCCATCGGCGGCCAGATCGAGGTGGCGGGCAAGGTGCGCGGCGCCACGCTCAACAAGTTCACGTACCTGAACCTCGACGACGCCTACCTGACCGACTGACGGGCTGACAGATGAGCACGTACCTCGACCTCGACGACGCCCACCTGGCGGCCTGACGGATGCGTACCTTCCTGCTGAGGCGGCTGCCCTCCGGACTGCTGGTGCTGGCCGCCGCCTCCTTCCTGATCTTCTCCATCCTCCGGCTGATCCCCGGCGACCCGGCCACCAGCCTGGCCGGGCCGGACGCCGGCCCCGAGGCGGTCGCGGCCATCCGCGCCCGGCTCGGGCTGGACCAGCCCTTCCTCTCCCAGTACCTGAGCTGGCTCGGCGACCTGCTGACCGGCCACCTCGGCCCCAGCTACGCGATCGGCGGCGAGGTCGCCGCCCTGATCGGCGACGGCCTCGGCGCCACCGTCGAACTCACCCTCGGCGCACTGCTGTTGGTCGCCCTGATCGGCCTGCCGCTCGGGGTGCTCGGCGCCACCGTGCGGCGCGGCCCGGTGGCCGCCGCGGTCCGGGCCTTCACCACCACGGTGCTGGCCGTGCCGCCCTTCGTCACCGGCGTGCTGCTGGTGCTGGTCTTCGCCGTGACGCTCCGTCTGCTCCCGGCCGGCGGCCACGAGTCCGTCCTCGACCAGCCGGACATCGGCCTCCAGTACCTGCTGCTGCCCGCCCTCTGCCTCGCCCTGCCCAGCGCCGCCATCCTGGCCCGCTACCTCAAGGACGGGCTGGAGCGGGCCCTGGCCGAGGACTACGTCCGCACCGCCACCGCGCTCGGCGTCTCCCGGCGCCGGATCGTCTGGCGGCACGCCCTGCCCAACGCGCTGCCGCCCACCGTCACCGTGCTCGGCCTCCAGGTCGGCCAACTCCTCGGCGGCGCCGTCCTGGTGGAGGCCATCTTCGCCTGGCCCGGCCTCGGCCAGCTCGCCGAACAGGGGGTGCTGCGCCGCGACTACCCCGTGGTGCAGGACCTGCTCCTGCTGCTCGTCGCCGTCTACGTCGCGGTCCAGCTGCTCACCGACCTGGTGTACACGTGGCTGGACCCCCGGATCAGGTGGGAGTGACCTGTTGACCACCGCCACCCTCGTCGGCGCACCCCGCCGACGCCGCCACCTCCTCCCGGCGGGCCTGCACACCCTCCGGGGCACCACCGGCCTGGCCCTGGTCGGGCTGGTCGTCCTGGCCGGGCTGCTCGCCCCGCTGCTCACCGACACCGACCCGCTGGCCCAGAGCGGCCTCGCCCTGGCCGGCCCGAGCGGGGCCCACCCCTTCGGCACCGACGACCTGGGCCGGGACCTGTTCAGCCGGGTGCTGCACGGCATCCGGGCCGACCTGCTGATCAGCGTGGTCGCCGTCCCGGCGGGGGCGGTGCTCGGCTGCTCGCTGGCCCTGCTGGCCGCCACCTCGCGCGGCGCCGACGTCGCCGTCCAGCGGGTCTTCGACCTGCTGCTGGCCTTCCCGGGGCTGATCCTCGCACTGGCCGTCACGGCCGTCCTCGGGCCCGGCCGCTGGCCGGTGGTGATCGTCATCGCGCTGGCCGAAATCCCGGGCTTCGGGCGGCAGTTGAGGGCCGGGATCCTGGTCCAGCGCGAGCGCGAGTACGCCCTGGCGGCCCGCCTCGGCGGCGCCTCCCGGGGACGGGTGCTGCTGCGGCACGTGCTCCCGAACGCCGCCGACCCGCTGATCGTGCAAGCCGCCATCGCCTTCTCGCTGGCCGTCTTCATCGAGGGAGCCATGAGCTTCCTCGGCGTCGGGCTGCGGCCCCCGGAGCCCTCGCTCGGCGGCATCCTCAGCCAGTCGATGGCCTACCTGTCCAGCCACCCGGCCTTCGCCGCCGCTCCCCTGGTGGTGGTCAGCGCGCTGGTGCTCGGCTTCACGCTGATCGCGGAGGCACTGAACGAAGGGATACGCCGATGACGGCTCTGCTGCCCGAGGTGACTGCCGTCGCCACCGTCCTCCAAGTCACCGACCTCCGGGTCGAGTTCGACGGCGTCGAAGCCGTCAGTGGGGTCGGCTTCGAACTCGGCGCGGGGGAGACCCTGGGGATCGTCGGCGAGTCCGGCTCCGGGAAGTCCACCACCGCGCTGGCGCTGCTGCGGATGCTGCCCGCCGGCGGGCGGGTGTCCGGTGGGTCGATCCGGCTCGGCGGGCAGGACCTGGCGCGGCTGGACGAGCCGGAGCTGCGCGGCCTGCGCGGCCGCCGGATCGCGATGATCTTCCAGGACCCGATGTCCTCGCTCAACCCGGTGCTCTCCGTCGGCCGCCAGCTGGACGAGGCCCTGCGGGCGCACGGACAGTACCCGGCGAAGGCCGAACGGGCGGCCCGCGCCGCCGAGTTGCTCGACCTGGTCGGCATCCCCGGGGCGGCCGGACGGCTGCGCGACTTCCCGCACCAGTTCTCCGGCGGCCAGCGCCAGCGCGTCATGATCGCCCTCGCGCTGGCCGGTGACCCCGAGGTCCTGGTGGCCGACGAGCCCACCACCGCCCTGGACCCGACCGTGCAGCGGCAGATCCTCCTCCTGCTGGAGCGGATCAACCGCGAACGCGGCACCGCCCTCGTCCTGATCAGCCACGACCTCGGTGTGATCGCCCAGACCTGCCGCCGGGTGCTGGTGATGCACCAGGGGGAGGTGGTCGAGCACGGCCCCACCGAGGAGGTGCTGCGCAGCCCGCAACGGCCGTACACCAAGCAGCTGCTGGCCGCCGTGCCCCGCCTCGACGCCCCCTCCACCGCCGCCGCCAACTCCACCCCCGGCCCCGAGCCGCTGCTCACCGTCCGGGAGGTCACCAAGACCTACGGCCCGCGCCGCCGGCCGGCCACCGCCCTGGCCGGGGTCAGCCTGGAGCTGCACCCCGGCGAGACCCTCGGCCTGGTCGGCGAGTCCGGCTCCGGCAAGTCCACCCTGGCGCGGGCGCTGGTGCAGGCCCACGCGCCGAGCACCGGCACCATCACCTACCGGGGCGGGGAGCTCGGCCGCTCCAGGGCCGCCCGCCGCGAGGTCCAACTGGTCTTCCAGGACCCGTACTCCTCGCTCAACCCCCGGATGACGGTCGGTCAGATCCTGGCCGAACCGCTGATCGCGCACCGCCTCGGCACCCCCGCCGAGCGGGCCGAGCGGGTGGGTGAGCTGCTGGCCCAGGTCGGGCTCGACCCCTCCGCCGCCGAGCGGCACCCGCGGGCCTTCTCCGGCGGCCAGCGCCAACGGATCGGCATCGCCCGGGCGTTGGCCCCCGAACCGGCCGTGCTGATCTGCGACGAGCCGGTCTCCGCCCTGGACGTCTCGGTCCAGGCCCAGGTGCTGGAGCTGCTCTCCGGCCTCCAGCGCGAGCTGGGCCTGGCCATCCTCTTCATCGCCCACGACCTCGCCGTGGTGCGGCAGGTGAGCCACCGGATCGCCGTGATGCACCGGGGCCGGATCGTCGAGACCGGCCCCGCCGACCGGGTCGTCACCGACCCGCAGGACCCCTACACGGCCGAACTCCTCGCCGCCGTACCGCACCTGACCTCGACCGACCAGCACCGGAGCGCCGCCGCATGACCACCACCCGCCGTGACCCCTACGCCGGCTTCCCCGGCACCGTCGGCCGCACCTTCGGCGAGTCCACCGCCGCCTGGCCGCCCCGCCGCCGGGCCCGCACCGGAGCGCCGAACGTCGTGGTCGTCCTGGTCGACGACCTCGGGTACAGCGACATCGGCCCGTTCGGCGCCGAGGTGCCCACCCCGACGCTGGACCGGCTGGCCGGGAACGGCGTCAAGCTGGCCAACTACCACACCATGCCGCTCTGCTCCCCGGCCCGGGCCGCTCTGCTCACCGGCCTCAACCCGCACCGGGTCGGCTACTCCTTCGTGGCCAACGCCGACCCGGGCTTCCCCGGCTACGGCATGGAGGTGGCCGGGGACATCCCCACCCTGGCCGAGCTGCTGCACGACGGCGGCTACGCCACCTACGCGGTCGGCAAGTGGCACCTCACCCGGGACTCGGCCTCCAATGCGGCCGACGACCGCTCCAACTGGCCGCTGCAGAAGGGCTTCGACCAGTACTACGGCGTGCTGGAGGGCCTCACCAGCCTGTTCCACCCGCACCAACTGGTGCGCGACAACAGCCCCTTGGACATCGACGAGTTCCCTGACGGCTACTACTACACCGACGACATCACCGACCAGGCCATCGCCATGGTGAAGTCGCTGCGGGCCCACGACGCCGAGAAGCCCTTCTTCCTCTACCTGGCCCACAACGCGGTGCACGGCCCGCTCCAGGCCAAGCCCGAGGACCTGGCCCGCCACCGGGGCCGCTACGACCAGGGCTGGGACGAGCTGCGCGCCGAACGCTTCGCCCGCCAGCTGGCCGCCGGGCACTTCCCGGACGGCACCCGGCTGCCCGAGCGCAACGGCGAGGCCGGCCACGACGTCCGCCCCTGGGCCGAACTGACCGAGTCCGAACGGAAGTTGTACGCCCGCTACATGGAGGTCTACGCGGCGATGGTCGACAACGTCGACCAGAACCTCGGCCGCCTCACCGACACCCTGGCCGCGCTGGGCGAGCTGGACAACACCATCATCCTGTTCACCTCCGACAACGGCGGCACCGGCGAGGGCGGCGCGGAGGGCACCCGCAGCTACTTCAGCCGCTTCGTCCACCACCCGGCCCTGCCCGCCGACTGGAACCCGGACGTGGAGCGGGAGGTGGAGCTGATCGGCGGCCCGCAGAGCCTGGTGCACTACCCGCGCGGCTGGGGCATGGCCTCCAACACCCCCTTCCGCCTCTACAAGGGCCAGACCTACGCCGGCGGCGTCCGGGTGCCCTTCGTGCTCTCCTGGCCGGCCGGGCTGCCCCGGGCCGAGGGCGACGACGGGGTCCGGCAGCAGTACCAGTACGTCACCGACGTGCTGCCCACCATCCTCGAACTCGCGGGCGTGCGGCGGCCGGTGGAGCGGCAGCGGCAGACGGTGCAGGAGCTGGACGGCGTCAGCTTCGCCTCCGTGCTGCGTGCGCCCTCCGAGCCTTCCACCCACACCGAGCAGTACTGCGAGATGACCGGGAACCGCAGCTACTACCGCGACGGCTGGAAGCTGGTCACCCTGCACCGTCCGGGCAGCCCGTACGACGACGGCGAGTGGGCGCTGTACGACCTGCGCACCGACCCGACCGAGACCACCGACGTCTCCGCCGAATACCCGGAGGTGGTCAAGGAGTTGGCGGAGGCCTGGGAGGACGCGGCCTGGCGGAACGGGGTCTTCCCGCTGGCCGACCGCTCCGGCGGGCTGGCCCTGCGGCACCCGGAGGACGCGAAGCTGCGCGAGCCGCTCACCCTGCTGGCCGGCACCCCCGAGCTGGAGCGCTACCGCTCCTCCCGGCTGATCGCCTTCCGCTCCTTCGAGGTGGTGGCCGAGCTCACCGAGCACCGCGCGGGCGACCAAGGGGTTCTGGTCTCGCACGGCGACCAGGGCGGCGGCTACAGCCTCTACGTGGAGGACGGCTCGCTCCGCCTCGCCTACAACCAGTACGGCGAGCTGTTCGAGGCGGACGGCGGCCCGCTGGCGCCGGGTGCCCGGGCGGTCGGCCTGCGGGCGCACGCCGTGGCCGACCTCAAGTGGGAGTTCGAGCTGCTGGTGGACGGCGAGGTGACGGGCCGTCTGGGCCCGGTCCACCAGCTGATCGGGATGGCCCCGTTCCAGGGCATCAGCGTCGGCGTCGACCGAAAGTCCCCGGTCTCCTGGCCGGTGTACGAGCGCCACCGCAGCTTCCGCTACACCGGGCGCCTGCACGCGGTGACGTACCTGCCGGGTGCCCCGGCCCCGTACGACCCGGAGACGGTGGCCACCGCCCTCCAGGAGGCGGCCGCCGCCTTCGAGTGAGCGAGCCGGGGGAGGGCTCAGGCCTCCGGGGTGAGCGAGCCGGTGTGCAGCTCGCCGACCCGGCCGCCCTCGCCCTCGTAGGTCCAGAAGGCACGCACCGTCAGCCGCGCGAGGTCCATCACGTGGCTGACGGTGATGCCGCTCTTCTCGGTCCAGCTGACGAAGTAGACCGCCGGGGCCACCTCGGCCACGTGCAGCGCGACGTCCTCCCACTGGCCGGCCGACTCGCCGAGGCCCTCCCAGCGCAGCCGGGTGCCGTCCGCCGAGTACGTGTTGCGGAAGGCGGCGCCGTTGTCGACCTGGAACAGGTAGGTGTGTCCGGCGAAGGCGGGCAGGGGCGCGGTCATCTCGGGAGGCGTCCTCGTCTGGTGGCTACGGCTGGCGGGTGGTGCGGACGGCGAGCCCTCCGCACCACCAACCTATCGGACCACCGGCCCGGAATGCCGACTACTTCAGGTACGGGCCGTCCGTGCCGACCTTGCCCGGGGCGGCGTTGGCCCCGCCCAGGTCCAGCACGTAGACCCGCAGGTTGCCCTTGCCGGAGGCGGCCACCGCGAGGGTGCCGTTGGTGACGTTCTTCACGTCCCCGGTGACGGCGTCCTTGTAGGTGCCGTTCGGGATCCCGGTGAAGGTGGCGGCGTTGGTGACGGCCACCAGGGCGAAGCTGTCCGCCGGGCCGGAGGTGTACCGGCGCTTGAAGGCCATGTCCCCGGAGACGCCCTGGGTGGAGTACTGGCCCAGCTGGAGCGCGGGCACCGCGCGGCGGATCTGGTTGAGCCGTTGGAGCTGCTTCACCAGCGGCTGCTGGAGGGTGGCGGCCACCGGTCCGGAGGCGGAGGAGACCACCGAGAACTGGCTCGCCGTCACCTCACCGGCCACCTTGTCCCCGTAGTACGCCCGTCCGGTGGTGGCCAGCGGGCAGGTCGGGCCGCAGTCGATCTGCTTCCCGGCCTGGAACTCGATCTCCGAGCCGTAGTACAGGGTGGGGATGCCGCGGAACGTCCACATCAGCGCCATGTTCTCGGCCCAGGCGTCGGTGCCACCGGCGTAGCGGGTGGCGGACTTGTTGGGGCCGAAGTCGTGGCTGTCCACGTAGACCACGTTGTAGGTGGCGTCGTTGGTGGAGTCGTCGCTGTCCTTGCCGTTGTTGAAGGCGTTGGAGGCGTCCCCGAAGTTCATGTGCATCCGCATGTCGATGATGTTCATGCCGGAGAACTTCGAGTGGTCGGGGGCGTGGTACTCGTTGCCGTTCAGCACCGCGTTCGTGGAGGTCGGCTGGTTGCCGGTGCCCATGGTGTTCTCGTAGGTGAACTGGTCGAGGGCGGCCTGCACGTCGTCCGAGGTGTACTCCCTGCGCTCCTTCCAGGTGAAGAACTGCGCCGAGTGGTTGACCGACCCGCGGTTCCACTTGTCGTTGACGAAGGCGCCGACCTCGCCGAAGACGAAGAAGTCGTTCGCCTTCTCCGGGCCGAACTTCCGTGCGACCTCCTCCTGGATCGCGGGCAGGAAGCGGCGGTTCCAGGTCACCCGGGGGATGTGCACGGCGGTGTCGATCCGGAAGCCGTCCACGCCCATGTCGATGTACTTGTCGTACGCCCCGATCAGGTACTGCTGCACCACCGGGCTCTCGGTGTTGAAGTCGGCCAGGTCCTCGTGCAGCCAGCAGGAGCGGGAGTCCTCGCCCTCCCAGTTGCCGATCCAGCAGGCGTGGTAGAGCGCCTTGGGGAACATCCCGGTGGTGGCGCCCGGCCACTGGCAGGTGTAGATGGTGTAGCCCTCGGGGCTCCTGGCGCCGGTCGGCTTGCCCCAGTTGAGGCAGGTGTTGCCGCTCGGCTCGGCCGTGGACCAGAGGTCGCCGTTGTAGTACGACTTGCCGGAGACCGGATCCACCGTCAGGCCGTCGTACTCGAAGCCGGAGTCGGGGGCGTCGTAGTACCAGCTCCACTGGCTGTCCCGGACGCCGTAGACGGTCGGGGTGAACAGGCCCTTGGCGCCCCAGCGGGAGCTGTGGTTGTAGACCACGTCCTGGTAGATCTTGACGCCCTTGGCGTGCGCGGCGTTGATCAGGTCCTGGTAGGAGGCGCCGGCTGACTCCAGCCGCGGGTCCACCTCGTAGAAGTCGTAGCCGTGGTACCCGTGGTAGTCGTAGTCGGAGCGGTTGAGCACCACCGGCGTGATCCAGATCGCCGAGAAGCCGAGCGCCTTGACGTAGTCCAGCTTCTGCACCAGGCCCTTGAAGTCGCCCCGGAACATCGGGTCGCCGTTGGCCGCGTTCCCCGACTTCACGTCCTGGCTGCCGCCCCGGTCGTTGGAGACGTCGCCGTCGTAGAACCGGGCGGTGAGCACGAAGTAGATCGGGTCCTTGCGCGGGTCCCCGCCGAGCGGCGTCCCGGCGGTGGGGGCGGGCTCGGCGGTGCCGGTGGTGGCGCAGGCGGGCGGGGCGGAGGCGGTGGAGAGGTTGCCGGCCGCGTCGCGGGCCCTGACGGTCCAGCAGTAGGAGGTGGTGGGCTCCAGGCCGCTCTGCGAGTACACCGTCGAGGTGGTGTCGACGACGGAGGTGCCCTTGGTGCCGCCGGTGCGGGTGACCTGATAGCCCGTCACCCCGCGGTCGTCGGTGGCGGGCGTCCAGGTCAGCACGGTGGCGGTGCCGGTCGCGCTCGCGCCGACGCCGGTCGGGGCGGTGGGCGCGGTGGTGTCGGGGACGACGGCGGCGCACGGGTCGGTGGCGTCGGCGGTGACGGTCTTGTCCTTGACGGTGCTGTTGCCGCCGCGGAGTTGGTAGTTGACGCCGTTGTTGTTGTCCCAGACGCCGTTGCCGTTGTTGAAGACGGCCTGCCAGGTGGTGGCGGCGCCGAGGCTCACGGTGCGCTTGACCCAGCCGGTGCAGGCGGCCGTCATGCCGGTGCCGGGGGAGGTGGTCCAGGCGCCGCCGGTGGGGGCCCAGTGCAGGTTGACGGTGGACCAGCCGACGCTGGTGGTCGCGTACCAGACGGTGGCCTCGGTGGCCGGCGTAGGCGTGGGCGTCGGGCTCGGGCTCGGCGTCGGCTCGGGGGTGGTGCTGCCGCAGGGGTCCGAGTGGGCGACGACGCCGTCCTTGACGGTGATCGAGCCGGTCCCCAGTTGGTAGTTGGCGCCGCCGTTGTTGTCCCAGGTGCCGGTGCCGTTGGTGAAGGCGGCCTGCCAGGTGGCGGCGTGGCCGAGGGCCACGGTCTGCTTCACCCAGCCGGTGCAGGCGGTGGTCATCGCCGTCCCGGGCGCGGTGGTCCAGCTGCCGCCGGTCGGCGCCCAGTGCACGTAGTACGCGGGCCAGTTGCGGCTGGTGGTGGAGTAGAAGACGGTCGCCGAGGTGGGCGTGGCGGCCGTGCACGGGTCGGTGGTGGTGACGGTGCCGCCGGAGACGGCGCTGATCCCGGTGCCCAGTTGGTAGTTGGCGCCGCCCCGGCTGTCCCAGGTGCCGGAGCCGTTGGTGAAGGTGGCCTGGAGGCCGGTGGCGGCGCCGAGTTCGACGCTCTTCCGGTACCAGCCGGCGCAGGCCGCCTCCATGGCGGTGCCCGGTGCGGTGGTCCAACTCCCGCCGCTGGGGGCCCAGTGCAGGTAGACGGAGCTCCAGGAGGTGGCGGGCTTGTAGTACACGGTGGCGGTGCTGGTGGCCGCGCTCGCGGTGAGCGCCGGGAGCAAGGTGGCCAACAGCCCGGCCACGACGGCCAGTACGGCCGCCAGCGGACGGCGGGATCTGCGACGGTGGCGTGCGACTTCACGGTCCACGGAGGGACTCCTCGAATGCCTGACGGGTGGGGGGAGGGAGTCGCCCGCTCCGGCGGAGGCACAGGGGTGGGGCCCTGCGGCGCACGCCACGGCCGGAGTTGACGCTCCGTCTTGCGCAAGACTCTGCAAGATGTTTCAGGAGGGTACCCGCCCGTAAATCCCTCGTAAAGACCCGACGTCAGCGGGCGATCGAGATCGCGAACGGCGCGAATCCGCTCGACCGGATCACGTGCGGGACGAACAGGATGGCGGCCTCGGTGGCCCGGGCGGTCCGGATTCCGCCGAGGTCGGTGATCCACTCCGGGCGCCAGCCGAGGTCGGTGAGCAGCTCACGGACGGTCTGCTTGGCCTGCGGGTCCTCGCCGGAGAGGAAGGCGTCGGGCGCCTGGGCGAGGATGGCCGGCGCGGTCATCACCGGGAAGAGCATGGTGTTGAGCGTCTTGACGACGCGGGTGTCGGGGAGCGCTTCCTGGAGCTGCTCGGCGAGGCTCGAGCCGGGGTGGAGCAGATCGGCCGGCAGTCCGTCAGGTCCGTCGACGGTGGCGTTGGAGACGTCGACGAGGATCTTGCCCCGCAGCTCCTCACGCAGGGCGGCGAGCCGCTCCAGCGAGCCGGCGCCCGGGGTGGCGTTGATGACGACCTCGGCGGACCGGGCGGCAGCGGAGGCGGCACCGGGCGTGCGGTCCGCCACCGTCACCTCGTGTCCCGCCCCGGCGAGGGCCGTGGCGAGGTTGCCGCCGACGCGGCCGTTTCCGAGAACTGCGATCGTGGTCATGGTGAAGTGATCCTTCTGCGGGGTGAGTTGGGGTGAGTTGGGGGAGTCGGGGTGAGCTGGGGGTGTGCGGTCAGCGCGAGAGCGTGGCGACGGCCTCGGCGTGGATGCCCGGAGCGGTGGCCAGGAAGCCCTCGCTCTGCGGAGTCCAGGGGCGGCCCTCGGCGTCGGAGATCCGCCCGCCGGCCTCGGTGACGAGCAGCACCCCGGGCAGCAGGTCCGCACGGGCCCCGGCGAACTGCCAGAACCCGTCGGTCCGGCCGGCGGCCACGTCCACCAGGTGCAGGGTCGCGGGCACGGAGGTGCGGACCACGAGCGCGTCGAAGAGCATCGCGGTGATCGAGGAGCCCACGCGTCGCACGACCTCCTCGTCCTCGTCGGGCCGGGCCTGGCTGGTCGCCACGATGCCCAGGCCGAGGTCCGTCGTCCCCGAGACGTGCAGCGGCCGGCCGTCGAGGTGGGCGCCCGCGCCGGTGAGAGCGGTGTAGGTCTCGCCGGTCAGCGGCAGGTGGACCGCGGTGAGCACCGGCCGGTTGTCGCGGACGAGGGTGGCGGTGACGGCCCAATCCGGCAGCGCGTGCAGGTGGTTGACGTTGCCCTCGGCCGGATCCACCACCCACCACTCGCCGGCCGGCAGCGCCCCGCCGTCGAGCTCGTCCTCCACCCAGCCGGCCTGCGGGCGCAGCTGCGTGAGGCGGGGACGCAGGACGGCGAGCGCGGCGTCGTCGTTGGCGGCGAGCGCGAGCATCAGCTCTTCACGGGTCCGGTACCGGACCACGTCGCCGAAGCGCTCCCGCAGGACGGAGCCGGCCTCGCGCAGGGCGGTCACGGTCTCGGCGAGCAGGGAAGTGGACATGGTGGTGCTCCTGTCTGAGTGAGGAGGAGGTTTTGTCGTTCGCTTGCGTCAACGACGATATGGAGCCGCATCGTTGACTTCAAATGCATGTCAGGCACTCATAGAGTTACTCCCATGCAACTGGATTTGAACCTGCTCACCGCCCTCGACGCGCTGCTGGAGGAGGGCAGCGTGGCCGGCGCGGCGGCGCGCCTGCACGTCACCGCCCCCGCGATGAGCCGGAGCCTCGGGCGGATCCGCCGCACGACCGGGGACCAGATCATGGTGCGCACCGGCCGCACCATGACACCGACGCCGTACGCGATCGCCGTCCGGGCCCAGGTGCACGAACTCCTGCAGCAGGCACAGGAGTTGCTGGCACCGAGCCGTGAACTCGAGCTGGCGTCCTTGGAGCGCACCTTCACCCTCCGCTGGCACGATTCCCTGGTCGCCCTGAGCGGCCCCGCGCTGCTCGCGGCGGTGCGTGGACCGGCGCCGGGGGTGCGGCTGCGCTTCGTCGCGGAGTCGGGCACCGACACCCCGGGCCTGCGGCGCGGCGAGGTCGACCTGGAGGCGAACGCCAACCGCCCGAGCGCGCCGGACATCCGTGCCGAGAAGGTGGGCGAGAGCCGCCTGGTCATCGCCGTGCGGCAGGGGCACTCCCTCACCCGCGTCGGCCCCGTCACCCCGGCTCAGTACGCCGCCGCCGAGCACGTCACCGTCTCCCGGCGCGGCAACCTCGGCAACGCTCTCGACGACGCCCTCGCCGGGCTCGGCCTCACCCGCCGCGTGGTCGCGACCGCCCCCACCGAGGCGGCCGCGCTGGAGTTCGCGCGCGGCTCCGACCTCCTGGTCAGCGTCCCCGAAGCCACCACGCGCTCCGCGGTCACCGACCTCGGCCTGGTCGCACTCCCCCTGCCGCTCGAACTGCCGTCGGCACCGGTGTACCTGTCGTGGCATCAGCGCTACGACACCGACCCCGCCCACACCTGGCTGCGCGGCCTGGCGCGCACCGCGCTGACCATGGACGGCGCCGCGTAGCCGGCCGCGCCCGATCCCCCGTCAACTCCCGGCCTCAGCTGGCCTCAGCCCGCCCGGAGGCCGACCGCCAGTGTCAGTTCGAGGACCCGCTGCGGCGAGCCGAGGTCAGGGAACAGCTCCCGCAGCTGGGACATCCGGTACCGGACGGTCTGGGGGTGGACGAACAGCGCCGCCGCCACCTCGTCCCGCCGGCCCTGGTGCAGCAGCCAGGCCCGCAGGGTCTCCTCCAGGCGCCGCGCGGTGGCGGCGGGCAGGGCGCGCAGCGGTGCGAGGGCCCGGGCGCGCAGGTCCGCGAACGCCTCCGCGTCGGCGCTCAGCACCAGCTCGGGCAGGTGCTCCTCGGTGTCGCGGATGTCGGGGGAGAGGGAGCGAGCTCGGACGGCCCGGGCGTACGAGGCGGACGCGCGGGTCCACGGCCGGGCCGGGCCGGCCACGGCGGTGCGGTCGGTCAGCTGCCTCAGCAGGTGCGACCGGTCGGCGTCGGGGACGAGCAGCACGCCGGAGGCGTCCGGCAGGTCGTCGAGGACGAGGGTGGCGGGGTCGAGCGTGCGGTGGGCGGGCCGGGCCTGGGCGGCGGGCAGCAGGACGGCGGTCAGCGAGCCCGGAGGCTGCCACCCGGCCCGTTGGGCCGCGGCGAGGAGCACGTCCGGGCTCGCGTCGGCGAGCAGGTCGCGGGCCAGCTGTTCCAGGTGGCGCTCGTGCACCCGGCCCCGGGCGGCCAGCTCGTCGGCGTGGCCGGCGGCGCTCGCGGCGGAGAGCTCGTCGATGTAGGCGAAGGTCAGCTCGGCGAACCGGGCGACCTCGGCGGCGGGCAGACCGGCCGGCACCGCGCCCGCGGCCAGCCCACGCCAGGCCACCCGGGCGCCGACCCGGTAGGCGCTGAGCAGGGCGTCCATCGAACGGCCGTCGCGGACCTCGCCGCGGCCCAGCTCGTAGGCGGCGTCCCCGGCGTCGCCGCCCGTGGTGTTGCCGCTCGCTCGGTCCAGGAAGTGGCCCAGGGCGGTGCGGACGGCCCGCCGGATCGTGGAGCCCATCCGACCCGAGAGGGCGTTGGCGTAGGGCGGGACCTCGTCGATGATCGCCTGGACGACCTCGTCGGCGGTGGTCCTCAGTACGGCCCGGAGCGCGGTGAGTGTCGTCTCGTCCAGGGCCAGTTCACCGGCCCTCCGGCTTGGCTGGCTCACGTCTTCTGTTCCCTGCGCATAGTTTCGGCGACCAGATTCACGTCCTACGAACAGGACTTTACCCTCAGCGGCGTATGAAGCTGGGCCCATGACGAGTACAGCCCTCCGCAGCAGGGCGTGGAAGCTGCTGGAGATGGTCACGACGCCACTGCTGCCGTCGGACTACCTCGACCTGGTCAGCCCGCTGCGCGCGGGCGCCGACCTGCGGGGGCGCATCGAGGCCGTGCACCCCGAGACGGGTGATGCGGCGACCGTCGTGATCAGACCGGGGCGGGGCTGGCTCGGCCACACCGCTGGACAGTACGTGCGGATCGGGGTCGACGTCGACGGGGTGCGCCTGTGGCGCTCCTACTCCGTCACCTCGCCGACGAACCGTCAGGACGGCCGCATCACGATCACCGTGAAGGCGGTCCCGGACGGCAAGGTCAGCAACCATCTGGTCCGCTCCGCGAAGCCGGGCACGCTGGTCCGGCTCGACCAGGCGGCCGGTGACTTCGTGCTGCCGGAGGCCAAGCCCGCCAAGGTGCTCTACCTGACGGCGGGCAGCGGCATCACACCGGTGATGGGCATGCTGCGCGACACCGGGCTCGACGACGTCGTCCTGGTGCACTCCGCGCCGCGGCGGGACGACGTGATCTTCCGCACCGACCTGCACGACCTGGCCGCGGGCCGGGAGCTGCGGCTCATCGAGGTGCACACCGACACGGACGGCAGGCTCGACCTCGCCCGTCTCGACGAGCTCGTCCCCGACTGGGCCGAGCGCGAGACCTGGGCGTGCGGGCCCGCCGGCCTGCTGGACGCCGCCGAGAAGCACTGGGCCGGGCACGGCGTCCCGGAGCGCCTGCGCATCGAACGCTTCCGCCCCGATGTCGTCGTGACCGGCGACGGCGGTGCGGTCACGTTCAGCACCACCGGCAGGACCGTCGAGGCGGACGGCGCCACGCCGCTGCTGGACGTCGGCGAGGAGGCCGGAGTGCTCATGCCGTCCGGGTGCCGGATGGGCGTCTGCTTCGGCTGCGTCACGCCGCTCAAGGCGGGCGCCGTCCGCGACCTGCGCACCGGCGCGATCACCGAGGCCGCGCCGGGCGTCCTCGTCCAGACCTGTGTGTCCGCCGCGGCGGGCCCCTGCGACATCGAACGGTAGAGGCAACGTGACCGCGATCGACCCCACCGCCCACCTGACCGCCGATCAGATCGAGGAGCTCGGCCGCGAGCTGGACGCGATCCGCGACGAGGTGATCGCCGCCCGCGGCGAGCGGGACGCCGCCTACATCCGCAAGGTCATCTCGGCGCAGCGCAAGCTCGAACTGGCCAGCAGGGCCGTGCTGTTGTTCTCGATCTTCCCGCCCGCCTGGCTGGTCGGCACCGCCGGCCTGTCGGTGGCGAAGATCATGGAGAACATGGAGATCGGCCACAACGTCCTGCACGGCCAGTGGGACTGGATGCGGGATCCGAAGATCCACTCGACCACCTGGGACTGGGACCACGTCTCTCCGGCCGACCAGTGGAAGCACTCGCACAACGAGCTGCACCACACCTACACCAACGTGATCGGCAAGGACAACGACCTCGGCTACGGCATCATGCGCGTCGACGAGGACCAGCGGTGGCACCCGTTCCACCTGGGCCAGCCGCTGTGGAACTTCCTCAACGCCTGCTTCTTCGAGTACGGCATCGCCGCGTACGACCTGGAGCTCGGCAAGAACCTCCAGAAGCGCCGCCGCAAGAACCCGGAGTTCCGCGCGCGGGCCAGGGCCGTGGGCCGCAAGATCCGCCGGCAGGTGCTCAAGGACTACGTGATCCACCCGCTGCTCTCGGGCCCGTCCTTCCTCCCCACGCTCGCCGCGACGTTCACCGCCAACCTGGTCCGCAACCTCTGGACCCACTCGGTGATCATGTGCGGCCACTTCCCCGAGGGCGTGCAGGTCTTCGAGCGCCGGTCGATCGAGGGCGAGACGCGCGGCCAGTGGTACCTGCGCCAGATGATGGGCTCGGCGAACATCAGCGGCGGCAAGGCCATGCACTTCATGACCGGCAACCTGTCGCACCAGATCGAGCACCACCTCTTCCCCGACCTGCCGAGCAACCGCTACGCCGAGGTCGCGGTGAAGGTGCGCGCGCTGTTCGAGAAGTACGAACTGGCCTACGTCACCGGCCCGTTGCCCAAGCAGGTGTTCTCCGCCTGGCACAAGGTCTTCCGCCTCTCCCTGCCCAACCGCAAGCCCAAGGCCGGGATCCCGGACCGCGAGCGGGAGTTGGTTGCGGTCTGATCCGGCGAATCCCGCTTGCCGCCCGTGGGCGGGCCGCGTACCGTCCGGGCCCGGGACGAGGAGGGGGAGCCATGGGGCGGCCGGTCGAGGAGTGGTTGGCGCAGGTGTGGTCGCGTACGGCGGAGGTCCGGGTGCTGACGGGCGGCGAAGGTCCGGCGCCGGACGCGCCGGAGCGTGAGCTGCTCGCCGTGGTCGAGGACGTGGCCGAACTCGCCGAGCTGCGCGGGCTCACGACGACCGGGGAGTTCGACGGTGACATCTGCCGGTGCCACGGTTCCCTGACGCTCGGTCTGTACGGCGCGGACGGGGAGGGCTTGGGCAGTGCGAGCGTGCACGGCGTGGGCCGGGTGTCCTGGGGACGTTCCAGGTTCCGGGACGACGTGACGATCGCCGACCCGCTCGCGTTGGCGCTGCTGTTGGCGCGGCACGGGTTCTCGGGCTGGCTGACGCGCTTCGAGGGTGACCTTGCCGAGGCGCTCGGCCTGGAGGAGGGCCGCCCGCAGATCCGCCTGCCGGGCCGGGGCACCCACGGCGCGGGCCTGTTGGCGTCGCGTCAGGTGCCGCGCTGCCTCTGGCCGCACCTGGTCGGCCTCTCCGGCATGGAGGCCGGGGCCCTCCCCGAGGGCCGGGTCCGCGAGTTGGCGGCGGTCCTCGCCGCGGAGTGCCCGGACGGCCTCGAGCGGGCGAGGCTGCTGCTCGCCTGGCTCGGCCGGCTGCCGTGGCCGACCGAGTCGGACGGCGGTGAAGGCCGGTTGGTCCGAGGCCTGTTGGAGGGTCTGGACCCGATCGCCGCCGTCGCGGCCGCCGGTGCCGTGGACGACCTCTCGGCGATGGGGCTGCTCCGCTGGGCGGACCGGTACCGGCACGTACCCGGTCTCGTCGAGCTGGCCGGCCCGGTGCTCTCCCGGCGCCTGCCCCGCGGGTGAGGCGCGGAACCGCCCGCCCCCGGGGAAGTGGGGCGGGCGGTCGGGGGGTGAACGGGGGTGTCAGCAGCCGAAGTTGACCTTGTAGAAGGTCGCGTAGTGGTCCGCGGTGTAGTAGTCCTCGTGGAAGACCTTGCCGGTGATGATGCGGCGGGCGCCGCGGGTGGAGGAGCCCGGGGTCTTCACGGTGTACTCGTGGTAGTAGGTGGCGGTCTGCTTCGGGAGGATGCCCTCGCGGTTCTGGAAGACGACGCCGTCCTGGCTGTACGGGAACGGGCCGCCCTGGTCGATCAGCTTGATGGTGGTGCGGCCCTCGGGCGGGAGGGCGGTGTAGCAGATGCTCCCGCTGACGGCGGCGGAGGCGTCGGTGGCGAACACGGCTGTGGGGGCGAGGGTGAGGAGACCGACGGCGGCGACGGAGGCGGCACGGGTCTTCAACGCGCGTAGAGTGATTCGCATGTCCCTCAGTCTGAGGGTTTGTCAGGTCCCGGAGGAAGTGCTGCGGAAACACTTCATCAGCGGGTAACTCGCCGTGAATCCAGGTGACTTGTGGATTGCCGACATGCTGCGGACGTGGTGGGTGTGTGACCGTCACATGGGGGAGCGGTACCGGTGCGCCTACCGTGGCCGGACCTCTCCTCCGACCCGACGGAGCCCCCCTGTGAGACGACTCCTCGTCCTGCTGCTCAGCTGCGCCGCACTGGCCCTGGGAATCGGTCCGGCCGTCGCCGCGCCCCCCGCCTACCTGAAGCTGGAGGCGGCCTACTCCGCCCCCGGCAACGGCTGGGCCGCGGTGGAGCGTTGGTACGACACCACCACCGGCTTCCGCGCCGAGCAGTTCCCCGCCGACGGCCGGGGCGACCAGGACGGCGCGCGGGTCACGTACTTCGGCGGGGTGAAGCGCCCCTCCTCGGCCCGCTTCCTGCTGTACTCGGCGGCCGGCTGGAACACCGGCGCCAAGTCCGCCGTGCTCCTGGTGCACGGGGCCAACGACAACGCGGACCGGGCCTGGGCCAACCCCGGCGAGAGCGGCAACTGCGGTGCGGCGAACTGCCCTTCGACCGGCCTGGCGCAGCAGCTGGCCGCCGCCGGGCACCGGGTCTTCGCGATCGGCTTCGCCCACAGGCACGGTGACAACCTGATGCAGGCTCAGGCCGTCGGGGACGCGATCGCGGTGATCCGGGACCGCCTCGGGGTGGGGCAGGTCGACCTGGTGAGTTGGAGCAAGGGCGAGGTGGCGGCCCGGAGTTGGGTCTCCTCGGTCCGGCCCTCCTGGGGGCGGGCCTACCCCGGTGACGTCCGCCGCCTGGTCACCCTCGGCGGCCCGAACGGCGGCCTCGACTACGTCTACGCGCACGGCTGGAGCTTCTCGCTGGCCACTTGGCCCGCCTGCGGCGGCACGGCCGACGCGCCCTCCCCGCACCTCTGGATGACCTGCTACGGCACCTACACCTCCCAGCCCTGCCTCGGTGTGCTGCCGGTCAACGGCTCCGACTGCTTCCCCGGCCAGCGCCAGCTGCTGGCCCGCTGGGACGGCAGGTACGGCGTGGACCAGCTCACCCAGGACTGGTGGACCACCTACTACGGCGGCCAGGGCTTCTACACCTCCGGCCAGGGCATCCAGGCCGCGATCGACGCGGGCTCGCTGATCGCCCCGCTCCAGCAGGCCGGCACCCCCGCCACCGTCCCGGCCTACCTGCTGGCCGGCGGCTCCGCCGACCTCCCCGGCCTGCTCAACGAGAACCGCGGCCCGAGCGACGGCATCGTCTTCACCGCCAGCGCCCTGGACACCACCGGCATCCGAACGGTCGGCGGCACGAAGCTGCTTGCCGACCTCAACCACCTCGAACTCGGCTGGGCCCCGGCCGCCGCCGCCCAGGTCGGCGCCTGGCTGGCCTGACGCGGGGCGGCCGCGGCCGTTGCCTGTGAGCGAGGTCTCGTTGTCGCGCGGCGGGGTAGCTGCCTAGCCTGCATGGAGTTCGTGCAGCTGCGGACGCCGTCGCCGGGGCGCCGAGTCCTGCCTGCCCGTCGACGGTCACTCGACCACATCGAGTACGGGCAGGAGCGGGGGAACCAGGTCAGTCCGTGACCCCTGCCCGCCTGTCCGGCGCCGGGGCACTCGGGGTGAAGCCGCACCACAGGCGGCCGGGCGTTCCCTCATGCCCGAACCCGACAGCTCACCTCGCAGGCGCCGAAAGAGGACCCTGCCCATGCGTATCTCCCTCACCCCGGCGCGCCTCGGCGCGGCGGCCCTGGTGGCTGTCCCGCTGGTCGCCGCCGCCCCGCTGGCCGGCCAGGCCGAGGCCGTGACCGTCGTCACCCAGGACCGGCTCGGCCCGGGCACGCTCGCCGCCGACGTGGCCGGCCGGGCCAGCCTGACCGTGCACTCCGGCTCCTGCTTCACCGCCAAGACCCTGGGTGTCGGCGTCCGGGACACCGCCGGGCGCAACCTCGACTTCCCCGGCAACGCGAGCAACGTGCGGATCTGCCCGGGCGGGGTGACCTTCACCAGCGGTGCCCGGGCGCTGCCGGCCGGGACGTACACCCAGTTCGGCTTCTGGCAGGACCAGAACGGGGGCTGGCACAACCTGCCGTCCCGTCAACTGGTCGTCGGCGGCGGCTCGGTGACCCCGACACCGACTCCCACGCCCACCCCGACACCGACTCCCACGCCGACCCCCACCCCCACTCCGACGCCCACGCCGACCCCCATCCCCGGCGGGTCGCCCGTCCCGGGCAAGGCGCTGACCTGGTCGGAGGAGTTCGACGCGCCCGTCGCGCTCGGCAGCAAGTGGGTCAGCGACCGCAGCAGCAGCTACCGTTACGGCACCCACAACCCGGACGACAACAAGCTGGACTGGCTGAACCCGTCCGGCGTCTCGGTCGCGAACGGTGTGGCCACCTTCACCGCCAAGCCCTCCGCGCACACCCTGGAGAACGGCAAGCAGGCCTGGGAGACCGGGCTGCTCACCACCGAGTACTCCTCGCAGGGCTTCCAGGTGCGGACCGGCGACTACGCCGAGGCCCGCGTCCAGCTGCCCTCCGAGGCCGGTGCCTGGCCCGCGCTGTGGACCTGGAAGGACGGCAACGGGGAGATCGACAGCTTCGAGTACCACCCGGACAACGCCGCCCTGCTGGAGCTGACCAACCACGTCAAGCCGGCCCAGAAGTACCACGCCGACGCCGCCGTCCTCGGCCACGACAAGTGGGTCACCGTCGGCACGTACTACGGCGCGAACTCCGTCGACTGGTACGTCAACGGGGTCAAGGTCTTCTCCGACAACCAGGGTGTCGGGACGAACTGGTCGGCCTACCTGATCCTCAACCTCTCGGTGGGCGCCGGGAAGTACCACCCGGCGCCCGCCGGCACCGCGCCGATCGACTTCGCCGCGGACTGGGTCCGCGTCTACCGCTAGTGCCGTGCCCGGCACTAGGAACTCAGGCCACGGACAGCGTGAACGGCGTGGAGTTGTTCGCGAGGTTCGTGTCGTCCGCGCTGATCACCTTGACGTGCCCCTCGGCCTTCGTGCCGGGGGGCACGTCGGCGTTCACCCGGACGGGGGCGAGGACCGTGGCGGTCCGGTAGCGGGGGAGTCCGGCGCCGAAGGAGCAGCTCAGGAGGTGGCCGTCGGCCGTCCGGTGGCAGGTGGTCGGGAAGTCCGGGCCGACGAAGGTGAAGCCGTCCGGCACATCCAGGAGCACCGTGAAGGCGGAGCCCGTCCGGTCCGGGCCCCCGTTGCCGACGAAGCCGTGCACCGTGGTGGTGCCTCCGGGCGGGGCCGCGTCCGGGTCCAGCCGGACCACCTCCAGGTCCGAGCGCGAGGGCAGTGCGCTCGCCGGCCCGGCCACCGCCAGCACCAGCGCCGCCGCCCCGGCGAGTACCGCCGTCAGCTTCCGTCCACCCATGGTCCACTCCCGTTCGCTCTCCGTGTCACGCCCTGTACAGAATGTATTGGCGTAGCGTGGAGGACAGGTGGAGGTGAGGACGGTGTCCGGACAGGTGTTGAGCGAGGTCTCCGGAGTGGTCGGCCCCGACAGGGAGGCCCAACTAGTGACGTCCTACCGGGAGTTGGTGGCCGGGGAGCTGCCGGAGGGGTTGATCAGGACGGAGCTGCTGCGAGGGCCGGGCGGCCGCTGGCGGGTGCAGAGCCTGTGGCGGGACAAGGCCGCGCTGGAGGCCGTCCGGGCGGATCCGAAGCTGGCCGCCGCGCCCCGGCTGTTCCGCGAGGTGGGCGTGGAGCCGGAGCTGACGGTCTTCCAGCTGACGGCGGCCCAGGTCGGGGCACAGCTCGGGACGCCCGGCCTCGATGCGGACTGAGGCCGGGCGTCGCTGACCTGACGTCAGGGGGCCAGGACCTGACCGAGCCGGGCCGCGATCTGCCGCATCACGGGGACCAACGAGCTCTCCCCGGCCTGCGCCTCCAGGGCCCGGATCCGGGCCTCCGGGCCGGAGACCGAGAGGGCGGTGGGAGTGGGTGCGCCGGGTACGGCGACGGCGATGCAGCGCACCCCGATCTCCTGCTCCTGGTCGTCGACCACGTAGCCGGAGGCCCGGGCGTGGGCCAGTTGGGCGAAGAGCTCGTCCGGATCGGTGACGGTGTACGGGGTGTGCGACTGGAGCGGCTGGGTGCCCAGCACCGCGCGCGCCTCGGGCTCGTCCAGCTGGGCGAGCAGGGCCTTGCCCACGCCGGTGCAGTGCGGCTGCACCCGGCGGCCGACCTCGGTGAACATCCGCATCGAGCGGCGGGACTGCACCTGGCCGACGTAGACCACCTCACCGCCCTCCAGCACCGCGAGGTTGGCGGTCTCGCCGGTGGCCTCCATCAGCTCGGCCAGGTACGGGCGGGCCCAACTGCCCAGCAGGCGGCCGGAGGTCTCGCCGAGGCGGATCAGCCGGGGGCCGAGGGTGTAGCGGCGGGCGGTGTCCTGGCGGACATATCCCTGCTGCACGAGGGTACGGATCAGGCGGTGGATGGTCGGCATCGGCAGGCCGGAGGTGGCGGAGAGCTCGCTCAGGGTCGCGATGCCACCGGAGTCGGCGAGTGCTTCGAGCAGCTGGAAGGCGCGCTCGACGGACTGGACGCCGCCGCCGGCACGCTCGGCCCCGGTCGGTGCTGCTGCGGGGGTGGTGGCCACCGGCGTTCCCTTCTGCTGTGGAGGAGGAGTAGAGTCCCGGCGATCTACCTCAACAAACCGTTGAAATTCTGTATCGCGGAAACTAGTCTCCACCTTACAGAACCGAACCCGCCAGTAGGTGGGTCGGTATCGAGGAGGCTCGCACCGGAGCCTCCCTGCTGGCTCAACTGTCCAAGGAGTGTTCTGCCCATGGCTGCAGACCAGGACCCCGTCGGCGCCCCCTCCGCCGCTCCGGTCGTCACTGTCGCCGGTCCGCGCGTCCCCCGCAGCGAGGAGGTGCTCACTCCCGAGGCGGTCTCGTTCGTGGTCGGCCTCCACCGTGCCTTCGAAGGCCGCCGGCAGGAGCTGCTGGCCCGCCGCAAGACCCGCCGCGCCGAGATCGCGGCCGCGGGCACCCTCGACTTCCTCCCGGAGACCGCCGAGGTCCGCGCCGGTGACTGGAAGGTCGCCCCCGCCCCCCGCGCGCTCCAGGACCGCCGGGTCGAGATCACCGGGCCGACCGACCGCAAGATGGTCATCAACGCGCTCAACTCCGGCGCCAAGGTCTGGCTCGCCGACTTCGAGGACGCCACCGCCCCCACCTGGGAGAACGTGGTCAGCGGTCAGGTCAACCTGATCGACGCCTACGAGGGCCGGATCGACTTCACCACCGAGGCCGGCAAGTCCTACGCCCTCAAGCCCGCCGCCGAGCTGGCCACCGTGGTGGTCCGCCCCCGCGGCTGGCACCTGGACGAGAACCACCTGCTGGTCGACGGCGTGCCGGTCTCCGGCGGCCTCTTCGACTTCGGTCTGTACTTCTTCCACAACGCGGCCCGGCTGATCGCCAAGGGCGAGGCGGACCCGAACTCCGGCCCGTACTTCTACCTGCCGAAGACCGAGAGCCACCTGGAAGCCCGGCTCTGGAACGACGTCTTCACCCACGCGCAGGCCGCGCTCGGCATCCCGCACGGCACCGTCCGTGCCACGGTGCTGATCGAGACCATCACCGCCGCGTTCGAGATGGACGAGATCCTCTACGAACTCCGGGACCACGCCGCCGGGTTGAACGCCGGCCGGTGGGACTACCTGTTCTCCATCGTGAAGAACTTCCGGGACGCCGGGGAGCACTACATCCTCCCGGACCGGAACTCCGTCACGATGGCGGCCCCGTTCATGGCCGCCTACACCCGCCTGCTGGTGCAGACCTGCCACAAGCGCGGCGCCCACGCGATCGGCGGCATGGCCGCCTTCATCCCGTCCCGCCGCGACCCCGAGGTCAACGCCGCCGCGCTGGCCAAGGTCAAGGCCGACAAGGACCGCGAGGCCGGCAACGGCTTCGACGGCTCCTGGGTCGCCCACCCCGACCTGGTCGCGGTGGCCCGGGCCTCCTTCGACGCGGTGCTCGGCGACCAGCCGAACCAGAAGCAGAACCCCGGCCCCGCCGAGCCGGTGACGGCGGCTCAGCTGCTCGACATCGCCGGTGCGGGCGGCAGCTGCACCGAGGCCGGGCTGCACAACGCCGTCCAGGTCGGCGTCCGCTACATCGAGGCCTGGCTGCGCGGGCTCGGCGCGGTCGGCATCTTCAACATGATGGAGGACGCCGCCACCGCGGAGATCTCCCGCTCGCAGATCTGGCAGTGGATCCGCAACGACGTGGTGCTCGCCGACACCGGCGAGAAGGCCAGCGCGGACCTGGTCCGCCGGCTGGTGGCCGAGGAACTGGACGGGCTGAAGGCCGAGCTGGGCGAGGCCGCGTACGCCGGTGGGCGCTGGGCCGAGGCCGCCAGACTGTTCGAACAGGTCTCGCTGGCCGAGGAGTTCGTCGACTTCCTCACCCTGCCCGCGCTGCCGCTGCTCGACTGACCACCAATCTAGCGAGGCGCGGCCGCCCCGCCGCCTGCCGTGCTGGAGCACTGGCCGCGCCGATTACTACGAACCGTACGGCCACCCCCGGTCGGGGTGGCCGTACGGCCTTTCCACGGAAGGAAGTCCACGCAGTGGCCCGCATCTTCTTCAACGGCCAGGCCATGGTCGGTGGCCCGTTCCACGCCTCGGTCGCCGACGCCCTGCTCGGCCCCGTCACCACCGCCCCCGGCTACCGCTTCTTCTCCATCCGCGACGAGTGCCCCGGCCTGCTCCCCGACCCGGCGGTCACCACCGCCATCGAGGGCGAGCTCTACGAGGTCGACCTGGCCCACCTGCGCGACGTCATCCTGCCCGGCGAGCCCGCCGAACTGGAGCTCGGCGTCATCGAGTTGGCCGACGGCTCGGCCTGCCTCTCGATGCTCCTGGCCCGCGGCCAGCTGGAGCGCGGCGTCCACAAGGAGATCACCGACTTCGGCGGCTGGCGCGCCTACCTGGCTACGCTGGGGCGCACCGCCTGACCGGGCCGTCCAGCAGCCAACTGCCGTCGCCCAGTGGGGTGGTCTCGTAGGCGTGGGTACTCCCGGAGGCGAACGCGCTGACGGCGCCGGTGGTCAGGTCGACCACGTGGTCGCGGTGCCACTCCTCCTCCGTCTCCTCGTCCTCGCCCGCGATGGTGACCACGGCGGTGGAGTCGGTCAGGTAGCCGCCGTTCCACTCCACGAAGCCGTCCTCCGGGTCGGGCCCGAAGGCGTCGACGGCCAGGGTGAGCAGCTCCTCGCCACCGGGGTAGCGGTGGAAGGTGACGTCGTTCTGGCTGTGATCCACTGTCATGAACTGCGTGCCGTCGGGCGACAGGTCCATCAGGCAGCGGTCGTCCCAGGGGTAGCGGACCACCTCGAGCCGGCCGCCGACCAGGCGGGCCCGGAAGGTGACCACGCCGTCCTGGCCCTCGCCGATCTCCAGCAGGACGTGGCCGTCGGTGGGGTGGAAGTACTGCGAGCCGCCGTGGCCGACGGTGTCCAGCCCGACCTGGTCGATCTGCTCGCCCGTCACGGCGTCCAGGACCATCCAGTGGTCCCGCTGGCAGCGCTCGGCCATTGCGTCGGGGCGGTAGACCCAGACCGTCCGTTCGTCAGGGGCGTACGCGCAGTTCGGCCGGTGGCCGTACCGGCTGGAGGAGTGCGGCTCCAGCGGGTGGCGCCAGAGCTCGGCGCCGTCGGCCGAGACGCACACCACGGCGTTCAGGGTCGCGTAGCAGGCCCGCCGCAGGTCGGCGGTGACGGTGGTCGAGACCGGCTCGTCCCCGACCGCCGGCGTGTACCGGGCGACCGGGGCCAGCTCGCCCGGCCCGCTGGTGAGGTCGTACGCGTGGATCACGCCGTCGACCAGGCGCTGGGTGGTGTGCTTCATGCCCGGCAGGCTACCCGCACCCGCTGACAGCACGTCAGGGGCCGGTCAGGCGGGTGGTCTCGGTGTCCAGGTGGGTGGTGAACTCGGACTGGCGGACGTAGCCGCGGTGGTGGTGGCCCCGGATGACCGGGAGGTCGCTGCCGGGGCGGCGTTCGGCGGTGGGTGGGTCGGGGAGCCAGACGTCGGTGATGCCGGGGGTGGTGAGGGGCTGGCCGCCGAAGGGGTCGGTGGCGCGGTGGAAGTTGGACCAGCGCGGGGGGACCGGGAAGCCCGCCAGGCGGGTGGCGGTGGCGGTGTCGGCCAGGTGGCGGGGGAACCAGCGGCGGTAGAGGCGGGGGACGGGGTTGCCGTAGGTGACCACCGAGAGGCGCTCGCCGGTCTCGGGGGCGGTGCCGGCCAGCCGGGCCACCGTGGCGGTGACGATCACCGCGCCCTGGCTGTGGCCGAGCAGTACCACCGAGCCGCCCCGGGAGGTCAGGTGCCGTACCCGCTCCGCGAGTTGGGGCACCGCCTGCTCCGCGTAGCTGGGCGGCGCGTACGGGTGGAAGGCGCGGGGCCAGAAGGTGGCGACGTCCCAGACGATGCCGACCACCCGGCGGGTGTTCTGGTCGGCCAGGGACTGACGGACCAGCAGGAGCAGCAGCACCGGGCCCAGCACCAGGATCGTCCCGGCCAGCGCCGCGCTGGGCGCGGGGATCCCGGTCCAGATCCGGGTGGGGTCCGGCTTGGGCCCGCCGCTCCAGGCCAGGCCGTAGCTGAGGCCGAAGGCGATGGCCGAGGCCCCGAGCAGGACGGCGGCGCCGGAGGTCAGGCCCTCCATCCGGCGCAGCAGCAGCTCGCCGTTGCGCTTGCGCCGCAGCACCTCGGCCAGCCAGAGCCCGCGCGGGCTCTCCGGGTGCGGCGCGGGGGCGCGCAGCCGCAGGGTTGGGCCGCGCTGCTCCCAGAGGTCCAACTCCCCTTCCAGGCCGACCGGGTGGCGCAGCCGGTGCCAGAACCAGACCAGGCCGAACCAGGCCGTCAGTAGCACCATCCCGTCGATGCTGAACCTGGCCAGCACCTCCGAGCCGGGCAGGATCTGAACCTGCGTCACCGCGGCCGCGCCCTTCTCGCCGGGCGGGCTGAGCCAGTGCGCGGCGGAGAGCGCCACCCCGGACCAGATCGCGAACAGCAGCCCGCCGCTGACCGCCACGGTGGTGAAGGAGGGCGGCAGCCGGGGCAGGCCGCGCTGCCCGGCCGAGCCCTTGGCCCACCAGGCGCAGGCCAGCATCGCCACCGCGGCGGTGTAGAGCACGAACAGCAGCAGGTTGAAGAGCTCCAGCAGGTCAGGGGTGCCGATCGCGGCCCCGCTCACCCCGGCCGCCCCCTCCCGGCGGGAGCTCGGCTGGACGGCGCAGAGCAGCATCGCGGCGGCCAGCAGCACGGTGGTGGAGGTGCAGGCCACCCGCCGGGAGGTCCGGCTGCCGGCCAGCCGGGCCCGCGGCCGGTCGCCGAGCGCGGCGGCGGCGAACAGCAACAGGCCCAGCACGGTGAGCAGTTCGAGGGCGGTCAGCGGCCCGCCGGCCCGGCCGCCGGTGCGCGCGGTGCGCAGCAGCACCAGGGCGAGCAGCAGTAGGGCCGAGCAGGTGTGCACGGTGCGGTAGCGGGTGGAGTAGGCGCCGCCCTCCCAGAAGCCGGGGTCGGTGAGTTCGGCCCGGGCCAGGTCGCTGTGGGCGGGGCGGTCGTTCTCGCCGCCGGTGCCGTCCCCGGCCTCCCAGCGCCGGTTGGGGCTGGTGCCGAGGTGCAGCAGCAGCACCAGCAGGGCGGGCAGCAGCGCGGCCACCGCGACCGCGACGTAGGGGCGGCCCTGGAGCTGGAGGGCGTGCCAGAACGGCTGGGCGCGGCAGTTGGCGACGGCCAGGCACTGCCAGGCGGCCTGGTCGACCAGGACGTGGGTGAGGAAGAGCAGGTAGGTGGCGGTGACGCAGAGCGCGATGATCCTCACCATGGCCTGCTGGAAGCGGACTTGGCGCGGCCCGCCGTGGGCCATCCAGCCGGCCGTGTTGACGAAGGCGAAGGGCAGCAGCAGGAACCAGAGCGCGGTGGCCCAGGAGCGCGAGGTCAGCCCGCCCCAGGAGTAGACCTCGCGGTGCCGCCCGGACGGCCGGGCGTCCCGCCCGCGCCAGATCCCGGCCAGTTTGGAGCCGGTCACCTGCCGGGCCTCCGGGTCGTCCAGCACCTCGGCCGGCCCGGCGCCGCCGACCCCGTGGACGACGAGCTCGGTCACCCCGTCCTCGTCCACGTCGGTCGGGTAGTCGTGGTCGTCCCCGTCGCCCATGCCGCACCCCCGGAGCTCGCCGTGCTGCTGGAACTCTGGGTCAGGGCGGGGGAGTTGTCAACGGAGTTCGCGCCGCTCGGCCAGCCGGTAGCCGACGCCCCGGACGGTGTCGATGCCGCACCGGGCCTGGGCGGCCAGCAGCTTGCGGCGCAGCGCGGCCACGTACACCTCGACGATGTTCAGATCGCCCCGGAAGGCGTGGTCCCAGACGGCGTCCAGGATCTCGGTCTTCGGCACGGCCAGCCCGGCCCGGTGGGCCAGGCACTCCAGTACGCCGAACTCCTTGGCGGTGAAGTGCAGTTCGGCGCCGCCGACCCGGCAGCGCCGGGTGGCCGGATCCACCGTCAGGTCACCGACCGTCAGGGCCGCGGGGCGGCCGGCCGCGCCCCGGCGGATCAGCGCCCGCAGCCGGGCGGTCAGCACCACGTAGGAGAAGGGCTTGCCGAGGAAGTCGTCCGCCCCGCTGTCCAGCGCCTCGGCCTCGTCGTACTCGCCGTTCTTCGCGGTCAGGATCAGCACCGGGACGGTGGAGCCGCGTTCGCGCAGCCGCCGGCAGACCCGGAAGCCGTTCAGCCCGGGCAGCATCAGGTCCAGCACCACGGCCGCGTAGCCGCCGCTCTCGGCCAGCGCCAGGCCCTCCAGGCCGTCGCCGGCCACGTCCACCGTGTAGCCCTCGGCCCGGAGGCCCTGGCTCAGCGAGCGGGCCAGCTCGTCCTCGTCCTCCACCAACAGCAGTCGCATCCGGCCAGCCTAGTGCCGTGCCCGGCAAGGCAAACCTTGCCGGGCACGGCACTAGGCGGAGTGCGGGCGGGCGTCGGCAACGGGCGGGACGGGGATCCTGACGAGCAGTTCGGCACCCCGGCCGGCGGCGGGGGCCACGGCGGTGGCGGTCCCGCCCAGGCCTTCGGCGATGCCGCGGACCAGGGCGAGACCGAGGCCCGAGCCGCCGTGCCGGCGGTCCCGCGACTCGTCCAGTCTGACGAAGCGTTCGAAGACCCGCTCCCGGTCGGCCGCCGCTATCCCCGGGCCGTCGTCGGCCACGGTCAGCCCGGCCGTCCCGCCGGTGACCCGCAGGGCCAGGGTGATCCGCGACGCGGCGTACCGTTCGGCGTTGTCCAGCAGGTTGCCCACCAGCCGTCCGAGCAGCGACTCCCCGGCGGGGAGCAGCACTTCGTCCAGCGCGAGCACCTCGACCGGGGGCCGGCCGAGGAAGGCCCGTTCGGCGACCAGCTCGGTGATCAGGTCGTGCAGCGGGGTGAGCCGGCCATCGGCGGCCCGCTCGTCGACCCGGTGCAGCAGCAGGAGGTCGGCGGTCAGGCGCTCCAGCCGCTCGGCCCCGGCCACGGCCGTGCGGGCCACCTCGGGCCAGTCGGCCCGCTCGGGGTGGGCCAGCGCGACGTCCAGCGAGCCGCGCAGCACCGAGACCGGGGTGCGCAGTTCGTGCGAGGCGTCGGCGACCAGCCGGCGCTGCTCGGCGAGCGCGTCCGCCAGCCGGTCCAGGGTCTCGTTGGTGGTGGCGGCCAGGCCGGCGATCTGGTCCCGGGCGGGCGGCACGGGCACCCGTTCGTGCAGGTCGCCGCCGCCGATCCGGGCCATCTGACGCCGGATCGCCTCCACCGGGCGGAGCGCGTAGCCGACCACCAGCCAGGCGACCAGCCCCACGAACAGCGATCCGAGCGGCAGCACGTAGCCCAGCATCGCGGTGGTGAGCGCGGTGGCGTTCTCCCGGGCGGCGTTGTCGTTCACCAGGACGTAGGTGGTGACCTGCTGGGCGGGGAGGTTCGGACGCCCCGTCAGGGCCTCCAGCGCCTTGGCGTCCCAGACCTGGCCGAGGTAGCGCTGGAACACCACGTCCCGGCTGCCCGGGGTGAGCTGGGGGCTGTTGGGCATGACCACGGAGATGTCCGGAGGGAGGTGTACCGCCACCTCGTCGCTGCGGCCGCGGAGGACCGTGGCGCCGACGGGGTCGCCCGGGTCGGGCACGGGCGGCTTGGGAGGCAGCAGCGGACGCAGCGCGTCGAGGTCGCCGATCACCTCGTGACGGGCCCAGGTGCCGTCGGCCAGCAGCAGCACGTACGAGGTCTGGGGGTGCTTCAAGCGAAGGGCCTGCTCCCACTCGGCCGCCGGCACCGCCTCGTCCAGCACGATGGCGTCCTTGAGGGCTGCCAGCTTCGCGGACGGCAGGCCCTGCTGGTAGGTCTGCTCCCCGATCCACCAGGTGACCGTGCCGAGCACCAGCGCGGTGGCCAGTGCTGCAGCGAGGGCGGACCGCAGCCGGATCGGGAGCAGCAGGAGTGAACGCACCGGGCCCCCGTCGAACCGTTCGAAAGGCCGTCAGCCTGGCACGGTCCGGGGCGCGGTGGCAACGTGGGGGCACGGGACGGCCCCGGATCCTCGCCGTGGGTCCGGGGCCGCCTCCACCCCGGGGGGTGGATCCGGGCGCCGCGCCGTCCCTGACGCGGTCCCGGAGTTGAGGGGGGATCAGCCGCGCGCGGCCAGCTCGCGGGCGGCGCGGGCCGCGTTCTGCGCGATCCGGTCCTCGTTCACGGTGGTGAGCAGGCCCTTCTCCACCACCGGGTTGCCGTTGACCAGCAGCAGGGCCAGCGGGGGCAGGGCGCCGAAGGTGAGGGCGGCGACCGGGTCGGCGATCGAGGAGTGCATCACGCCGTCGATCTTCCAGAGCGCCAGGTCGGCCAGCTTGCCGACCTCGATCGAGCCGATGTCGTTCTGACGGCCCAGCACCCGGGCGCCGCCCATGGTGCCCAGGCGCAGCGCCGAGCGGGCGGTGAGCGCCTTCGGGCTGCCGTGCAGACGGTTGATCAGCAGCGCGTTGCGCAGCTCGGTGCCCAGCTCGCCGGACTCGTTGGAGGCGGTGCCGTCCACGCCGAGGCCGACCGGTACGCCGGCCGTCAGCATGTCCGGGACCCGGGCGATGCCGGCCGCCAGGCGGGCGTTGGAGGACGGGCAGTGCGCGACGCCGGTGCCGGTCTCGGCGAACTTGGCGATGTCGGAGTCGTTCATGTGGACGCAGTGCGCCATCCAGACGTCCTCGCCTAGCCAGCCGGTGGACTCGAAGTAGTCCGTCGGGCCCATGCCGAAGAGCTCCTTGCAGAACGCCTCCTCCTCGGCCGTCTCGGAGCCGTGGGTGTGCAGGCGGACGCCCTTGCGGCGGGCCAGCAGGGCGGCCTCGCGCATGAGTTCGGTGGAGACCGAGAAGGGCGAGCAGGGCGCGATGGCGATCTGCAGCATCGAGTCGGAGGAGGCGTCGTGGTACTTGTCGACGGCCGCCTCGGAGGCGATCAGGATGTCCTCGGTCTTCTCCACCGCGTGGTCCGGCGGCAGGCCGCCGTCCTTCTGCGAGCGGTCCATCGAGCCGCGCAGCGCGGTGAAGCGCATGCCCAGTTCCTGGACGGCCTCGATCTCGGCGCCGAGGATGTCACCGCCGTCCTTGGGGAAGACGTAGTGGTGGTCCGAGGCGGTGGTGCAGCCGGACTTGAGCAGCGCGGCGGTGGAGCCCTGGGCGGCCGCGTGCACCAGCTTGTCGTCGATCCGGGCCCAGGTCGGGTAGAGCGCCACCAGCCAGTCGAACAGGATGTTGTCCTGGGCCAGGCCCCGGGTGATCCACTGGTAGAAGTGGTGGTGGGTGTTGACCAGGCCCGGGGTGACCAGGTGGCCCTCGCCGTTGACCCGGCGCACCACGTTGTCCAGCCACGCCGGGGCGGGGCCCGCGCCGACCGACTCGATCCTGTTGCCGAGGACCACCACGTGGCCCCGGGCGTACTCGGTGTCGTTGGCGTCGACCGTGGCGATCGCGACGTTCTCGATCACGATCCGCTGGTCGGCGGGCGGGGGCTGGACTGCCATGGTGTGTCTCCTATGGGGGGAGGGTGCGGGGCGCGCAGTGAGCGCTGTGCGCCCCGCACCGGTCAGGACGGCGTCGCCGTTGACGCCGCCGCGCCGTGCGAACCGCCTTGCGGGGCAGAGCGGTTGGCACCGACGTGGTGGAAGAGCAGGTTGAGCAGGACGGCCAGCACGCAGCCGGCGGATATCCCGGAGTGCATCAGCGTGCGGACGGCCTCCGGGAAGGCGTCGTAGAAGGTCGGGGCGGCGATCGGGATGATGCCGACCCCGAGCGAGACGGAGACCAGGATGGTGTTGGCGCTGGACTCCATCCCCGCCTCGGCCAGGGTCCGGATGCCGCTGGCCGCCACCGTGCCGAAGAGCACGATCCCGGCGCCGCCGAGCACCGGCGAGGGCACCAGCGAGACCACCGAGCCGAGCACCGGGAAGAGCCCGAGCAGGATCAGGATCCCGCCGCCGGCCGCGACCACGAAGCGGCTGCGGATGTTGGTCAGTGCCACCAGCCCGATGTTCTGGGCGAAGGCGCTGGCCGCGAAGCCGTTGAAGACCGGGCTGATCGCGGTGGCCAGCCCGTCGGCCCGCAGGCCGGCGGCCAGGGTGGGCTCGTCCGCCTCGCGGTCCACGATCCGGCCCAGGGCCAGCATGTCGGCGGTGGACTCGGTCATCGAGACGACCATCACGATGCAGATCGAGACGATCGCGGTGACCTCGAAGACCGGGGCGCCGAAGTGGAACGGCGAGGGCAGGGCGAAGACCTTGGCCTGCGAGACCGCCCCGAACTCGGCCAGCCCGAGCGGGAAGGCGAGGGCGGTGCCGATGGCCAGGCCGATCAGCAGCGAGAGCTGCTGCCAGAACCCGCGGAGCAGCTTGTTGCAGAGCACCACCGCGGTGAGGGTGAACGCGGCGAGGCCGATGGCCTTCACGGAGCCGTAGCCGGGGGCACCGGGGGTGCCGCCGCGGGCCCAGTTGACCGCCACCGGGAGCAGCGACACCCCGATGAGGGTGATCACGGTGCCCTGCACGACCGGCGGGAAGAACCTGATGAGCTTGCAGAAGTACGGAGCCGCGAGGAAGCACAGGATCCCCGCGACGATCACCGCGCCGAAGATCACCGGGAGCGCGTCCTGGGGACCGTGCTCCTTGGCGATCGCCAGCATCGGCGCGACGCCGGCGAACGAGACGCCGTTGACGAACGGCAGCCGGGCGCCGATCTTCCAGACGCCGAGCGTCTGGAGGAGGGTGGCCAGGCCTGCGGTGAACAGGCTGGCCGAGATGAGCAGGGCGAGCTCGGTGGGGGAGAGACCCACACCGGCGCCGACGATCAGCGGGGGTGCGACCACACCCGCGTACATCGCGGCGACGTGCTGGAGTCCGGTGGTGAAGAGCTTCACCGTCGGCAGCAGCTCGTCCACGGGGTGGACCGTACGGCCGGCCGGGGTGTCGGGGAGGTTGGTCGACACCCCGGCCGGCCGTACAGGCCCGTCTGGGGTGGAACCGCCGTCAGTGGTACGGGTGTTGGGGAGTGCCATGTCGAGCCCCTCTTGTGCTCGTGACTCCCGGCGTGCCCGTGGCGCTGGAGAATGCCCGAGGGCGGGACGGCGGTGCAAGGGTCCCTCGGGGTGCTTCTCCAGGTCCCCGGGCCGGCCGCCGCGAGGCGAGCACGATCTCCGGTAGGTGGGGGTGGAGAAACAGGTGGAGCGGGCGGAGCGGGCCGTCCGGCACCGTCCGGCCGGGTGCGGCCGGTGGGTGCAGCGGTGCTGGACGGCGGTCATGACGGTGCCTCGGTTCGGCGATCAGGCGACCGGGATGACCGGGGTGACGCCCTCGCGGTGCACGGTGCCCTCGATCAGGCCGTACATCCGGTCGGCGGCGTAGTAGACCTCGTTCTCGTTCTTCAGGCCGAAGGGCGAGAGGTCCACCAGGAAGTGGTGCTTGTTCGGGAGCTCCAGGCGGACCTCGTCCACCTCGGCCCGGTTGTTCAGCACGCGGGTGCCCATCGAGTGCAGGGTCTGCTGCAGCGAGTAGGAGTAGGTCTCCGCGAACGCCTCCAGCAGGTGGCGCTTGACGTGCTGGTACGAGCGGTTCCAATTGGGCTCGGCCGAGCCCTCGGTGCCGTCGAAGGAGTACTTCCAACGGGCCGTCACCTGGGTGGCGAGGATCCGGTCGTACGCCTCCTGGAGGGTGGTGTACTTGTCCTTGATGTAGCCCCAGAACTCCGAGTTGGTGGAGTTCAGGACGGTCAGGTCCTTGAGGCCGGAGATCACCGAGACGGTGGTGCCGTCGTAGACGATCTCACTGGTGCGCACCTCGCCGCCGTTGCGGACGAAGGAGTGGCCGACCTCCTCGGAGCCGATGAAGCGGGCCGAGTTGTCCGGGGTCTTGATCCGGTCCCAGGTGTACTCCTCGATCCGGATCCGGGCGCTGTGCACCACGCCGCGCTCGGTGTCGTCCACGAAGTGGCGGGCCAGCAGGATGCCGAAGGCCTCCGCCGACTCGATGCCGTACTCCTTGGCGAAGGCGTACACGGTGTTCTTGGTGGTGTCGGTGGGCAGGCAGTTGGCGTTCGAGCCGGTGAGGTGGACGTCGTCGAACTCGCCGCGCAGGGCGACCGAGACGTTCAGGTCCTTGATCTCGTGGCGGGTGGAGTCGCGGTAGACCCGGACGATGCGGTTCTCCGCCTTGCCGTACTGGTTCTGACCGAGCACGTGGGCCATGACGGCTCCTAAGGGTTCCAGCGGTCTACTAGCTTCCGCGGTAGACCGAGTATCCGAACGGGTTGAGCAGCAACGGCACGTGGTAGTGGTGCTGCGCGGGCGCGACCGTGAAGACGATCGAGACCTCGGGGAAGAACGGCGGCTCCTCGGACTTCGCCGCGTAGTACGCGGCGGTGTCGAAGAGCAGCCGGACGACCGAGCCCGCCTCCACGGCCGGCAGGTCCTTGGCCCGGCCGTCGGAGTCCGTGGCGGAGGTGCCGAGCACCTGCCAGCCACCCTCGGTGTGCAGTGCGAGCTCGACCGGAACCCCCTCGGCCGGACGGCCGAGGCTGGTGTCGAGCACGTGCGTGGAGATGCCAGTCATGGGTTGAATGACCTTACTGATGGCAGGAGTTGACGTGCTGTCAGGAGCCGGGGGGCTCGTCCAGCAGTCGGTTGATCCGGATGTCGTTGATCTTGCGCAGCTCGCCCCGGACGATCTCCGCCTCGGTGGCGGCGTCGTTGGGGAAGCGCCCGCGGAGCGCGGTGAGCATGGTGTCGGCCGTGCGGCCGGTCGCGCAGATCAGGAACACGTGGCCGAACTTCGCCTCGTAGGCGGCGTTCGCCTCGTGCAGCTCGTCGAGGAGTGCGAAGTCGACTCCCCGGATGCCGGCCTGCTCCCGCTCGGAGGTGGCGTCGCCCGACTTGGGCTTGCCGATCCGGGCGTGGCCGGCCATCGCGTCGTTCAGGTCCTCGACCGTCAGCTTCGCCATCGCCGCCTCGTTGGCGGCGAGCAGCTCGGCCCGGTCGGACCACGGCCGGGTCTCCGCCACGAAGGCGGCCCAGCTGGGGCTGGAGCAGATCTCCAGCAGGGTCTCCGTCAGCTCGGCGGCGGGGGCCGCCGCCAGAGCGTCAAGAGCGTCGATGGGGCTGGTCACGGGTGGGCCTCCTGAAGAGTGGTGCCACCCGGAAAAGCTAGATCCGCCACCCGTAGCCGTCAACACTTTGTTGAACTGTTGGTGGTTACGTTTTGGGCCAGGTGCTCTGACCGGCCCTTTTGGTGTGCGATTCGCCAAGTGTGCCCGGCCCGTCGTGGCGACGAGACTGGGTCCGTCAGGTCAGCCCTTCGAGCCGTCCTGTCGGTTCAGGTAGTTGTACACCGTGAACCGGCTGACGCCGAGGGCGCTGGCGACGGTCTCCACGCCGTGCCGGACGGTGAAGGCGCCGCGCTCCTCCAGGAGGGCGACCACGCGCTGCTTCTCGTACCGGTCCAGCTCGGTCAGCGGACGGCCGTCGAACTGACGGGTCATCTCGGTCAGCAGCCGGTCCAACGCGCTGCTGAGGTGCGGCAGGCGGACGGCGATCGCCGCCCGGCCGTCCCACTCCAGCACCACGTCGTCCGGACGGGCCTCGTCGAGCGCGACCTCGGTCGCGCCGACGGCCTCCAGCAGCGGCTTTATCGCCGATGCCAGCGGGTGTTCCAGGGCCTCGCTCACGCGCTACCCCCTCCTTCCACTTCCTGGTCCAGCACGCTGACCTGGACGGAGATCCGGGTCGCGCCGGCCGCCAGGGTCTCGCGCAGCAGCGTGGTCACCGCGGTGACGACGTCCTCGGCCTCGCCCCGGGCGTCGGTCCCGAAGGGGCCGACCGCCACCTCGAGTCCGGCGTCGGTCACCGCCTTCAGGGCCGCCTCGGCGTGCTCGGGGAACGTGTCCCGCTCGAACGGTTCTGTCGTGAACTCCACCATCAATCGCACCCGGTCACTCTATCGACCAGGCGTTTTGGCGGAAGGGGTCGAGTACTTCAACAAAATGTTGCGGCGGTCTTGACGGTCCATCGAATCGCCGGGCATGCTTCCACCAGACAGAATCCCTCTTCCGCATCATGGAAGTTGTGGAATGGAAGAGTGAAAGGTGATGGGCGTGACTGCCGCTTCCCAGCACAGCTACACGGTCAACCTGTCGATCCTGTTCGGCGAGCTCCCGCTCCTGGAGCGCCCCGCCGCCGCCGCGGCCGCCGGCTTCACCGCCGCCGAGCTCTGGTGGCCCTTCGGGGAGAACCACACGCCGTCCGAGGCCGAGCTGGACGCGCTCCGCAAGGCCTTCACGGACGCGGGCGTGCAGCTCACCGGCCTGAACTTCCTGGACGACCTGACCAAGGGCTCCCGCGGCACCGTCTCCCTCCCGGCCGAGCGCGAGCGCTTCCGGGAGAACCTGCCGGTGACCGTCGCGCTCGCCGAGTCGCTGGGCACCAAGGCGCTCAACGCGCTCTACGGCAACCGGGTGGAGGGCGTCCCCGCCGCCGAGCAGGACGAGCTCGCGCTGGAGAACCTCACCCTGGCCGCCCAGGCCGCGCACTCCATCGGCGCCGTGCTGCTGATCGAGACCCTCAACAAGGTCGAGTCCCCGGCGTACGCGCTGCTCTCCGCCGAGGCCGCGATCGAGGTGGTGGACAAGGTGAACGCCGCCACCGGCCTCGGGAACGCGAAGTTCCTCTGCGACCTCTACCACCTGGCCCGCAACGGCGAGGACCTGGCCGAGGTGATCACCAAGTACGCCGACCGGATCGGCCACGTGCAGATCGCCGACACCCCGGCGCGCAACGAGCCCGGCACCGGCGAGCTGGACTTCGAGGACCTGTTCTCGCGCCTGACCGCCGCCGGCTACACCGGCCGGATCGGCCTGGAGTACAAGCCGTCGACCGGCGTCTCCGCCGACAGCTTCGAGTGGCTCCCGCGCGAGCTCCGCTCCAACTGACCCTCATTTCCCCCGCACCAAAAGGACGTATCGCGATGAGCCGCAAGATCGCCTTCATCGGCCTCGGCATCATGGGCAGCCCGATGGCCGCCAACCTGGTCAAGGCCGGCCACCACGTGACCGGTTACAACCTGACCCAGCCCCAGATCGACGCCCTGGTGGCGGCGGGCGGCCACGGTGCCACCTCGATCGCCGACGCGGTGAAGGACGCCGAGGTCGTCATCACCATGGTCCCGGCCGACCCGCACGTGGAGCAGGCCATCCTCGGTGAGGGCGGCGTCCTCGAGAACGTGGCCGCGGGCACCCTGGTCATCGACATGTCCAGCATCACCCCGCAGACCTCGATCAAGGTCGCCGCGGCCGCCAAGGAGAAGGGCGTCCGCACCCTGGACGCCCCGGTCTCCGGTGGCGAGGCCGGCGCGGTCGAGGCCGTGCTCTCCATCATGGTCGGCGGCGACGCGGCGGACTTCGCCGAGGCCAAGCCGCTCTTCGACGCGCTCGGCACCACCGTCATCCACGTCGGCCCGGCCGGTGCCGGCCAGACCGTGAAGGCGGCCAACCAGCTGATCGTGGCGGTCAACATCCAGGTGCTGGCCGAGGCCGTGGTCTTCCTGGAGAACGCGGGCGTGGACCTGCCGGCCGCGCTCGACGTGCTCGGCGGCGGTCTGGCCGGTTCCACCGTGCTGAACCGCAAGAAGGCCAACATGATCGACCGTCAGTTCGCCCCGGGCTTCCGGATCGACCTGCACCACAAGGACATGGGCATCGTCACCGACGCCGCCCGCGCCGTCGGTGCGGCCCTCCCGGTCGGCGCCGTGGTGGCCCAGCTGGTCGCCTCGGCCCGCGCCAACGGCGACGGCTCGCTGGACCACTCGGCCCTGCTGCGCGGCGTCGAGCGCCTCTCGGGCCGCGAGGTCAAGTAACCCCATAGCTCCCCCTGGCGGCGTGTACCTGTCCGGTCGTGCCCGCGCCGCCAGGGGGCCACGGTTCGGTCGGCAGACGGGTTGGTGCTCATCGCCCGTCCGCCGACCGTTCCAAGCCGGCGGCGCGTTCGGTTCTTCGGTCGTTCCGAACATCAGCGCCGCCCGGCCCCCTCCCCGCCGAGGGGAGCCCCCCGTACGTCGGAAGCGGAGCGGGGGGAACGGCGGGGAGGGGGTCGCACCCGGACGGTTCCGGGCAGATGATCGGCCTGACGACGTATCGAGCGCGAGCAACGGAGAGTCCCCATGGGTCACATCGTGGTAGCCCCTGACAAGTTCAAGGGCACCCTGGAGGGCGCCGAGGTCGCCGCCAGGATCGCGGCCGGCATCCGCCGGGTGGCCCCCGGTGCGGACATCCGTGAACTCCCGGTCGCCGACGGCGGCGAGGGCACCCTGGCCGCCGCGCTGGCCGCCGGTTTCAAGAGGGTCGCCGTCAAGGTGGCCGGTCCGACCGGCCTCCCGGTGGACGCCGCGATCGCCCTGCGCGGGGACACCGCCGTGGTCGAGCTGGCCCAGGCCAGCGGCCTGGCCCGGCTCCCCGGCGGCCGCACCGCGCCGCTCGCGGCCGGCTCCTACGGCGTCGGCACCCTGATCGGACGGGCCGTCAGCCTCGGGGCCAAGCGGATCGTGCTCGGCCTCGGCGGCAGCGCCAGCACCGACGGCGGGGCCGGCATGGTCCAGGCCCTCGGGGTCGGCCTCTACGACGCCGACGGCATCGAACTCGCCCCGGGCGGGGCCGCGCTGCGCAAGCTGGACCGGATCGACCCGGGCGCGCTGGCCGACACCCTGAAGGGCGTCCAGGTCGTGGTCGCCTGCGACGTGGACAACCCGCTGCTCGGCCCGCGCGGCGCGACCGCCGTCTACGGCCCGCAGAAGGGTGCCGACGGCGACGACCTGGTGGTCCTGGAGGAGGGCCTGACCCGCTGGGCGGACGTAGTCCGCCAGGTCAGCGGCCGGGACTTCCGGGACGCCCCCGGCGCCGGGGCGGCAGGAGGGGTCGGCTTCGCCGCCCTGGCCCTGCTCGGCGCCACCATGCGACCCGGCATCGAGCTGCTGCTCGAACTGCTGGGCTTCGACGAGGCCGTGCGTGGGGCACGACTCGTCGTGACCGGTGAGGGATGCCTGGACGCGCAGACGCTGCACGGCAAGGCCCCCGCCGGTGTCGCCGCGGCGGCCACTCGGGCGGGGGTTCGGGTGGCCGCCGTGGCCGGACGGCTGGAGCTCTCCGAGCCCCAGTGGCGGGCGGCCGGCTTCGCCGCGGCGTACGCGCTGACCGACCTGGCCGAACAGCCGGGGGACTCCATGACCAAGGCGGGGGAGTTGGCCGAGGTCGCGGGGGAGCGGCTGGCGGCCGATCTCCTCCAGGCCTGACTCATCGTACTTTCCTACATTGACGTTTTGTTGAAGGCGGGCCTAGGCTCCGAACAATCGCAGCTGACGACCCGGTGCACGGGCCTCAATTGCCTTGTCCGCCTTCGTGATCCCCGGAGGTCCCCATGCCCATCAGCGAGACGCCCGTGAGCACGGCGGTGATCCGCTCCCGCCGCGTGGTCCTGCCGGACGGCGAGCGCCCCGCTGACGTGCTGGTCCGGGACGGCCGGATCGAGCAGATCGCCGAGCACGGCTCCCTGCTGGTCGGCGACGCCCACCTCACCGACCTCGGTGACACCGTCCTGCTGCCCGGTCTGGTCGACACCCACGTGCACGTCAACGAGCCCGGCCGCACCGAGTGGGAGGGCTTCGCCACCGCCACCAAGGCGGCCGCCACCGGCGGCGTCACCACGATCATCGACATGCCGCTCAACTCCATCCCGCCGACCACCACGGTCGAGGGCCTGGAGGCCAAGCGGAAGATCGCCGAGGGCCAGGCCTGGGTCGACCTCGGCTTCTGGGGCGGGGCCGTCCCCGGCAACGTCGCCGACCTCGAACCCCTGCACCGCGAGGGCGTGTTCGGCTTCAAGAGCTTCCTCGCCCCCTCCGGGGTGGACGAGTTCCCGCACGTCGAGCAGGAGGACCTGGAGGCCGCGCTGGCCGAGCAGGCCCGGATCGGCTCGCTGGCCATCATCCACGCCGAGGACCCGGCCGTGCTGGACGCCGCCCCGCAGCACCCGGGCGTGCACTACCGCGACTTCCTCGCCTCCCGCCCCGACGACGCCGAGGCCGCCGCCGTGGCCCGGCTCCTCGACACGGCCCGCCGCACCGGCGCCCGCGTCCACATCCTGCACGTCTCCTCCGCCGCCGTGCTGCCGCTGCTGCGCCAGGCCCGCGAGGACGGCGTCCGGGTGACCGCCGAGACCTGCCCGCACTACCTCACCCTCGCGGCCGAGGAGGTGCCGGACGGCGACACCGCCTTCAAGTGCTGCCCGCCGATCCGCGACGAGTCCAACCGCGACCAGCTCTGGGCGGCCCTGGCGGCCGGCGAGTTCATCGCCGTGGTCTCCGACCACTCGCCCTCCACCCCGGACCTGAAGCTCCTTCAGCGCTACGGCGGCAGCGGCGACTTCGCCGCCGCCTGGGGCGGCATCGCCTCCCTCCAGCTCGGCCTGCCGGCCGTCTGGACCGAGGCCCGCCGCCGCGGCCACACCCTCTCGGACCTGGTCCGCTGGATGAGCAGCGGCCCCGCCGAGCTGGCCGGCCTGACCGGCACCAAGGGCGCCATCGCCGTGGGGTACGACGCCGACCTGGTCGCCTTCGACCCCGACGCCGAGTTCGCCGTGGTCGCCGAGAATCTCCACCACCGCAACCCCGTGACGCCGTACGCGGGCAAGACCCTGAGCGGCTCCGTCCGCACCACCTGGCTCCGCGGCCGGGTGGTGGACGTCGAGGCCGCCCCGTTCGGCCGTCAGCTCACCAGCAACCACGAAGAAGGAGACCTCAGTTGAGTACCGGTCAGACCACGGGCGCTCCGTTCACCGAGCTGGTCAACCTGGCCTCGCGCCTGCTGGGCGCGGGCGTCGTCGACACCAACGAGGACACCTTCGCGGACGCGGAGAACCTGCTGGTCGCCAAGCCCGCCGAGTTCCGCCCGCACACCTTCGGCCACAAGGGCCAGATCATGGACGGCTGGGAGTCCAAGCGCCGCCGCGGCGTCTCGGCCGAGCAGCCGCACCCCACCGACGAGGACCACGACTGGGCGGTCGTCCGGCTCGGCGTCCCGGGCGTGATCCGCGGCGTCATAGTCGACACCGCCTTCTTCACCGGCAACTACCCGGAGACCGGCTCCGTCCAGGGCGCCTCCGTCCCCGGCCACCCCTCGCCCGAGGAGCTGGCCGCCGCCGAGTGGACCGACCTGGTGCCGCGCACCGCGCTCCAGGGCAACACCGCCCACGAGTTCGAGGTCACCGACCCGACCCGCTACACCCACGTCCGGCTGAACATCTGGCCCGACGGCGGCGTGGCCCGCCTGCGGGTGCACGGCGAGGTGCTGCCCGACCCGCGCGAACTGGACGGCCTCACCTTCGACCTGGCGGCCCAGGAGCTCGGCGGCGTGGCCGAGGCGGCCTCCGACCGCTACTTCTCCTCCCCGCACAACCTGAACGCTCCCGGCCGTGCCTCCGTCATGGGCGACGGTTGGGAGACCCGGCGTCGGCGCGACAAGGCCAACGACTGGGTACAGATCGCCCTGGCCGGGGGCGGCGAGGTCCTGGCGGCGGAGGTGGACACCTCCTACTTCGTCGCCAACGCCCCTGGCTGGGCCGACCTGGTCGGCTACGACGCCTCGTCCGGAGGGGACCCCTCCGCAGACGCCGACGGCTGGTTCGAGCTGCTGCCCCGCACCCGGCTGCAGCCCGACACCCGGCACCGCTTCCGGCTCGCCGCCGGACGGACCGTCACCCACGTGCGGATCAACGTCTACCCGGACGGCGGCCTGGCCCGCCTGCGCCTCACCGGCAAGCTCTCCGAGGCCGGCCGCGCCGCCCTCGCGCTCCGCTGGTTCAACGCCGTCCCCGCCGCCGAGGCCGAGCAGGCCCTCGCCGAGGCCGGCCTCACCCCGGCGGAGGCCACCGCGCTGACCGCCGCCCGCCCGCTCGCGGACGCCGCCGCGACCACCGCCGCCGTCGCTGCCCTGCAGCCGACCGACGGCCCCGACGGCGAGCAGTCCTCCCGCCGCCGCTCGGCCATCTGGCGCCTGCTCGGCGTCTGAGCGCGAAGCGCTCACTCAAGGGGCGCGAGACCCTGCTGATTTGCGGCTCCGCCGCGTGGGCGCTGCCAGCCCACCACTGCCCGCACGTTCCGCGTCACGTCCCGTTGCCGCCCCCAAATCACCTTGCACCGCTGCTACTTGAAGGACCCTCATGTCGAAGTTCCTCACCACCGAGTCCGGCGCCCCGGTCGCCGACAACCAGAACTCCGCCTCCGCCGGCGAGTACGGCCCGCTGCTGATCCAGGACCAGCAGCTGCTGGAGAAGCTGGCCCGCTTCAACCGCGAGCGCATCCCGGAGCGCGTCGTGCACGCCCGCGGCTCCGGCGCCTACGGGTACTTCGAGGTCACCGACGAGGTCTCGCAGTACACCAAGGCCGACTTCCTCGGCGAGGTGGGCCGCCGCACCGAGGTCTTCCTCCGCTTCTCCACCGTGGCCGGCGCCCTCGGCTCCTCGGACGCCGTCCGCGACCCCCGCGGCTTCGCGCTGAAGTTCTACACCCGCGAGGGCAACTACGACCTGGTCGGCAACAACACCCCGGTGTTCTTCATCAAGGACCCGATCAAGTTCCCCGACTTCATCCACTCGCAGAAGCGCGACCCGTACACCGGCATCCAGGAAGCCGACAACGTCTGGGACTTCTGGGCCCACTCGCCGGCCTCGACCCACCAGATCACCTGGCTGTTCGGCGACCGCGGCATCCCGGCCTCGTACCGCCACATGAACGGCTACGGCTCGCACACCTACCAGTGGACCAACGAGCAGGGCGAGTCCTTCTGGGTCAAGTACCACTTCAAGACCAACCAGGGCATCCGCTCGCTCGACGGCGGCCAGTCCGCCGAGGTGCTCGGCGCCGACGCCGACTCGCACCAGCGCGACCTGCACCAGGCGATCGAGCGGGGCGTCTTCCCGTCCTGGACCCTGTACGTGCAGCTGATGCCGGTGGCCGAGGCCGCCGACTACCGCTTCAACCCCTTCGACCTGACCAAGGTCTGGCCGCACGCGGACTACCCGCTGGTCAAGGTCGGCCGCCTGGTCCTGAACCGGAACCCCGACAACGTCTTCGCCGAGGTCGAGCAGTCCGCGTTCTCGCCGAACAACTTCGTGCCGGGCATCGGCGCCTCCCCGGACAAGATGCTCCAGGGCCGCCTCTTCGCCTACGCGGACGCCCAGCGCTACCGCCTCGGCGTCAACCACACCCTGCTCGCGGTCAACGCCCCCAAGGCGACCACCGCGCAGAACTACGGCCAGGACGGGCTCTCCGCCGTGGCCCGCAACGGCAAGGACGCCAAGAACTACGAGCCCAACTCGTACGACGGCCCGGCCCAGACGGACGCCCCGCTGGCGGCCCCCGTCGCGGTCACCGGCCACACCGGCACCTACGTGACGCCGCAGCACACCAAGGACGACGACTTCTTCCAGGCCGGTGAGCTCTACCGCCTGATGTCGGCCGGCGAGAAGACCCGCCTGATCGACAACATCGCGGGCTTCCTCTCCCAGGTCACCCGCGACGACGTGGTCGAGAAGAACCTCGCCCACTTCCACGCGGCCGACGAGGAGTACGGCGCCCGCCTGGAGGCCGCCGTCACCAAGCTCCGCGCCGGCAGCGACAACTGAGGCACCAGTACCACCTGACCGACCCTCACGGGCCGGGTCCTTCCCCCTCGGGCAGTGGGGGAGGGGCCCGGCCCGGTCGGCTTTCCGGTGCAACCTCAGGGGGTGCTCGGAGCGTATAGAGCGTCGAGAGCCTGAGGGGGAGAGCACGTGAGGTACGGACGGGCGGCCGAGGTCGCAGCGGTGATGGGCAGTGTGCTGGTGCTGGGTACGGGGTGCGGCAGTACGGCGGAGAAGGCACCGGCGCCGGTGGCGTCCGCGTCCGCCTCCCCGGCGGAGGTGCTGCCGAAGAGCTCGGCGGCCGTGCTGCGGGTGAGCCCGACGAACGGGGCGCAGGACGTGCGGCTCGACGGGGCGCTCAAGGTGGAGGTGGACGGCGGCACGCTGTCCGAGGTCGTCGTGACGGACAAGAACGGGCAGAAGGTGGCCGGTAACACCGGTGCCGACGGCCGGAGTTGGACGCCGGAGGGCGGCCTGGTGGCCGGGACGGCCTACTCCGTCAGCGCCCAGGCGAAGGACGGCCGGGGGCTGGTATCGGCGGTCAGCAGCGGCTTCACCACGCTGGTGCCGGCCGGCACGGTGTCGGTCCGGGACAACATCGGCTCCGACGAGACCTACGGGGTCGGGATGATCGTCTCGGTGAACTTCGGCAAGCAGGTCAAGAACAAGGAAGCCGTCCTGAAGGCGATCGGCGTGCGGGGCAGCGACGGCACCGTCGCCCGGGGCCACTGGCTGGAGGACGACACCCGGCTGGACTTCCGCCCGGAGGAGTACTGGAAGCCGGGTACCAAGGTCACCGTCAGGCACCGCCTGAAGAGCATCGAGATCGCCCCCGGCCTGTACGGGGACAAGGACGCCGAGGAGAGCTTCACCGTCGGCGAGAAGCGGATCAGCACGGTGGACACCAAGACCCACCGGATGACCGTCAGCACGGCGGCCGGCTCCCGGTCCGTGCCGATATCGGCGGGCAGCGACGAGAACCCGTCCTGGAACGGCACGATGGTCATCTTCTCCCGGGAGCGGGTGACCCGGATGAACTCGGCCACCGTGCCCGGGGTCAAGGGCGAGCCCTACGACCTGGCGGCCGTCCCGCACGCCCTGAAGCTGACCGACAGCGGCACCTACGTGCACGGCAACTCCTGGAACGAGAACATCGGCCGCGGCAACTACAGCCACGGCTGCGTCGGCCTGTTCGACACCGAGGCCGGCAGCAAGACCTCGGACGCGGGCAAGTTCTACGAGGAGTCCCGGATCGGCGACGTGGTCGAGATCGTCAACTCCAAGGGGGAGACGGTCAGTCCGGAGAACGGCCTGAGCGGCTGGACCCTGCCGTGGAGCAAGTGGTGACGGTGCTCAGAGCAGCCGCAGCCGCTGGGCGGCGATGCCGACCCGCACGGTCTGGCCCCACCCGAGGCTGAGGGTGTCCGCCTCGACCCCGTCGCCGAAGGCCACCAGTTCGTCGGACTCGACGGTCAGCGACAGGGCCTGACCCTCCGTCAGCAGGCCCTGGGTCTGGGAGGTGCCGGTGGTCGGGGAGGGCCAGGCCTCGCGGACGAACCAGGCGAGGCCGGCCGCGTCCGGCCCCGGCAGGGGGAGGGTGCTGCGGCTGGACTGCCAGACCGAGCGGCACCAGCCCGTCGCCCCGGTACCGGTGCCGACCAGGACGCCTGACGAGGCCTGCGCCTCCTCCTCTGCCTCCGGGGCGGCCAGGCGGTAGCGCGCCGTCTGGTGGCCGCGCTGGCCCAGGTAGACCTCGTTGAGGGCGAGCAGCCGCTGGGTGTCGTCGGCCACCGCCTCCACCATGGTCCGCTGCTCGAAGCGCCGGTCGGCCCCCGCCCCGACCGCCGCCCGCAGCAACTGCCCGGCCCGCTCCGGCCGGTGACGGACCAGCACGCCCGCGTTGCGGCCCGGGTCGGCGTCCACCCCGATCACCGGCTGCCCGGCCAGGTACTTGGCGGTGTTGGCCACCAGCCCGTCCTGGCCGACCACGACCACCACGTCCTCGGGGGTGAAGAGGAAGCGGTCCAGGTCGGCCCGCTCCACCCGGCTGCGCCGCCAGTCCAGCGGGACGGCCGCCGAGACCTCGGCCAGCGCGGCGGTCGTGTGGTCGTGCCGCCGCTCCGCCTCGGCCAGCGAACGGCCGCGCGAGGCCAGGAAGAAGGAGGCCTGCCCACGCGAGCCGTGCCGGGCGAGCAGCTCCTCGTACTCGGTGCGGCGGTGCACCAGCACCACCCTCGGGGTGAGCGTCACGACGACTGCCCGCCGCCCAGCTTGGCCAGCAGACCGGTCAGCACGTCCGGGGTCAGGGTGACGCTGTCGATCTTCGGCAGGTGCTCGGCCAGCCGGATCAGCGCCAGCGCCTTGAGCACCTCGGGCCCGGCCTGCTGGTGCGCCGCCAGCCAGGCCGCCTCGCCGGCCGCCCGCGCCTCGCCGAGCGCGCGGTCGCTCTCGGCCTTCGCGGTGGCCAGGATGGTGGCGGCCTGCGCCTCGGCGGCGGCCAGCCGGGTGCGGCGGACCGCCTCGGCCTCGGCCCGGATGCCGTCGTCGGTGGCCGCCTGCTCGGCCTGGCGGCGGGCGTTGGCGCCCTGCTGCTCGATCAACTCCTCTTCCCTGCGCGCCAGTTCGATCTGGTTGGCGAGCTCGTTCTCGGCGATCGCGCGCTCCCGTTCGACCGCGACGGCGCGCCGCTCGTAGGTGGCCCGGTCGGCCTCCTGCTGGACCTGCTCGCGGGCGGGGGTGCGCAGGGCGCGCTCCAGCTCGGCCTCGGGCCGCAGGGCGGTGATCCGGACCGCGATCACCGCGAGCCCGGTCTCGGCCAGCCGCTGGTCCCCGCCGAGGCCCTCGCCGATCCGCTGCCGCAGCAGGGTGATGCCGTCGGCCAGGGCGGCGGCCAGGCTGGTGCGGGCGATCAGCTCCAGGGCGTGCTGCTGGGCGGTCTCGGTGAGCAGCCCGCCGATCTGGTCCAGCGGTTCGGCCCGCCAACGGCCGGTGGCCAGGTCGACGCCGAAGTCCACCCGGGTGGCCGCGACCGCCGGGTCGGTGATCCGGAAGGTGACGGTGGCCTGCACGGTGAGGTCCTGGTAGTCGGCCGTCCGGGCGTGGAAGAGCAGGGTCAACTCCCGGTCGTCCGCCGGTACTTCGGAGATGCTGGCGGCCAGCGGGCGGAACCAGAAGGCCAGCCCGGCGCCCTCCCGGCGGATCTTGCCGCGCTCCAGGTGCCGGATGTACGAGGTGGGGGCGGCCCGCAGGTGCCGGTAGCCGAACCGTCGGGTGATGTCTGCCATGACTCTCTGCTCCTTCGTCCTTCTTTATCGTCATAGCGACGATAACCCTGCGCGGCAGTTGTCGTCAAGATGACGAGATGATCATCCGGCCGAGCTGACGGACCTGTTGACGACCTGTCGGGCAATCCCGGCGGTGGCCCGTGCTCGAACGCTCCCTGGGGATACGCTGGGAGCGGCCGGTGCGTACGGAGGGGGTCGCCATGTCGGTGCGGGGTTTGCCGGTCTCGGCCGGGCCGTTCGGAGTGCTGCGGCGGGCGCTGCGGGTGCTGGAGGCGGTCGACCGCCATCCCGGGGGCGTGCCCGAGGCGGCGCTGGCGCGCGAGCTGGGGGTGCCGCTGCCCGCCGTGCGGGAGCTGGCCGAGGCGCTCGAACTCGAGGGCTACCTGGCCCGGGTGGACGGGCTCTGGATGCTCGGCGGCGCGGTCGCGGTGCTCGGGCAGCAGAACCGCGAACAGCTGGTGCGGTCCCGGCTGGAGCAGCAGCTGGCCGAGCTGCGCGACGAGCTGGGCGCCGCCGTCTACTTCAGCCGGTACCACGACGGCGAGCTGTCGGTGGAGGCGGTGGCCGCCGACGACCACGCCCCCGCGGTGCTGGAGTGGGCGGACTTCCGGGCCACCGCGCACGCCAGCGCGATCGGCAAGTGCCTGCTCAGCCAGCTCGACCACGACGGCCGGCGGGACCACCTGGCCCGCCACCCGGCCGCCCGGCTGACCGCCCGCACCATCACCGACCAGCAGCAGCTGATGCACCGTCTGGAGCGCCAGCCCGCCACCGTGCCGGTGCTGGACATCCAGGAGTACTCGCTCGGCACCGTCTGCGCCGCCGTCCCGGTCTCGGCCGGCACCACCGTCGGCTGCCTGGCCACCTCGCTGCCGGTCGAACAGGCCCACCGCCTGCGCGCCGCCGCCGAGCTGCTCGCCGAGCGGGCCGCCCCGCTGATGCTGGCGATGGCGGTCTGACGCCGCCTCGGGCGCCGCGCCTGACGCCGCCTCAGCGGTCCTGGGGGTACCACCAGCGGGCCTTGTAGAAGCGCAGGCCGGCCAGTTCGCGGCGGCCGTCCGGCCGGCGGAGCGTCAGGGTGGAGCTGCACCACGGGCAGGCGGCGTCCGGGTCGGGGGAGACGGTCATCACCTGGCCGGTGACGGGGTCGTCGTCCACGCTCTTGACCGGGCCGCCGCCCTCCGGCAGCGCGAACGGCGCGAAGGCGTCGGCTTCCGGGTCGTACTGCCAGACCCGGTCCCGGGCCGCGATCCAGAGCCGCCCCGGGGCGCCCGCCACCGGGGCCAGGTCGTGCCCGCCCGGTCCGGGCAGCGGGACGGTCCGGACGGTGGTCAGGGTCGGAGCGGCCGGAGTGCCACCGGGGCGCAGGGCCGTCAACTCGGTGCTTCCGAGGGCCCAGAGCAGTCCGCGCGCGCCGTCCCAGTGCACCCCGTGCGCCCCGATCAGCGGGTGCCAGGTGTAGTGGTCGCCGTGCGGCCCCTGCGAGGCGGCGTAGAGGCGGAGCTGCCCGGTGTTGCTGGCGGCCACCGCGACGTTCCCGTCCGGGAGCAGCTCGATGCTGTGTGGGTTCGCGGGTCCGGTGTCGACCGCCCAGCGGACCTTGCGTGAGCGTTGGTCGACCAGGGCGGCCAGGCCGCCGGAGGAGGTGGCGAGCAGGTAGCGGTGGCCGCGCCACCGGCGGGCCTTGGCCTCGGTGAGGCCCCAGGCGGAGTCGCGCAGGGCGGCCAGCCCGGGGTCGCGCTCCGGGCTCCAGGACCAGACCACCGGCGGGCGGCGGGCACCGAGCCGGGGCAGCGGCCCGGCCAGCACCAGGACGGTGCCGGAGAGCTGGTCGGTCAGGGCGATCGGGGTGACGGCGGGGTGGGAGGCGCGGGCCTCCGTCGCCCCGGTGAGCACCGAGACGCAGAGGGCCAGGGCGAGGAGTGAACGGGGCGGGCGGCGGAGGCTGCTCACGATTCGTCAGGTTAACCGCTGATAGCTGATCGTTCGGGGTGAAACCGCCGATGCGACCGCGCTGGTCGGAACGTCACCCGAAAGCTATTAGACACGTTGTCGATAAGAATGGTCGAAACCCTTGTGGGCCGCCATACCCACGAGTAGTTTTCCCCGTGTCGAGACCTCGTCCACCCGCCGGTCAGGAGGCCCCCGTGTCCCGCCCCCCTGCGCCCCCCGCCGTCCACGACTCCCTGGTGCTGGAGCCCCGCGACGTCCACTTCGACTGGGCCGCGCTGCCGCTGCACTGGATCCCGGACGAGCCGATGGCCACCCACACCATCAACGTCCTGCACCTGCTGCTCCCCGAGGGCGAGCGCTGGTTCGTCGAGGTCTTCAAGGACGCCCTGCCGCTGATCACCGACGACCAGCTCCGCGAGGAGGTGCTCGGCTTCATCGGCCAGGAGGCGATCCACGCCGAGGCGCACCAGGAGGTGCTGGACCACCTGCTCGGCCAGGGCCTCGACCCCCGCCCGTACGTGCGGCAGGTCAGCTGGCTGTTCAACCGGATCCTCGGGCCGCGGCCCAGTCAGTCCCCGCTCCAGCAGCGCGACTACCTGATCGAGCGGGTCGCCTTCGTCGCGGCGATCGAGCACTTCACCGCCTTCCTCGGCAACTGGGTGCTCAACTCCCCGGGGCTGGACCGGGCCAAGGCCGACCCCACCATGCTCGACCTGCTGCGCTGGCACGGCGCCGAGGAGGTCGAACACCGCAGCGTCGCCTACGACCTGATGGTCCACCTGGACCCGGGCTACCTGCGGCGGCTGCGCGGCATGGCCATCTCCGGGCCGACCCTGGTCCACCTGTGGATCCGCGGCGTCCGCTTCCTGCTCGCCGCCGACCCCTCGCTGCGCGGCTCCGTCCGGCCCACCTGGCGGGAGGCGCAGCGGATCGCCCGCCGCGGCCTGCTCCCCGAACCGGCCAAGGCGCTCCGCTCCGCCCTGCGCTACTTCCGCCCGGGCTACCACCCCACCCAGGAGGGCTCCTCCTCCCAGGCCCTCGCCTACCTGGCCGCCTCCCCGGCCGCCCGCGCCGCCGCCACGCACTGACGCCCGCCCTGCGGACGGCTGCTGACGGGGCTTCAGGCAGAAGCGGCGGAGCGGCGGGTCCGCAGGACGCTGCGTGCGGGCGCCGGCGCACCGTCCGCGAGGCCGGAGCCCGCTCGCGTCCACCTGCTCCGCCGCCCGTCCCATCCGTTCCACGCCCCACTGTTCCTGCACCGAGAGGACCCCGTCCGGATGGACCTGGACCTGCCGCCCGACCTGTACGGCCGTCCCCGGGCGGACCGGTACCTGAGCCGGTTGACGGCCTTCGCCGACTGGCTCGACCCGCGGTACGGCGGGCCCGGGCTGCGCCGGAACCCCAAGCGGCCGGCCGCCCGGCCGACTCCGGCGCTCCAGCTGGTGGTCACCTCGCACCGGCTGATCGCCGACGGCGTGGCCGAGCTGCGGCTGGCCGACCCGGGCGGCTCCCCGCTGCCCGGCTGGCAGCCCGGCGCCCGGCTCGAACTCACCCTCCCCTCCGGGCTGGTGCGGCACTACTCGCTCTGCGGCGACCCGTCCGACCGCCGCTCCTACCGGATCGCGGTGCGCCGCATCGACGCGGGCGGCGGCGGTTCCGTCGAGGTCCACGACGCGCTCCACCCGGGCGTGCGCCTCACCTCCCGCCGCCCGCGCAACGGCTTCGCGTTCTGCGGCGAGCCCACCGTGCTGCTGCTGGCCGGCGGCATCGGCGTCACGCCCGTCCTCCCGATGGCGTACGAGGCCGAACGCCTGGGCCTGGACTGGACGTTGGTCTACGCGGGCCGCGACGAGGCGTCCATGCCCTTCCTCTCCGAACTGCGCGCCCTGGGGGGTGAGCGGGTCGAGGTGCTCACCGGCCCGCCCACCCCCGCCGGAGAGCTGCTCGCCCGCGCCCGCCCCGGCTCCGCCGTCTACTGCTGCGGCCCGACCCCCATGCTGGCCGCGGTCCAACAGGCGCTGGACGCCTCACCGGCCGCCTCGCTGCACTTCGAACGCTTCGGCGCCGCCCCGGTCGTCGACGGCCGGCCCTTCACCGTCCGCCTCGGCGACGGCCCGGAGCTCCAGGTCCCCGCCGACCGTTCCGCACTGGACGTGCTGCGCGAGCAGTACCCCGCCCTGGCCTACTCCTGCCACCAGGGCTTCTGCGGCACCTGCCGACTGCGCGTCACCTCCGGCACACCAGTTCACCGGGACCGCCGCCTCACCCCCGAGGACCGTGCCGCCGACGCCTTCCTGCCCTGCGTCTCCCGCGCCCCCGAGGGGGAGCACCTCACCCTGGAGGACCGATGACCACCAGTGTTCCGAAGGCTGGAGTGTTCGGTTACACCGAGCAGGACCTCACCCGCTTCCGGGAGACCCAGCAGCTCGCCTACCACTGCGCCGAGCAGGTCGCGGCCTGGATCGAGCCGGGCGTGACGGAGCGTCAGGCCACCCTGAAGCTGCGCCAGTGCCTGGTCAAGGCCGGGGTGCAGGACTTCTTCCACGTGCCGTTCGCCTGGTTCGGCGACCGCACCGCGTTCCGGCACTTCCACACCCCGCTCCAGTTCTTCGCCGGCAAGCGCAAGCTGGAGGAGGGCATGCCGTACGTGCTGGACTGCGCGCCGGTGGTGGACGGCTACACCGCCGACATCGGCTACGGCGGCAAGGTCGGCGAGAACCCGATCTGGGACCGGCTGGCCGCCGACCTCAAGGTCTACCGGGAGCTGATCCTCGCCGAGGTGCGGGCCCGCAAGCCGCTGAACGAGATCTACCGGTCCGTCGACGCCCAGATCGCCGCGCACGGCTACGACAACCGGCACCAGGTCTACCCGGGCCGGGTGATCGGCCACCAGGTGACCAGGAACACCGCGCGCGGCCCGGCCGGGGTGAACGTCTTCGGCTTCGGCGTGCGTACACTCCAGACGCTCGGCCGGGAGCTGATCAGCGAGCGGCTGCACGGCCGTTCGCCGCTCTGGGCCGACGGCCGCTCCTCCCGGCACGCGCCGACGCCGGGGATCTGGGCGGTGGAGCCGCACATCGGCTTCCGCGAGGTCGGCATCAAGTTCGAGGAACTGCTGGTGGTCACCGACGACGACGCCTACTGGCTCGACGACGACCTGCCGCACGTCCGCCGCTGGACCACCACCGAGGGGGCCGCCCGATGATCCGCCGCCGTACCGTCCACTCCAACGGCCTGCCTCTGGCCGTCTTCGAGCAGGGCGACCCGACGCACCCGACCGTGATCCTGGTGCACGGCTACCCCGACACCCACGTGGTCTGGGACGACGTCGCCGCGGACCTCGCCGCCGACCACCACGTGGTCCGCTACGACGTGCGCGGCGCCGGCGAGTCCGGCGTCCCGGCCGACCGCGCCGGGTACCGGCTGGAGCTGCTGGGCGCCGACCTGTTCGCCGTCGCGGAGGCCGTCAGCCCGGACCGGCCGGTGCACGTGGTGGCCCACGACTGGGGCTCGGTGCAGTCCTGGGAGGCCGTCACCGAGCCCGGCTCGGAGCGGCGGATCGCCTCCTACACCTCGATGTCCGGCCCCTGCCTGGACCACATGGGCTTCTGGATGCGCAAGCGCTTCCGCCGTCCGACGCCCCGTCACCTGCGCCAGCTGCTGGTGCAGGGCGCGCACTCCTGGTACATCACCGCCTTCCACCTGCCGCTGCTCGCCCCCGCCACCTGGCGGCTCTGGCTGGCCCGGGCCTGGCCCCGGGTGCTGCACGACCTGGAGGGCGTCAACCCGCGCCCCGGGCACCCGCAGCCCACCCTCAAGCAGGACGCGGTGCGCGGCATCGAGCTCTACCGGGCCAACATGCGCCCGGCCGTGCGCGACCCGCGCGAGCGCTACACCGAGGTCCCCGTCCAGCTGCTCACCCTCAGCCGGGACCACTACGTGGAGCCCTTCCTCTCCGAGGGCCTGGAGCACTGGGCGCCCAAGCTCACCCGGCGCACCGTCAACGGCACCCACTGGTCCGCCCTGCTGGAGCACGGCGCGGTGGTGGCCGGGCACGTGCGGGAGTTCACCGCCGCCGTCTCGGCCGGGCAGGACCGGGGCCCGGCCGCGCCCGGCGAGCTGGTGGTGGTCACCGGCGCGGGCAGCGGCATCGGCCGGGCCACCGCGCTGGCCTTCGCCGCCGAGGGCGCCCGGGTGGTGGTCGCCGACCTCGACCTCGAATCCGCCGCCCGCACCGCGGAGTTGTGCACCCTGAGCGGCGGCACCGGCCACGCGTACCGGCTGGACGTCAGCGACGGCCCGGCCGTGGACGCCTTCGCCAAGCAGGTCGCCGCCGAGCACGGCGTGCCGGACGTGCTGGTCAACAACGCCGGCATCGGCCACTCCGGCACCTTCCTGCAGACCACCGAGCAGGAGTGGCAGCGCGTCCTGGACGTCAACCTCTGGGGCGTGATCCACGGCTGCCGCGCCTTCGGCACCCTGATGGCCGAGCGCGGCCACGGCGGACACATCGTCAACCTGGCCTCGGCCGCCGCCTACCTGCCCTCCAAGGCGCTGGCCGCGTACGCCACCAGCAAGGCCGCGGTGAAGATGCTCTCCGACTGCCTGCGGGCCGAGCTGGCCTCCTCCGGCGTCGGCGTCTCGGCGATCTGCCCGGGCCTGGTCAACACCAACATCACCCGTACCTCCACCTTCTCGGCCACCACCGAGGCGGAGCAGACGGCCAAGCAGGAGCGTGCCTCCAAGCTCTACGCCCGGCGCAACTTCCCGCCGGAGAAGGTGGCCACCGAGATCCTCAAGGCCGTCCGCACCGGCAAGGCCGTGGTCCCCGTCACCCCCGAGGCCAAGGGCGCCTACCTGCTCAGCCGCTTCGCCCCCGGCCTGCTCCGGCTGGCCGCCCGGCTCAACGTGACCTGACGCTCGCTCCGCCCGGGACACACCCGGGACCCCGGCCTCATCCGTCCGGGACCGGTCCCACCGCACACTGGGGTGGACGAACGGCCCGGCCCGCTCCGACGCACCGTCGTTCCCGACGCACCGTCAGAACGGGCCGGGCCCACCGCCGTCCAGCCAGCCGCCCCGGCGGCGAAGCGGAGGACCGACCATGACCACCACCGCCCCCACCCCGCTGCCCGCGCTCCGGGTCACCGTGCACCTGGCCGCACCCGAGGACCGCTCCGGCGAGCTGCTCGGCTACGGCCTGCTGGCCGCGCCCCGCACGGTACTGGTGCCCAGCCCGCCGGCCGAGCTGGCCGACCCCTGGCAGCGGCTGTTCGTCCGGATCGCCGAGGTGCCGGACGGCGGCGCCGGGCCCGAGGGCGAGACCCCGCCCGAGGCGATCCGGGCCGGCGGCCTCTTCCTCACCGCGTACCGGGGCGCGGACTTCGACGTCTCGGCCGCCGTGCTCACCCTGGTCAGCGCCTCCCGCTACCGCAACGCGGTGGCCGTGCACACCCGGGCCCGGCTCGGCGAGACCCTGCAGCGTCACCACGGCGACCTCTGGGAGACCTTCGCCGAGCTCGGCTACCCGGTGGCCCGGCCCGAGGTGGACCGGGGCCCGGGGGACTGGTGGTACGAGAAGGGCCACGACGGCCTCGACTCCTTCCTCAACCCGATCTGCTGCGTGAGCTACTGCAAGCCCTGCGCGGCGGTCCGCTGAGCGGGGCGACGGCCGTGTCCGTCCGCTGGCCGCGCTCGCCCTGGGCGCAGGACCTCGCCCTGGCGGTGGTCGCCACCTCCGCCGACGTGCTGTTCTGGGGCGGCCTGTTCTCCCCGGCCGCCACCGGCGGGGACCGGCTGCTGGTGCTGCTGCTGGCCCTGCCGGAGTTCGGTGGCCTGCTGCTGCGCCAGCGCCACCCGGCCGCCGCCTTCCTGCTGCTCTGGGCACTGGCCACCGGCACGGCCGTGCTGACCCTGTATCAGGACACCTTCTACTTCACGCCCTACCTGGGCTTCCTGATCGCCCTCTTCACGGTGGCCGAGCGCCGCCGGCTGCCGGTCGCGGCGGGGGCGCTGCTGCTCAGCTTCGCTCCGATGGCGTTGAAGATCCGCTACGTGGTCACCGACCAGTCGATGCCCGGCTTCGAGCTGGCCGCGCTGGTCTCCACCCTGGTCTTCTACCTCTGGCTGACCAGCGCCGCCTGGGCCGTGGCCCGCTGGACGGGGGCCAACCGGACCGCTGCCGAGCACGACCGCGAGCAGCTGGAGCAGGCCCGCCGGGCCGTGGTGCAGGAGCGCACCCTGGTCGCCCGCGAGCTGCACGACGTGGTGGCCAACGCGGTGGCCGTGATGGTGATGCGGGCCGAGGCCGGGCGGGCCTCCTCGGCCGGCCCCTCCGCCGAGGCCTTCGGGCACATCGAGGAGGTGGGGCGTTCGGCGATCGGGGAGCTGCGCCGGATGCTGCGGCTGCTGCGCTCCACCGGCCTGGTCGGCGAGGAGAGCCTCGACCGGCGCGGCCTGGCCGACCTGGAGCGGCTGCTCGCCGAGGCCCGCCGCACCGGCCTGGAGGTCGAGCTGCTCACCGACGGCACCCCGGTGCCGCTGGCGGAGAGTGTCGACATGACGGTTTACCGCCTGGTGCAGGAGGCCGTCACCAACATCGCCAAGCACGCCGGCCCCGGCACCCGCGCCACCGTCCGCCTCCGCTGGACCGACGCCCTCCGGGTCGAGGTCACCGACGACGGCGCCGGCCGCACCCCCGCCGCCCGCCACGCCCTCTCCACCGGCCACGGCCTGCTCGGCATCGCCGAACGCATCGCCGTCTTCGGCGGCGAACTCACCGCCGCCCCGTACCACTCCGGCTTCCGCATCACCGCCACCCTCCCGCTGGGCTGACCCGCGCGCCCGCGCCGATACTGGGGAGAGCCGAACCCCTCGTTCCTGGAGGACACCATGGCCACCGGACGCATCAAGAGCTACAACATGCACCACGGCTACGGATACATCACCCCCGACGACGGCAGCCCCGAACTCACCGTCTACCACGACTCGATCCTGGCCCCCGAGCCCCACGAACTGACGGCCGGTCAGCACGTCGAGTACGACGCCACCGTCCAGGAGTTCCGCCCGGTCGCCGAGCGCGTCCGCCCGACGGACTGAGACCTCGCCCTCGACTCCCTAGAATCGGCCACATGATCGACACTGCCGCCGTCGCCGCCGACCTCGCACCCACCGGGGTGCTCCGCGCCTCCGTCAACCTGGGCAACCCGGTGCTCGCGCACGGCACGCCCGAGGTCCCCGGCGGGGTCACGGTGGACATCGCCCGGGAGGTCGGCGCCCGGCTGGGGGTGCCGGTGGAGCTGCTCTGCTTCGACGCGGCGCGCGACTCGTACCGGGCGATGGCGGACGGGCGGGCCGACCTCTGCTTCCTGGCTGTCGAGCCGGCCCGGGAGGCGGAGGTCGCCTTCACCGCGCCGTACGTGATCATCGAGGGCGTGTACGCGGTGCCGGAGGGTTCGGAGATCCGCGAGGTCGCCGAGGCCGACCGGGAGGGGGTACGGATCGGGGTGAAGGAGGGCTCGGCGTACGACCTCTACCTCACCCGGACGCTCCGTCAGGCCGTGGTGGTGCGCGGCGCGGAGGGCACGGCGGTCTTCGAGGCGGAGGGCCTGGAGGTGGCCGCAGGGATCCGGCAGCCGCTCACCGCGTACGTGGCCGCCCGCCCCGGGCTGCGGCTGCTGGACGGGCGCTTCATGGAGATCCGCCAGGCCGTCGGGACCACGAAGGGGCGCTCGGCCGGGACCGTCCGGTACCTCACCGAGCTGGTCGAGGAGTTGAAGGCGAGCGGCTTCGTCGCCCGGGCGCTGCGCGACTCCGGACAGTCGGACGGACTGGTGGCCCCCGCGCGGTGACCACCCCCTAGGCTGACCGAACATGGAGATACCCACGGCACTCTGGTCCTTTGCCCTCGTGGTCGGCCTGCTCACCCTGACCCCCGGCCTCGACACCGCCCTCATCCTCCGCACCGCCGCCCTCGGCGCCCGCTCCCGCGCCTGGGGCGTGGTGGCCGGCATCGGCAGCGGCACGATGATCTGGGGCACCCTCAGTTCGCTCGGCATCAGCGCCCTGCTCACCGCCTCCCACCTGGCCTACGAGACGCTGCGCTGGGCGGGCGTGGCCTACCTGGTCTGGATGGGCGTCCAGATGCTCCGCAGCTCCGGCGGCCCGGCCGCACCGGAGTCCGACTCGGACCTCGGCGCCGGCGGCTTCTGGGCCGGCTGGCGGCGCGGCGCCCTGACCAACCTGCTCAACCCCAAGGTCGGGGTCTTCTACGTGGCCGTGCTGCCCCAGTTCATCCCGGCCGGGGCCCCGCACCTGCCGATGGGTGTGCTGCTCACCTCGATCCACGTCGCCGAGGGCCTGCTCTGGTCCGCCGTGCTGATCGCCTTCGCCCGCGCCCTGCGCACCTGGCTGCGCCGCCCCTCCGCCCGCCGCCTGCTCGACCGGATCACCGGCACCGTGATCGTCGCCTTCGGCCTCCGGCTCGCCGCGACCGACTGATGGCCGAGGCACTCCAACTGCTGCGCGCCGCCGGGCTGCTGACGGCCGCTCAGGAGGACGAGGTCTGGCCGCTGCTCACCGCCGACGACTGGGAGCCCGCGCTCGCCCGGCTGGCCGGCCCCGACGGCACCGGGCAGCCGGCGGCCCTCTGGTACGCGCTGGGGGAGGCCGCCCGTGCGGCCTGGCTGCCGCGCGGCGCGGCCTGGTGCGACCTGCGCGGGTACGAGGCCCGGTTCGGCGCCGTCCGGGTCGACCTGACCCTCGGGCCGCGGGACCGGGCCGCCCCCGCCGACGGCGTGCTGCGCCCGATGTGGCACCTGGGCGGCCCGGGCCTCCGTACGGCCCGGCTGTACGTCGAGGGGCTCCCCGAACTCCCGCCCGGCGGCCGCGCCACCGCCCGGCTCGCCCCGCTCACCCCCGAGGCCTGGGCCGGGATCCGGGCCGGACAGGTGATCACCATGCACGAGACCGCCGAGGTGGCCGGCACCGCCGAGGTGCTCACGGTCCGCCCGGCCCCTGCTGACGCGAGGTCGTGAAACCGCCGGTCTCCGCGTCCTCGGGAGGCCAGGCTGGTCGACATGACGACACTTCAGACCACGGCCCTGCTCGTTGACGCCATCGACCCCGCCACCTGCGAGCGGCTGCGCGTACGCGACGACGCGGGCCGCCCGCCGGTCCTCTCCACCGACGAGACCGGCGGCGCCCCGCTCCGCTGCTGCCTCACCCGCGCCCGCCCCGGCGACCGGATCGCCCTCGCCGCCTACCGCCCGCTCGCGCCCTGGGCCACCGCCACCGGCACCGACCCGGGCCCCTACGACGAACGCGGCCCCGTCTTCCTCCACGCCACCCCGTGCGACGGCCCCACCGCCCCGGACTGGCCCACCGCCATGCACACCGGCCCCCGCGTCCTGCGCGCCTACTCCCACCACGGCACCATCCTCGGCGGCCGCCTGGTCCCCGACCCGGCCACCCTCGAAGCCACCGCCGCCGACCTCCTCACCAACCCCGAGATCGCCCTCCTCCACGTCCGCGCCGTCGAGTACGGCTGCTACATGCACGCGGTACGACGCGGGTCGGAATGATAGGGAGTGGGTATCATTGATGCATGCTCTATCAAACTCCCAAGCTCGATGCGGCCGACCGCGAGGTGCTCGCACAGGTTGATGCGAAGCGCGAACAGCTGCGCCACGCCGTTCAGCAGGCTCCGACGAAGTGGACCCAGGAGCTGCGGAAGGCGCTGACCGCGAGTGCGATCGCCGCGTCGAACACGATCGAGGGTTTCCGCGTCACCGAGCAGGACGTCGCGGACCTCCTTGACGGCGAGAAGGAGGTGGATGCCAGCGAGGAGGACAAGGCGGAGACGCTGGCCTACCGCCAGGCCATGACGTACATCCAGTCGCTCCACGACGCTCCGGACTTCCGCTACAACAAGGAGCTGCTCAACGCTCTGCACTGGATGCTCCAGGGGCACCACCACCCGCTGAAGCTGGCCGGCCAGTGGCGGCGTGGGGCGGTGCGGATCACGGCTCCCGGCGATCCGCTCGCCACCGACTACGAGGGTCCCGACCACGACCTGGTTGCCGGATTGATGGGTGAACTGGTCGACTGGCTCAACGGGGGCGACTCCCAGGAGCACGTCCTCATCCGCGCGGCGATGGCTCATCTCAACCTGGTCAAGATCCACCCGTGGACCGACGGGAACGGGCGCCTCTCCCGTTCCCTGCAGACCCTGGTCATCGCGAGGGGAGGCGTCCTTGCCCCCGAGTTCTCGTCCATCGAGGAGTGGCTCGGCCAGCCCGGCAACACCTGGGAGTACTACAAGGTGCTGCGTGTCGTAGGGGGTCCGGTGTGGTCGCCGGAGCGCGACACCCGGCCGTGGATCAAGTTCAACCTGCTTGCCTACCACCAGCAGGCCCAGCGGGTGCAGCATCGTGTCGACAGGTCGAACCGTTGCTGGATCGCTCTGGAGGACGAGGTCGGACCGCTCGGTGTGAGCGAGCGTCAGGTCACGGCCCTGCACGAAGTGGCGATGGCCGGCCGCGTACGGCGCGCCCGGTACGAGCGTGCCGAGGCGATCACCACCCAACAGGCCACGCGCGACTTGCAGTTCCTCACCAGGACCGGACTGCTGGAGGCGGTCGGGCAGACCAAGGCGCGCCACTATGTCGCCGGCCCGCGATTCCCGGAGCGCGTGATGGGCATTGCACGCCAGCCCTACCAGCCGGTCGATCCGTACGAGGCGTAGCTGGACTCTCCTGGTCACTGATCAGCCGGTGTGCTCCAGCTGGTCGAGGAAGTGGCGTTGGTCGGTGAGGAAGCCCGGGGCGAAGAGTTGGCGGGGTGCCAGGACGGCGGTGAGGGTGAGGCGGACGGGGGAGGTCTCGACGGAGTCGGTGACCAGGGAGTGGGCCGCGTCCGGGTAGTGGCGGACCGTCAGGGACCCGGGCGGGAGCAGGCGGCGGTAGGTGGTTTCGGTGTCGGTGGTGTCGACGTTGCGGTCGTGGCCGGCCAGGGCGAGGAGGGTGGGGGTGCCGGACATGGCGCGTAGGTCTTCGGTGGCGTCGGAGCGGTAGTTGCGGCTGATGAAGCGCCAGCGTTCGGGGGTGACATCGGGAGCGTCGGGGGCGCCCTCCCGGAGGCGGCGGAGGGTGGCCTCGCGGCGGTCGAGGGCGGTGCGGACGGTCGTCTCGTCGGCGCCGTCGGCGGCCAGCTCGGCGAGCAGGTTGTAGCGGCCCTGCTGCTGCCAGTCGACGGCGGGGGAGACGGCGATGACGAAGCGCAGGGAGCGGTCCCGGGCGGCGGCCTTGGGGAGGACCCAGCCGGCCTGGCTGGCGCCCCAGAGGCCGATCCGGCGGGGGTCGATCTCGGGGCGGGTGCGGGCCCAGGCGACGGCGGCCAGGGTCTCGTCGGCGCGGTCGTCCATGCTCTGGGCCAGCCAGTCGCCCTCGGAGCCGCCGATGCCGGGCTTGGAGAGGGAGAGCGAGGCGTAGCCGGCCCGGGCGAAGGACTCCCAGAGGGGGCGGTAGAAGCCGTCGTGGGTGGCGTCCACCGGGCCGTCGCCGTGGACCATGACCACCAGGCCGAACGGTCCGGGGCGGTCGGGGCGGTCGGGCGGCAGGGCCAAGACGCCGGAGAGCCGCCGGCCGTCGTGCTCGACGGTGACGTGCTGCTCCCGCAGGTCGTAGCTGTTCTGCCAGAGCACCACCCCGGTCAGGGCGGCGCTGGTCAGCAGCACGGCGGCCAGGGCCCGGACAAGCAGTCGACGCATGGTGCACCTCAAAACTATCGCTCCAGAAACGATCGTTCTCAGAATGAGCGTATTAGGATTGATAGCGCAAGCGACCTCAGGAGGAGGCGGACATGCGGACGGCCGAGGTGCGGCGCGGGGTGCCGGAGGGCGCCGAGGAGCGGGTGGCGGAGCTGTACTGGGAGGCCTTTGGCCGAAAGCTCGGGGCCGCGCTCGACCCGCCCGAGCGGGCCCGGGCCTTTCTGGCGCGGCACGTCCTGCGCGACCGGGGCGTGGTGGCCCTGGTCGGGGGCGAGGTGGCCGGCGTGGCCGGGTACCAGCTGGGCGGGAAGGGGCTGATCGGCGGCACCGCGCGGGACGTTTTGGCGGACTACGGCCTGCTCCGCGGGCTGCACCGGGTCGCGCTGCTGGCGTTGATGGAGCGCAGCCCCGCCCCCGGCGAGCTGGCGATGGACGGCATCGCGGTCGACCCGCGTCACCGCGGTGCCGGGCTCGGCAGCCTGCTGCTGCGTGAGATCGTGGCGGTGGCCGCCGAACAGGGCTGCCACCGGGTACGGCTGGACGTGATCGACGTCAATCCGCGGGCCCGGGCGCTGTACGAGCGGCACGGCTTCACCGCCGTCAAGACCGAACGGACGCCCTGGCTGCGGGAGTTGATGGGCTTCGAGGCGGTCACCACGATGCACCGCCGAGTGGACGGAGGTGACAGGTGAGCAGCTGGCCACCGGTGTCGACCAGGCTGCTGGTGCACGCCCTGGTCCGCGAGGACGGCACGGTGGACGCGGGTGAGCTGTACGCCGTCGCCCCGCTGCTCGGCATGACGGACCAGCAGGTCCGGCTCTGCCTCAAGCGCCTGGCCGCGGAGGGGCGGTTCGCCCAGGAGGGCCGCGGCCGCAAGGCGGTGATCCGGGCCCTGCCGGACGCGCGCGGCGAGCTCACCCCGGACGCGGGCTACGTCCGGTACGCCTACCGGCAGGACCGGGGCCGGGCGCCCTGGGACGGCCACTGGCGACTGATCGCCTTCGCCGTGCCGGAGTCCCGCCGCACGGCGCGCGACCAACTCCGGGAGCTGCTGCGCCACTTGGGTGCGGCGCCGGTGCAGAGCGGCCTCTACGCGACCCCGAACCAGATCACCGGAACGGTGCTCGCCGAGGCGGGGAGGCTCGGGCTGGCCGAGGAGGTCTCCACCTTCACCAGCGCCGACCTGCGCCTCGGCGCCACCACCGACCCGGCCGAACTGGCGGCCCGGCTCTGGCCGTTGCCGGAGATCGCGGCCAGGTACGGGCAACTGGCTGCGCTGGCAGGGGAGTTCCGAGGATCAGAGCCCGCAGACGGTGCCGAACGGCTCACCCGGGCGGTCCGGCTGGCCGCCGCGTTCACGCTGGCCATGGAGCCCGACCCGCTGCTGCCGCCCGAGCTGCTGCCGCGGCCCTGGCCGGGCACGGAGGCCCGGCGGCTGGCGGCGGAGTGCTGGCGCGGACTCGCGGCGGGCGGCGAGGAGCTGCGGCTGTTCGCCCGGTACCGGGACGTGGAGGAGGGCTGAGGGTTCGTCAGCCGGCGTCGGAGATCCGGCCGAGACCGGTGGCGAGGTCCTCGGCGTTCATGCAGGGGGTGACGCTGATCTCGGCGTTGAGTTCCCAGAGGGGCTCCAGCAGGGGCACCAGGGCGGCCTCCTCCGGTATGTCCGCGAAGAGGTAGGCGCAGCGGCGGCCGTCGGTGGGAGAGAAGTACGCGGCCTCCGGCTTGAGGGTGCTCATGAAGCTCTGGAGGGACTTCTGCATGGTGCCGTCGGCGACGCCCCGGTTGGCTGTCTCGGTGTCGAACTTGACCCTGATGAGCATGCGCATGGTCCTGCCGCCCTTCCTGTGGAGGAACCCCCTACTCCAGGCTCCCGCCGACTGCCACCGGGCGCACCCGGACGGGTGAGGAGAGGGAGGTCAGGCGGCGCTGGCGGGGGCGGCGACGCTGGTCGCCGCGGTGGTGTCGTGGTGGATCGGGCCCTCGCCGGCGGAGAGCGGGAGGCAGGAGCCGCCCCGGCGGTGCGCGACGATCTCGGCGGCGACCGAGACGGCCGTCTCCTCGGGGGTGCGGGCACCCAGGTCGAGGCCGATCGGGGAGCGCAGCCGGCCGATCTCGGCGTCGGTCAGGCCCACCTCGCGCAGCCGGGTGTTGCGGTCGCGGTGGGTCTTGCGCGAGCCCATCGCGCCGACGTAGCCGACCGGCAGGCGCAGCGCGCGCTCCAGCAGCGGGATGTCGAACTTGGCGTCGTGGGTGAGCACGCAGAGCACGGTGCGGCCGTCGATCGAGGAGAGCTGGGAGTCCAGGTAGCGGTGCGGCCAGTCGACCACCACCTCGTCGGCCTCCGGGAAGCGGCGGGCGGTGGCGAAGACCGGGCGGGCGTCGCAGACGGTGACCCGGTAGCCGAGGAACTTGCCGATCCGCACCACCGCGGCCGCGAAGTCGATCGCGCCGAAGACCAGCATCCGGGGCGCCGGGACGTACGCCTCGACGAAGAAGGTGACGGTGCCCTGCTCCTGGTCGTCGCAGGGGCGGCCGTCCAGACCGAGCGTCAACTGCCCGGTGCGGCCCGCCTCCAGCATGGCCCGGGCCTCGGCGACCACCGCGCGTTCGAGCGCTCCGGTGGTGGAGGGGGCGGGGGAGAGCGAGCCGTGGTGGGTGTCGGCGGTGACAGCGACGGTGGCGCCGATCAGGCCGGCCGGCCCGGCGACGGCACGGGCCAGGGCGACCGGCGTGCCGGAGGCGATGTAGGTGATGCCGGCGTCGAGCGCGGCGTCGGCGCCCGGGACCACCGGCTGGACGAAGACGTCCAGGATGCCGCCGCAGGTCAGGCCGACGGCGAAGGCGTCCTCGTCGCTGAAGCCGAAGCGCTCCAGCACGGGGGTGCCGGAGGCGATGGCCTCCTGGCAGAGCTCGTACACCGCGCCCTCGACGCAGCCGCCGGAGACCGAGCCGATCGCCTCGCCGGCCGCGTCCACCGCGAGGGCCGCGCCAGGGTCGCGCGGGGCGGAGCCGGAGACGCCGACCACGGTGGCCACGGCGAAGGAGCGCCCGGAGGAGTGCCAGGCCAGCAGCTGCTCGGCGATGTCCTGCATGTTCGGGGGCTCCTTACGGAAGACGAGAGGGGGTGGAACGGGCCGGCCGCCGTGCGAGGGAGGAGTGCTCCCCCGCACAGCGGCTCTGGTACTAGTGAACTCCCAGCCAGTCCTTGATCGGAGTCAGGGCGAAGTACACCAGGAAGACGCCGGTCAGGATCCACATCAGCGGACCGGGCTCGCGCCACTTGCCCCGGCCGGCCTTGATCACGCAGTAGGTGATCACACCGGCCGCGACGCCCGCGGTGATGCTGTAGGTGAAGGGCATCAGCACGCAGGTGAGGAAGGCCGGGATGGCCACCTCGCGGTCGGACCAGTCGATGTGGCGGGCCTGACTCATCATCATGGAGCCGATGACGACCAGGGCGGCCGAGGCGACCTGGACCGGGACCATGCCCGCGATCGGGGTGAAGAACAGCATCAGGGTGAAGACGCCGCCGGTGACCACCGAGGCGAGACCCGTGCGGGCACCCTCGCCGACGCCGGTGGCGGACTCGACGAAGACCGTCTGGCCGGAGGCACCGGACAGACCGCCGATCGCACCGCCCGCGCCGTCCACGAAGAGGGCCTTGGACAGACCGGGCATCCGGCCCTGCTTGTCGGCCAGTCCGGCCTCGGTGCCGACGCCGATGATGGTGGCCATCGCGTCGAAGAAGCCGGCCAGCACCAGGGTGAAGACCGCGACCGAGGCGGAGATCGCGCCCATGCCCTGGCTGCCGAAGGCGCCGAACAGGTCGACGTGGCCGAAGAGGCCGAAGTCGGGGGCGTCCACCGGGCTGCCGGGCCACTTGGGCACCTGGAGACCCCAGACCTTGTCGTCCAGACCGGCGGCCGCGTTCACGACGAAGGCGATCGCGGTGCCGGCCGCGAGGCCGATCAGGATCGCGCCCCGGGTGTTGCGGACCAGCAGCACGAAGATGGTGAGCAGGGTGATCGCGAAGATCAGCACCGGCCAGCCGGCCAGCTCGCCGGTCGGGCCGAGCGAGAGCAGCGGGCCCTTGCCCTGGAAGACGAAGCCGGCCTTGTTGAGGCCGATCAGGGCGATGAAGAGGCCGATCCCGATGGTGATCGCGTGCTTGATCGGCAGGGGGATGCCGTTCATGATCTTCTCGCGCAGGCCGGAGACGACCAGCAGCACGATGGCGACGCCGTAGATCACACAGAGGCCCATGGCCTGTTCCCACGTGGTGTGGGGGACCACGATCGCCGATATCGCGCCGGAGACCGAGAGGCCGGCGGCGGCGGCCAGCGGGACGTTGCCCACCACGCCGAGCAGGATCGTGGTCACGGCCGCGGCGAGCGCGGTGGCCGTGGTGAGCTGCGCGTGGTCCAGGTGGACCCCGTTCTTGTCGGCGCCGCCGAGCAGGATCGGGTTGAGCAGCAGGATGTAGGCCATCGCCATGAAGGTGGTGAGGCCGCCGCGGAGCTCGTTGCCGAAGGTGGAGCCACGCGCGGAGATCTTGAAGTAGGCGTCCAGCGCGTTCTTCGGCGGCCTTGCCTCGGACGGCGTGAGGGAGTCGTCCGAAGCGGGTCTGTCGTCAGTGGTGCCGGGCTCCGTGGAGATCCGGGTCATGTCCACTCCCAAGGTTCATAGGGGGTTGGGGTGGGCGAGTCGACCTGATTGCCGGTTGGAGGAGGCACAGGGGGACATATCGACTCACGAGGTGCACTCAAGCGGTGCGGGTGGGGCGCACTGCTGCTGACCCCGGCGTGGGAGAGGCTGCAGCGTGGGTGGTGCCTGATGGTGCGTCATGTTCTGTACTGGCCTTGCTGGTGGTACTGGTGGTGCTGGTGGTGCGCCCCGGGGCGGCGGGAAGACGTTGTGGGCCGCCCCGGGGAGGTTCTGGTGTCAGAGCGTGCCGGTCAGGTGCTCCGGACGGACCGGGATGCGGTTGAGGGCGATGCCCGTGGCGGCCCGGATCGCGGCGACGATCGACGGCGTGGCGGAGACGGTGGGGGCCTCGCCGACGCCGCGCAGCCCGTACGGGGCGTTCGGGTCCGGGAGTTCGAGCACGTCCACCGGGATCGGCGGGGTGTCGAGGATGGTGGGGATCAGGTAGTCGGTGAAGGAGGCGTTGCGCACCTTCCCGTCCTTGACGATGATCTCCTCCATCACGGCCAGGCCGAGGGCCTGGGTGCAGCCGCCCTGGATCTGGCCGACCACGGAGAGCGGGTTGAGCGCCTTGCCGACGTCCTGAGCGGCCGTCAGCTCGACCACCTTCACCAGGCCGAGCTCCACGTCCACGTCGACCACCGCGCGGTTGGCGCAGAAGGTGTACTGGACGTGGCCGAAGCCCTGCCCGGTCTCCTTGTCGAAGGGGACGGTCGGGCGGTGGTGGTGCTCGCGGGTCAGGTCGATCGCCTCGTCGCCGAGCAGGTCGACCATCGACACCAGCACGCCGGCGGTCTCGGAGACCACCTTGCCGCCGACCAGGTCGATGTCCTTCTGCTGCCAGCCGTAGCGGCGGCGGCCCTTCTCGATCAGCGCCTGCTTGACCGCCTCGGCGGCCAGCTTCACGGCGCCGCCGGTCATGTAGGTCTGACGGGACGCGGAGGTCGAACCGGCCGACCCCACCTCGGTGTTGGCCGGGTGGATGGTGACCTGCTCGACGCCCAGCTCGGTGCGGGCGATCTGGGCGTGCACGGTGACGCCGCCCTGGCCGACCTCGGCCATCGCGGTGTGCACCATGGCGACCGGCTCGCCGCCGATGACCTCCAGGCGGACCCGGGCGGTGGAGTAGTCGTCGAAGCCCTCGGAGAAGCCGACGTTCTTGATGCCGACCGAGTACCCGATGCCGCGCACGATGCCCTCGCCGTGCGAGGTGTTGGAGAGCGCGCCGGGCACCGAGCGGATGTCCAGGTGCTCGAAGTCCATCGGCGGGGGCAGCGGCATGTCCTTGACCCGCTGGAGCAGCTCGGCCACCGGGGCGGGCGAGTCGATCTGCTGGCCGGTGGGCATGAACGAGCCCTCGGACATCGCGTTCAGCTGCCGCAGCTCGACCGGGTCCATGCCCAGCTCGGCCGCCAGCTTGTCCATCTGCGACTCGTAGCCGAAGGCCGCCTGCACCGCGCCGAAGCCGCGCATGGCGCCGCAGGACGGGTTGTTGGAGTAGAGCGCGATGGCGTGCATCCGCACGTTCGGGATCTCGTACGGGCCGTGCCCGAGCGAGGCCGCGTTGCCGACCACGGCCGGGGAGGCGGAGGCGTACGCGCCGCCGTCCAGCACCAGGCGGGCGTCGGCGTACACCAGCTTGCCGTCGCGGGTGGCGCCGTGCTCGTAGTACATCTTGGCCGGGTGGCGGTGCACGTGGCCGAAGAAGGACTCGTCGCGGGCGTAGACGATCTTGACGGGCTTGCCGGTGTGCAGGGCCAGCAGCGAGGCGTGGATCTGCATCGACAGGTCCTCGCGGCCGCCGAAGGCGCCGCCGACGCCGGCCAGGGTGAGGCGGACCTTCTCCTCCGGCAGGGCCAGCACGGGGGCCATCTGCTCGCGGTCCACGTGCAGCCACTGGGTGGCGACGTAGAGGTCGATGCCGCCGTCCTCGGCGGGCACCGCCAGGCCGGACTCCGGGCCGAGGAAGGCCTGGTCCTGCATGCCGACCTCGTAGTGGCCGGAGACCACCACGTCGGCCAGCGCGCGGACCTCGTCCGTGACGCCGAGGCCGGAGACCAGCTTCTGCTCGTGGCAGATGTTGTCGTAGCCGTGCGACTTGAACTCGTGCGGCTCGTGCACGTAGCCGTGGGTCTGCGGGTCGAGGCACTGCTCCTCGGTGACGATCGGGGTGAGCACCTCGTACTCCACCTTGATCTTCTTCACCGCGCGGCGGGCCGTCTCGGGGTGGTCGGCCGCGACCAGCGCGATCGCCTCGCCGTGGTAGCGCACCTTGTCGATGGCCAGCGCGGGCTGGTCCTTGATCTCCAGGCCGTAGAACTTGGAGCCCGGGATGTCCTCGTGGGTGAGCACCGCGTACACGCCGGGCACCTTGAGCGCCTCGGAGATGTCCACGCTCAGCAGGTTGGCCCGGGGGTGCGGGGAGCGCAGCGCCATGCCCCAGAGCATGTCCTCGTGCCACATGTCCGAGGAGTAGGCGAACTCGCCCTTGACCTTGAGGTTGCCGTCCGGACGCAGCGGCGAGCCGCCGATGCCGTCCTTGGAGGCCTGGTTGATGTTCTGCAGGTTCTTCTGACCCTGGATGGTGCGAGTGCTCATTCTCCCGCCGCCTTCGCGCACTTGCGGGCGGAAGCCAGCCGCACCGCGTCCATGATCTTCTCGTAGCCCGTGCACCGGCAGAGGTTGCCGGAGAGCGCCTCGCGGATGTCGTTGTCGCTCGGCTGGGCGTCGTTCTCCAGCAGCGCGTCGGTCTGCACCAGCAGGCCGGGGGTGCAGAAGCCGCACTGCACGGCGCCCGCGTCCACGAACGCCTGCTGGACCAGGCCCAGCTCGCCGTTCTCCTCGCTCAGGCCCTCGACCGTGCGGACCTCGCGGTCCTGCACCTGGCCGGCCGCGACCAGGCAGGAGCAGACCGGCACGCCGTCCAGGTAGACGGTGCAGGAGCCGCACTCGCCCTGCTCGCAGGCGTTCTTCGAACCCGGCAGGCCGACCCGCTCGCGCAGCACGTACAGGAGGCTCTCGCCCTCCCAGACGTCGTCCGCCTCGACGGGCTTTCCGTTGGCGGTGAAAGTGACCCTCATGCCGCGCTCCTGATCTGCTTGCCGTAGTCGTTCCAACACCAGGTGAGGGTGCGGCGGGCCATCACGGCCAGCGAGTGCCGCCGGTACTCGGCGGTGCCGCGCACGTCGTCGATCGGCGAGGCCGCGGCCTTCACCAGCTCGCCGAAGCGCTGGATCACCTCGGTGCCCAGCAGGTCGCCGGACTCCCACAGGCCGCGCTCGGCGAGCACGCCCTCCAGGTAGGCCTCGGCCTCCGCGGCGCGGCGCGGCGTGGGGGCAGCCGAACCGATCCCGGTACCGACCGTGCCGTTCTTCGGGTGCAGCGCGAAGCCGAACGCGCAGACCGCGATGACCATCGCGTTCCGGGTGCCGATCTTCGAGAACTGCTGCGGGCCGTCCGCCACCGGGATGTGGACGGCGCGGATCAGCTCGTCCTGCTCCAGGCTGTTGCGCTTGACCCCGACGTAGAACTCGTCGATCGGGATCATCCGGGTGCCGCGGACGGAGGCGGCCTCGACGAAGACGTCCTTGCCGGCGGCCAGCAGTGCGGGGTGGGCGTCACCGGCCGGCGAGGCGCCGCCGAGGTTGCCGCCGACGCCGCCGCGGTTGCGGATCTGCGGGGACCCGACGGTGTGCGAGGCGAGGGCCAGGCCCGGCAGCGGGCCGGAGAGCTCGTCGATGATCCGGGTGTACGGGACCGAGGCGCCGAGCTTCACGACGGCACCGTCGTTCGACCACTCGGTCAGCTCGGTGATGCGGTTCAGGTCGAGAATCGCGGATGGCCGGTGCACGTCGAAGTTCATCTCGACCATGACGTCCGTACCGCCCGAGATCGGCACTGCGGACGGGTACTCAGCCTTCGCCGCGAGCGCCTCGTCCCAGGTAGCGGGCCGAAGGAACTCCATGCGGGTCTCTCCTCAAGTCGTCACGCCGGACAGTGGGCACATTGCCCGGGGATTTCACTGGTTGTTCGGCGTGTGGCCAGTGAACCGCTGTGACCCGGCCCACTGGCAGTCACCGATGGCATGAAGCCCTCGCCTCGCCGTCGCCCGGCATCCTGTACGTTCCTCTAAGGCGGACAATTGCCCTGTACAGCGATGTGCGAGGCCCCACTTACGACCGTAATCCGCCCGTGATTCGGAAGCTACGACCCCGTGACCACGCGTCGGTTGATACGTAACACCGACCTCCGGATCCATGGGGCACACTGTCCCCCCAGTGCCCAGCGGCACGGACCAAGCACAGACGAAGGAGTCGCCGGATGCGTGTCCGAGACCTGCTCGCCCCCGGGGCCCCGAGGCTGCGACTGCTCGCCGCCGAGGACGAGCTCGACCGGCAGGTCAGCGGCGTGATGACCACCGACCTCCAGGACCCCGGCCGGTACCTGCACGGCGGGGAGCTGGTGCTCACCGGCATGCTCTGGCGCACCGGCCCGGAGGACTCCGAGCGCTTCGTGCGCACCATCGTGGGCGGCGGCGCGGTCGCCCTGGCGGCCGGCGAGGCCGAGGTCGGGCCGGTCCCCGAGGACCTGGTGGCGGCCTGCCGGCGGCACCGGATGCCGCTGCTCGCGGTGCCCGACGACATCGCCTTCGGCACCGTCACCGAGTTCATCGGCCGTCAGGTCTCGGCCGACCGGGCGGCCGACCTGGCCGCCCTGGTGGACCGTCACCGCCTGCTGGTCTCGGCCGCCGGCGGCGGCGGGCTGGACGCCGTGCTCGACCTGCTCGGCGGCGACCTCGACCTGGACTGCTGGGTGCTCGCCCCCACCGGCCGGGTGGTGGCCGGCCCCGCCGACCGGCTCTCCGCCGAGGAGCGCGACCAGCTGGTCCGCGCCAACCTGGCCGCTCAGCGCCAGCGCCGCCGCGCGCCGCACCGGGCCCGGCTGGCCGGCGGCTCGTACTCGCTGCTGCCCGCCCCGGCCAGCTCGGAGGCGGACGTCTCGCTGGCCGACTGGGTGCTGGTGGTCGCGGGCGACGTCACCGAATGGACCGTCAAGCGCCAGCAGCTGGCCGAGAACCTGGCCCGCCTGGTGGCGGTCGAGCGGGTCCGCCGCGACGAGGGCCGACGGCTGCGGCGGCGGCTCGCCGACGAGGTGCTGACGCTCCTTCAGCGGGACGCCGACCCGGGCGAGATCAGCCGCACGCTCTACGCCTCCGCCGCGATGGCCGCCCGGTACGAGGGTGACGCGGTGGGGCCGCTGGTGACCGAGGGGTCCTGGTTGGTGCTGAGCGCGGAAGGGACGGGGCTGCCCGACGGGGCGGTGCGTTCAATCCTGGAGGAAGCTCTCACCGACGCCACCGACGGAGCCCTGGTGGCCGGCGCCGGCGGCGGTGCCGTGGTGGTCCTCCCGGCCCCCGCCACCCCCGTGCCTGCCGACGCGCTGCGCGAACTGCTCGCCCCGCTGGAGGCCGGCCTCGGCTCCGAGGGCCGGATCACCCTCGGTGTCTCCGCCCCCGCCACCGAGGCGGGCGGCCTGCGCGGCGCCCTGGAGGAGGCCCGGCACGCCCGCCGGATCGCCGCCGCCCGGGTCGGCCGGGTCTGCGTGGCCGGCCCCGAGGAGCTCGCCTCCCACGTGCTGCTGCTGGCCGCCGTCCCCGACGAGGTCCGCCGCGCCTTCCGCAGCCGCCTGCTCGACAAGGTGATCGCCTACGACATCGAGCACCAGGCCGACCTGGTCCGCACCCTGGAGGCCTTCCTGCGCTCCGACGGCTCCTGGACCCGCTGCGCCGCCCAGCTCCACGTCCACGTCAACACCCTGCGCTACCGGATCGGCCGGATCGAGGAACTGACGGGCCGTGACCTCTCCCGCCTGGAGGACCGGGTCGACTTCTACCTCGCCCTCGAGCTGGCCTGAGCAACCGGAAAGGGCCCGCTCCCCGGATGGGGAGCGGGCCCTTCGGCGTGACGTTCCGTCAGCCGTTGGCGGGGATCACCGTGGTGAGCCACTTGAAGACGTCGGGGACCATGGGCTTCCAGACGTCGCTGGAGTGGGCGCCGGAGGTCTCGATGGGCTGGACGGTGGTGGGCGCCTTGACGGCGGCCTTCAGGGCCAGGGCGTCCTCGAAGCCGTCGCCCTTGTTGCCGCTGACGTAGAGGGCGACCTTGGGGGGCTGGGCGGCGGTCTTGATGATGTTCAGCGGGTTGGACTTCTCCCGCAGGGCCGGGTCCTTCGCGGTGAGCGAGGCGGGCTCCTTGGCCGGGTCGTTGTACCCGGAGAGGCTTATGCCGGCCCGGTAGCGGTTGGGGTGCTCCAGGGCGAGCTTGGTGGCGCAGTGGGCGCCGGCCGAGTAGCCGGCGACGGCCCAGCGGTCCGAGGAGGGGTCGGCGCGGAAGTTGTCCAGCACCATCTGCGGGACGTCCCGGGCCAGCCAGGTGGCCGCGTTGACCTTGCCGGGCACGTCGGCGCAGCCGGTGTCGGTGGTGTTGCCCAGCAGCAGGGTGCGCGGGGAGACCAGGATGAACGGCGCCACGGTGCCGTTCTCCATCAGCGGCTTGAGCTGCTCGGAGACCCGGAGGGTGCCGTACCAGGTGGAGGACGAGCCGGGCCAGCCCGGGAGCAGCTCGACCACCGGGAACTTCTTGTCCTTGTACTCCGGCTTGTCGTACTGCGGCGGCAGCCAGACCAGCACCTCGCCGTCGACCCCGGAGAGCCGGCCCTTGAGCTCGGTGCGCTGCACGTCACCCGGGACCTTGGGGTCGTCGACCTTCTTGAACTGCTGGATCACCTTGGGCTCGGGCGAGTGGCTCGCCTTGCCGGTCGGGTCCTCGGGCGTGACGTGCGGCACGGCGCGGACGTGGTCCCCGGTGCCGAGCAGGTCGTCCCAGTTGCCGTAGATGAGGTTGGCGTTGTTGACCATGACGAAGACCGTCAGTACGGCCGTCACCTGGCAGAAGAGCAGCATCACCAGCCGGGTGAGCGCCTTGGCCGCTCTAGGCCCGCGGACCTTGCCCCAGAACAGCATCGCGACCGCGATGGAGATCGGCACGAGGATGATCGTGACGATGAGGAAGGGGGTGCCTGTCAGTTGCATCGAGTTCTCTTGTCCGGTCGCCAACCGTCACGGAGAACCTGTTCGCCCCCGGACGCTTCGATGGGATCAGACGTTTTCGAACGGATGGTCAGTTGCCCTCGAAGCTGGGTGAAAGCTGAGAGGAACGTCACAGTCTCCATGAGAACCGTCTGAACGGCCCGGACCAGTGTGCCACCCGCTTGGCGGTACGTGTCGAACGGGTACGGCCCGTTCCCAGCGAGTTGCCACGCCGGGGCGGTCCGTTCCTGGAGACTGTCGGAGTGTCATACCGCCCTCGCCGTACCGCAGCCCTGGCCCTGGCCCTGCTCCTGACGGCGGTGGGGTGCAGCAGCACCGGGGGCAGAAGGGCGGAACAGGCCCGGTCGAAGGCCGCCACGGCCGGCGGTGCGGTGGACACCCCGCGCTGGAAAGTGGCGATGGTCACCCACGCCGGCGCCGGGGACGCGTTCTGGGACGGCGTCCGCAAGGGCGCCGAGCAGGCCGCAGCCAAGGACAACATCGACTTCCGCTACACCAACGACGCGCAGACCCAGAACCAGGTGCAGCTGGTCCAGGCCGCGATCGACCAGCGGGTCGACGGCCTGCTGGTCTCGCTGGCCAAGGGCGAGGCGATGGCGGAGGTGCTCGGCAAGGCCAAGGCCGCCGGCATCCCGGTGATCAGCATCAACTCCGGCCAGGAGTACTCGGCCCGGTTCGGCGCCCTCACCCACGTCGGCCAGGACGAGTCCACGGCCGGCCGGGCCGCCGGGGCCGAACTGGCGAAGCGCGGACGGAAGTCCGTGCTCTGCGTGATCCACGAGCAGGGCAACGTCGGGCAGGAGCAGCGCTGCGGCGGGGCGAAGGAGAGCTTCGGCGGCCCGTTCCAGACCCTGTACGTCACCGGCACCAGCCTTCCCGACGCCAAGGCCTCCGTCTCCGCCAAGCTCCAGGCCGACCGCTCGGTGGACACCGTGCTCACCCTCAGCGCCCCGCTGGCCGCCACCGCCCTCCAGGCGGTCACGGACGCCCGGCCCGGCGTCGAACTGGACACCTTCGACCTCGGCACCCAGGTGGTGGACGGCCTGAAGAACGGCACCGTCGGCTTCGCGGTGGACCAGCAGCCCTACCTCCAGGGGTACGAGGGCGTGGACCTGCTCTGGCTCTACCGCTACAACCTGGACGTGCTGGGCGGCGGCGGCCCGGTGCTGACGGGGCCTCAGATCCTCACCAAGGAGAACGCGGCCGCCCTCGCCACCTACGTCGCCCGGGGCACCCGGTGAGCCGCGAGGTGCTCGGCTCCGGACCGCCGGAACGCAGGCTCCGGGCCCGGCCCGAGCTCGGCGCGGCGCTGGCCGCGCTCGCGGTGCTGCTGGTCTTCGCGCTGGCCGCCGACGGCTTCCTGCGCCCCGCCTCGATCGGCACCGTGCTGTACGCGGCCTCCACCATCGGGATCATGGCGGTGCCGGTCTCGCTGCTGATGATCGGCGGCGAGTTCGACCTCTCGGCCGGGGTGCTGGTCACCACCGCCGCGCTCAGCTCCTCGATGGTCAGCTATCAGCTGACCGCCGTGACCTGGGTCGGCGTGCTGGTCTCGCTGGCGGTGGCGCTCGCGGTCGGCTGGGCCAACGGCTGGCTGCTCGCCCGCACCGGCCTGCCCAGCTTCATCGTCACCCTCGGCACCTTCCTGATGCTGACCGGCGCCAACCTGGGCGTCACCAAGCTGGTCTCCGGCACCGTCACCACCAAGCCGATCGCCGACATGGAGGGCTTCGCCTCCTGCCGCTGGCTGTTCGCCTCCGAGCTGACGGTCGGTGGGATGAGCATCAAGGCCACCGTCTGGTGGTGGTTCGGCCTGGTCGCGGCCGGCTCCTGGGTGCTGCTGCGCACCCGGTACGGGAACTGGGTCTACGCGGTCGGCGGCGACCCGGCGGCCGCCCGCGCGGTCGGCGTACCGGTGGCCGGGACCAAGACCGCGCTCTACCTCGGGGTCGGCTTCTGCGCCTGGGTGCTCGGCCAGCACCTGCTGTTCTCCTTCGACACCGTGCAGTCCGGCGAGGGCGTCGGCAACGAGCTGATCTACATCGTGGCGGCGGTGATCGGCGGCTGCCTGATCACCGGCGGCTACGGCTCGGTGCTGGGCGGGGCGCTCGGCGCGCTGATCTTCGGCATGGTCAGCAAGGGCATCGTCTACGCCCAGTGGAACCCGGACTGGTTCAAGTTCTTCCTCGGCGCGATGCTGCTGCTGGCCGCGCTGCTCAACTCCTGGGTCAAGCGACGGGCGGAGCGTGGCGGCCGGTGAGCCTGCTGGAACTGGACGAGGTCGGCAAGAGCTACGGCAGCGTGCGCGCCCTGGAGGGCATCTCGCTGGCCGTGGAGGCGGGGCAGGTGCACTGCGTCCTCGGCGACAACGGCGCCGGCAAGTCCACCCTGATCAAGGTGATCGCCGGGCTCCACCGGCACGACGAGGGCCACTACCTGATCGACGGTCAGGAGGTGCGGCTCGCCTCGCCCAAGGAGGCCATGGAGCGCGGCATCGCCACCGTCTACCAGGACCTCGCCGTCGTCCCGCTGATGCCGGTCTGGCGGAACTTCTTCCTCGGCGCCGAACTCGGCACCCGGCTGCGCCTGGACGCCCCCCGGATGCGGGAGGTCACCCGGGAGGCGCTGGCCCGGATGGGCATCGAACTGGCCGACGTGGACCGGCCGATCGGCACCCTCTCGGGCGGCCAGCGCCAGTGCGTGGCGATCGCCCGGGCGGTGCACTTCGGGGCCCGCGCCCTGGTGCTGGACGAGCCCACCGCGGCGCTCGGGGTCAAGCAGTCCGGCGTGGTCCTCAAGTACGTGGCGGCGGCCCGGGACGAGGGGCTGGGCGTGGTGCTGATCACCCACAACCCGCACCACGCGCATCTGGTGGGCGACCACTTCACCCTCCTCAAACGGGGGAGGATGGCAGGCAGCCACCCGCGCGCCGGGATCACCCTGGAGCAGCTCACCACCGAGATGGCGGGCGGCTCCGAACTGGCCGAGCTCAGCCACGAACTCGGCCGCGACACCGGCACCGACCTGTAGGAGTGACCCGTCCCGTGAGCAGCCCGCAGCGCCCCCACGTCCTGCCGACCCTGCTCGGCATCGGCCCGCGCGCGGAGCGGCGGCGCCGGGCGCTGCCGGCCAGCGTGCTGCGGCTGCCCACGGTGGGCGTGGACATCGGCGGGACGAAGGTGGTCGCCGGGGTGGTCGACGGCGAGGGCAAGGTCCTGGAGCGGATCCGCACCGACACCCCCGACAAGAGCAAGAGCCCCCGGGTGGTCGAGGACGTGATCGTCGAGCTGGTGCTCCAGCTGGCGGACCGTCACGACGTCCACGCGGTCGGCGTCGGCGCGGCCGGCTGGGTCGACTCCGACCGCTCCCGGGTGCTCTTCGCCCCCCACCTCAACTGGCGCGACGAGCCCCTGCGGGACGCGCTCAGCGCCCGGCTCCGCTTCCCGGTGGTCGTGGAGAACGACGCCAACGCCGCCGCCTGGGCCGAGTGGCGCTTCGGGGCCGGCCGGGGCGAGGAGCACATGGTGATGCTCACCCTGGGCACCGGCATCGGTGGTGCGGTGGTCCGCGACGGCTACGTCGACCGGGGCAGGTACGGCCTGGCGGGCGAGTTCGGCCACATGCAGGTGGTGCCCGGCGGCCACCGCTGCCCCTGCGGCAACCGGGGCTGCTGGGAGCAGTACTCCTCCGGCAACGCCCTGGTCCGCGACGCCCGGGAGCTGGTGGCCGAGGAGTCCCCGGTGGTCCAGCCGCTGCTCGCCCTCGCGGGCGGCACTGCGGCCGGCCTGACCGGCCCCCTGATCACCGAGGCCGCCCGGGGCGGCGACCCGGTCGCGACGGAGCTGTTGTACGAGGTCGGCACCTGGCTGGGCGTCGGCATCGCCAACCTGGCGGCGGCGCTGGACCCCGGACGGTTCGTCATCGGAGGCGGCGTCTCGGAGTCCGGCGAACTCCTGCTCGCCCCGGCCCGGCAGGCCTTCCGGCGGACCCTGACGGGCCGTGGCTTCCGCCCGGAGGCACAGATCGCGCATGCGGCGCTCGGCAACGACGCCGGCCTGGTCGGCGCCGCCGACCTGGCCCGGCAGGTCGCCCGGCGCTTCCGCACCATCAAGCGCCACCGGGTCGAACGCGCCGCCGGCTGACGGGCCCTCAGGCCGCCGCGCGGTGGTAGGAGCTGCCGTCGCGGGTGCGGGTCAGGCGGCTGCTCTCGACCAGGTAGCGGCGCAGGGCCGGGAAGTCGTCGTGAACGGTGAGCAGGGCCTCGTTGACCTGCTTCTCGGTGTACTCGGCGCCCGGCTCGAAGAGGGTGGCGGCGAGGTGGTCGAGGAGCTGCTCGCGGCGGGCGGCCTTGCGGGGGATGGAGGGCAGGCGGCCGTCGGCGGTGAAGAGCGAGGCGACGGAGGAGCGGGCGGGGTTCTCGGACATGCCGGGCAGCCTGCCGTCAGGGCGGTGGTGCGGGCAAGGAGTTTTCGGCGGTCAGGCCGTCGCTCCGGGCCGGCCGGTGTGCAGCTGGTCGTACCACTCCGCGAGACCGACCGTTCGGAGGAGGTGGGCGACCTGTTGGCGCTCCTGCGCAGGCCGGGTGGTGGTGTGCCGCGCGAGGTACTCGGCCCAGACGTAGCGGCCCCGACGGACCAGCGCCGCGATCAGGACCGCGACCTGTTCGGGGTGGAGGAGTGTGGCGCGCTTGAGGAGGAAGTCCGCCGAGCCGCCCCTCCCGGCTTCGTGCAGGGCGGTCAGTGCCTCGGTGAGCACCTCCGGCCGACGGCGCGAGACCGAGTCCAGGAGTGGTTCGAGGTCGCTGGTGGTCTCGTGCAGTACGGACAGCAGTGCGATGACCTCCTTCGCGGGGCGGTCTCCCGCAGCCGCCAGCAGGGTGGAGCGATTGGCGTTCTGACCGGCCGTCCGGGCCAGCAGACCGGCCAGCTCTGCCACGTTCTCGACCGGCAGGATCGTCGCGGCCCGCACCAGGAGGTCAGTGACGGCCTTGCTGTCCAGGCTGGTCCCCTGGGCGATGACTCTGGCGAACGTGCTCATCAGGTTCACCGGCCGAGTGACGATCCTGTCGTCGGTGAGCCACGACAGCAGCTCGGCGTGGTCGTGGAGATCCTCAGGGCGGGGGTGGAGGTGTAGGGCCGTCAGTACATCGCCGGACACCGGGACACCGCGCAGGCGTGCCCGCAGATCCTGTAACTCTCGCTCCGTGACGGCGTGCTGGTCCTCCATCTCGGCGATACGGCGGCGCAGCAGGTCTGCCTCGGAAGGCTCGCGGGCGTCCGCCTCGTCCTGCTCGCGCTCGGCCGCCTCCAGCTGATGCTCCAGCAGGTCGCAGCGCTGCTCGGCCTCGAGCTGGCGGTGTTGTGCCTCGTGGAGCTCTCCGCGCAGGCGGTCGACCAGGCCGCGCAGGCGGTCGCGTTCGGCGCGGAGGTGGTCGCGCTCCTCGGTGGCCCGGGCGAGTTCGGCCCGGTGTCCCAAGCGGGCGGCCGCAGCGCCGCGTTCGAGCTGCTGGAGGTTCTGCGCCTGTTCGGCCGCCTCGTGTTGCGCGGTGCGCAACATGTCCTTGAGCAGGTCCACCTCGGTGCGCAGGTCGCGGGCCTCCTGGTCGGCGTCGGACCAGCGGTCGCGCAGGGACTGGAGTTCGGCGCTGCGCGGGTTGCGCTCGGCGAGGGCGGAGCGGTGCAGGCGGCGGAGGTGGTCGCGGACCTCGGGGGTGAGGGGGCGGCGCGTTGCGGTCTCGACATCGCTGGTCAGGCGGTCGAGGAAGTCAGCGGGCGGGACCGCGAGGCCGCTGAACCACCGGGAGAGGGTGGAGCGGTCACGGTGCACCTGGTGGGCATAGCGGCTCATGGAGATGCCGAGACGGACAGCAAGGGTTCTCAGTTCCTGGGCCAGATCGCGGCAGACCCCGTCGACCGTGGTGGGGATCGGTTCGAAGGCCATTCCGGTGGGGAGGCGATCGGTGTCCAGGGGGAGCAGCTCGCCGTCCACGTGCCCGCCTTTCGCGGTTGCCCGTTGCGCGGGATCCGCAACGCTGTGGGGATTATCGCAACACCCGACGCTCCGTCAGTCTCCTTTCCAGGAACCGTGAAAGGAGATCAGGGTGAACTGGCGTACATGGGTGGCGACGACCCCGGCGGTGGCGGTGGGGGTGCAGAGCTGGGGGCAACTGCCTTGGTGGGCAACGGTGCTGGCGGTGGCGCTGACCGGGGCACCGGTGCTGGCGCAGCGGGACTACCGGCGGGTAGTCACTCAGAAGTGCCATTGTGGTGAGCATGGCTGATGTGAAAGAACGGTGGTTGCAAGGGAGTTGACGACCAAGCGCCTCGTGGAGGGCCCATGCGTCTGACCCGGATCGTCCCGCTCGCGCTGACCGGCGCCCTGATCTGCGTGGCAGCGCCCGCGCAGGCCCAGGCCGGTCCACCGCCCAAGGTGCCCGAGGCGGTCGGCTGGGGCGGTGCGGTGGCCAGTGTGGACGCCGACGCGACCGCGGTCGGGCTGGAGGTGCTCAGGCGCGGCGGGAACGCGGTGGACGCGGCGGTGGCCACGGCGGCCGCGCTCGGGGTGACCGAGCCGTACTCGGCGGGGATCGGCGGCGGTGGCTTCTTCGTCTACTACGACGCCCACAGCCGCAAGGTCTCCACCATCGACGGCCGCGAGGTCACCGGCCGGACGGCCGACGAGACGCTCTTCCTGGAGAACGGCAAGCCGCTGGCCTTCGCCGACGCCGTCACCAGCGGGCTGAGCGTCGGCGTGCCCGGCGTCCCGGCCACCTGGGACGCGGCGCTGGACCGCTGGGGCAGCCGCGGCCTGGGTGAACTGCTCAAGCCGGCGGCCACCTTGGCCGACCGCGGCTTCACGGTCGACCAGACCTTCCAGGACCAGACCGCGCTCAACCTGACCCGCTTCCAGGCATTCCCGGACACCAGCAAGCTGTTCCTGCCCGGCGGGCAGCTCCCGGTGGTCGGCTCCACCTTCCGCAACCCCGAGCTGGCCTCCACCTACCGCGAGATCGCCCGCAAGGGCGTCGAGACGCTCTACAAGGGCCAGTTGGCGACCGACATCGTCAACACCATCCAGCACCCGCCGGTCGACCCGGCCTCCGGCTGGAACGCCCGGGCCGGCAAGGTGGACCGCAAGGACCTGGCCGACTACCGGGTGATCCAGCGTCAGCCCACCCACCAGGAGTACCGGGGCTACGACGTCTACGGCATGGCCCCGGTCTCCTCCGGCGGCACCACCGTCGGCGAGGCGCTCGGCATCCTGGAGGCCAAGGGCGACCTGGGCAAGGTCAGTTCCACCCAGTACCTGCACCGCTACCTGGAGTCCAGCCGGATCGCCTTCGCCGACCGGGGCCGCTGGGTCGGCGACCCGGCCTTCTTCAAGGTGCCGACCCGTCAGCTGCTCAGCGACGAGTTCACCGCCTCCCGGGCCTGTCTGCTGAACCCGGAGCGCGCCCTCACCAGCCCGCTCGCCCCCGGCGACCCGTACCACCCCGCCGCCTGCGCCACCGCCGGCCCGGCCGTCCCCGAGACGTACGAGGGCCCGAGCACCACCCACCTGACGGTCGCCGACCGCTGGGGCAACGTGGTCTCCTACACCCTCACCCTGGAGCAGACCGGCGGCAGCGGCCTCACCGTCCCCGGCCGCGGCTTCCTGCTCAACAACGAGCTGACCGACTTCTCCTTCGCCCCCGCGACCCCGGGCGTCCCGGACCCGAACCTGCCCGGCCCGGCCAAGCGGCCGCGCTCCTCGATCTCGCCGACCATCGTCCTCAAGGACGGCAAGCCCTTCGTCGCGGTCGGCAGCCCCGGCGGCTCCACCATCATCACCACCGTCCTCCAGGTCCTGCTCGGCCGCCTGGACCGGGGCATGACGCTGGAGCAGGCCATCGCCGCACCCCGCGCCAGCCAGCGCAACACGGCCGCGTCGGTCGCCGAACCCGCGTTCCTCGCCTCCCCCGAGAAGGCGGGCCTGGAGGCCCTCGGCCAGGTCTTCGCGCCCACCCCGGAGATCGGCGCCGCGACCGGCGTCGAACGCCTCCCCGACGGCCGCTGGATCGCCGCCGCGGAACCCACCCGAAGGGGCGGCGGCTCGGCAGCCGTGGTTCACCCCTCCCGCTGAACGCGGTGCCCCTGGGGCGCTGAGGAAATTGGTCACACCGGGGGCGCGGGGCTCTGCTGATGTGCGGCTCCGCCGCGTGGGCGCGCAGGGGAACGGCAGCACCTGCAACTGGCTGACGGTGGGTCAGTTGCAGGTGGGTCGCCTTCCGACCCGCGCAGTTCCTCGCGCCCCTGGGGTGTCAGGGGGTGACGGTATGTTGCAGGAGTACATGTCCGTCGTACCTGCTCGGGAAGGCCGCCCGCCGTGACCGTCCGCATCGCCACCTGGAACATCAACTCCGTCACCGCCCGGCTGCCCAAGCTGCTGGAGTGGCTGGAGGGCAGCAGCCCCGACGTGCTCTGCCTCCAGGAGCTGAAGTGCGCCTCGGACGCGTTCCCGTACGAGGCCGTCCGCGAGCTCGGCTACGAGACCGCCGCCTACGGCACCGGCCGGTGGAACGGCGTGGCGATCCTCTCCAAGATCGGCCTGGAGGACGTGGTCCGTGACCTCCCCGGCCAGCCGGGCTTCCTGGCGGACGGCGTGATGATCCCGGAGACGGAGCCCCGCGCCATCGCCGCGACCTGCGGCCCGCTCCGGGTCTGGTCGGTCTACGTGCCGAACGGGCGCGAGGTCGGCCACGCGCACTACGCCTACAAGCTGGAGTGGTTCGAGGCGCTGCGCCAGGCCGTCCTGGAGGACGCCGCCGGGGAGCGGCCGTTCGCGGTGATGGGCGACTTCAACGTGGCGCCCACCGACGAGGACCTCTACGACCCGTCGGTCTTCGCGGGCCAGACCCACGTCACCGACGCCGAGCGTGCCGCCCTCGCCGCCCTGCGGGAGGCGGGCCTCAGCGACGTGATGCCGCGTGCCCTCAAGTACGACCGCCCGTACACCTTCTGGGACTACCGGGCGCTCGGCTTCCCGAAGAACCTCGGGATCCGGATCGACCTCACCTACGCCAACAAGGCCTTCGCCGAGGCCGTCACCGACAGCTACGTGGACCGCGAGGCGCGAAAGGGCAAGGGCACCTCGGACCACGCACCGGTCGTGGTGGACCTGGACCTGTAGCCTAAGACCGACCGGCAATTGGGGGGGCGGCGTCGCGGCGCCGGGCCACGCACCTCGACACCTTCTCGTCAGTCGCCGATGCTCCGCATGGACTCTCCCCCAGCCTTCGGCCGGGAGGGGCCCCCTTCTCGGCGGCGCCGATGCACGCACCCCACCGCCGCTCCTTCACCCACCCCCCAATTGCCGGTCGGTCCAAGCACCCGCGCGCCCCCCGAACGGCTTCGAACGGTGGCCGTCCGGGGCGGCGCTGCCTAGCGTCGCAGGTGACAGGGTGTAGCTGTCCCCTCACGCGACGACGGAGTCCGTGTGCTGCGCCCGGAACCGGAGGAACGGCATGCGCGCTCCGCGTACCGCCGCAGCGCTGATCGGCGCCAGCACCCTGCTCGTCCTGGCCGCACCCGCCGCGAGCGCCAAGAGCGTCGAGCCCGCCTGGGTGAGCCCGGCCGAGGCGGCCCCGGGGCAGAGCGTGACGGTCAGCGTCACCTGCGAGACCAGTTCGGTGAAGACCATCACCGCCAACTCGCAGGCCTTCTCCACCGGCAGCGCCACCCTGACGGTGGGTCCGGACGGCAAGTACAGCGGCAAGGCCCTGCTGGCCTCCGAGAAGGAGTTCGCCTCCAAGGCGCTCGGCAACCTCGGCAGCAACCTGGGCAACCTGGTCAAGGGCGCCAAGGCCTCCGGCTGGGGCATCGACGGCAAGTGCCCGAACGGCGACACCTTCAGCGGCGCGGTCGAGGTCAAGCTGGCCGGTCACGGCCAGGAGGAGGGCGGCGGCAAGCTCCCGACCGGTCCGGTGCACACCGGCGTCGGCGGCTCGGCCGCCACCGGCCCCGGGCAGCTCGCGGCGGGCGGGGCGCTGGTCGCCGCCGGGGTGGGCGGCTTCTGGCTGCTGCGTCGCAGGACGACGGAATGACGGCTGTTGCAGGACGGTGACGCCCGGGCGGGGTGCGGCGCCCGGGGGCCCGGGTAGGAGCCCGGCAGCGCTCGTCACGGGGGTGGGGCATGGCAGCGGAGACCGTCATCGGTCTGGTGGGGATCGTCGTCCTGACGGCGTGTGTGGTCGGGATCGTGCTGGTCTGCCGGACCGGCTCGCCGATCTACCTGCCGCCGTACGAGGCGCCGCGCCCGCCCTGCCGGAACTGCTGGCACGGGGCGCACACCGGGCGTTGCGACCACGAGGACGGCAGCGGCGACCGGTACGAGAACGGCGACTGGGTGGGGTACTGGAACTACACCTACTGCCACTGCTCCGACTACGCCCCGGGGGAGTGGCCGCTCCCGCGCAAGAAGAAGAAGCGCTAGTGCCGTGCCGGGCACGGCACTAGGCCACTCCCCGTCCGGGGCTGAGGCACCGTCAGCGGCCGGTGGCCGCCAGGGGTGCGGTGAGCGGGGCCGAGGTCGGGGCGGTGGTGGCCCGCAGGGTGCCGTCGGCGAGCAGGAACTGGGCGATGACGTAGGTGGCCATGATCCAGACGCCGTGGCCGGGGAGGGCCTTCCAGTCGGCCAGTTCGGTGGCGATCAGGGTGTCCGAGAGCAGGAACAGCCCGCCGCCGAGCCCGGCCCGCCAGCCCAGGCCGGCCGAGGTGACGGCGGTGGAGGCGAGCAGCAGGCTGTAGATCGCGACCGGGACCTTGAGATCGCCGAGGCCGGGCCAGAGCTGACTGATCATCACGCCCCAGGCGGCGGCGTACGCCAGCGCCAGGATCACCGTGCGCCGCCGGTCCCGCAGGGCGCCCAGCTTCACGAACATCGTGACGTAGCAGACGTGCGCCGCCGCGAAGGAGCCCATGCCGGCCAGGAAGGCGGCCTGCTGGTCGAACTGGAGCAGCACGTCACCGCCGGTGGAGAAGGCCAGTGCGGGCAGCAGCAGCCTGGGCGCCCGTTCGGCGCGGGCCGCCACGTAGCCGGCCAGCAGCGGGACCAGCGCGGGCTTGGTGGCGTTCTGCAGCACGCTCGCCCCGGCGGCGATCGCGCCGAGGTGGGTGACCGAGGTGGCCGCGAAGGCGGAGAGCAGGCCGCGGGCGGTGCGCAGGCGGGTGGAGATGGTCATGCGGCGGTGCCCTCCGGGCGGTCGGTCGGGCCGGGCTGCCAGCCCGGGCCCTTGGTGAGGTGGCGCACCCGGTCGCGCCAGTTGGTCGCGGCGGCCACGTCGCGGGCGATCGAGACGTACTCGTGGGTGGCCACCCGCAGCGGGTTGTGGGTGCTCAGGTTCTTGGTCAGCCCGTAGACCGGCTTGGTGGTCTCGGGGGCGAAGGAGCCGAACATCCGGTCGAAGACGATCAGGATGCCGCCGAAGTTGCGGTCCAGGTAGCCGCCCTGCGAGGCGTGGTGCACCCGGTGGTGGGACGGCGTGTTGAAGACGTACTCGACGGGGCGGGGCAGCTTGCCGATCCGCTCGGTGTGGATCCAGAACTGGTAGACCAGGTTGGCCGAGGAGCAGAAGGCCAGCGCGGCGGGGTGCACCCCGGCCAGGATCATCGGGACGTAGAACACCCAGGTGGTGGCCGAGGTCCAGGGCTGGCGCAGGGCGGTGGAGAGGTTGTAGTGCTTGCTGGAGTGGTGCACCACGTGGCAGGCCCAGAGGATCCGGATCACGTGGTGGCCGCGGTGGGACCAGTAGTAGAAGAAGTCCTGGGCCAGCAGCATCAGCGGGACGGTCCACCAGAGCACCGGCACCCGAAGGGGCGTCAGTTCGTAGAGGCCGGCGTAGATCGCCACGATCGGGATCTTCCAGAGCGCGTCGAAGGCCAGGCTGCCGATCCCCATGCCGAGGCTGGTGGCGGTGTCCTTGACGGTGTAGCCCTGCTCCTCCTCGTCGGGATGGAACCGGTAGGAGACCACCTCCAGGACGGTGAGCAGCACGAAGGCGGGTATCGACCACAGCACGACGTTGGGCAGGTTCGGCATGCCGAGGACGATAGGTGACGGTGGGTGGCCTGCGGAAGAGGTAGTTACCCATGCGTAAGTAACGGGGTGCGGGCGGCAGTCACGCGGAGGACGTGCACCGTCTAGTCTGGTGGGCGACATGGAGCGGTACGAGGTCGGGGCGACGAGCGGGCGCGGGGCGGGGGCGGGGCAGCTCACCGCCGTCGTGCCGTCCGGCGCTGCCCAGGCCCACCTGGCCGAGCTGCTGGCCGGGGCCGGCCAGGCCGAGGCCGACGCGCTGTTCACCGCCGCCTTCGGCCTCTACGGCGCCCGGCACCTGGGCGGCGTGCTGCCCGAGGGCGAGGGCGAGGGCCATAGCTGGTGGCACGGCCCGACGGTCCATCAGCCCGCCGCGCCGCGCGGCCGCGAGGGTGGCCGCCGCAGCCGGATCGCCCCCGGCCGGGACGCGCTGGCCGTCAGCGGCCGCCGAGGCCGGCACCGCAAGCCGGTGCCCGGCAGCCCCGAGCAGATCGCGGTCGAGCGCCGCACCGCCGCCCGGCTGCTGGCCGCCCACCCGCTGGTCACCGCGGGCGGCCCGCACGGGGACGGCCTGCCGCTGATCCACCGTCACGCCGACTGGCTGGTGGAGCGGTTCGCGACCCTGCTCGGCTACCCGCTCACCGTCGGCACCGGCTACGCCCGCCTGCACAAGGCCCCGCTGCCGGGGCGCGCCCTCGACCCGACGGAGCACGGCCCCTGGACGCCGCAGTCGTACGCGGCGCTGGTCCGCGCCCTGGCGGCGGTCGCCGAGGGCGGCGAGCCCGGGCCCGTCGAGCCGGCGGTCCGTCAGCGGCTGGCCGAATGGCGGGTGCTGACGGGTGCCGGCGCGGGCGACCGCGAGCTGGCCGGGGCCCTGCTGAGCTCCGGCCCGTCCGAGACCGGGGTGCCGGACGAGGTGGTGGTGCGGCGGCGGCTGGCCGAGACCCCGGTGGTGCTGCTGGACGAACTGACGCCCGGCCAGCGCCGCTGGCTGCTCGCCCACCGGGCCGGTGAGACGGCCCTGTTCGCCGACTTCCTCGGCCTGACCACCGAGTACCGGGCCGAGGGCATCGCCCTGCTCGACCCGGCCGACGAGCTCACCGACCTGGCCCTGCCCGGCACCGGCACCCTGGCCCAGGCGGCCCTGCTGCTGGCCGGCCGCCTGGTGGAGGAGCTCCGCCCGCTCCCGGAGGAGTCCGCACCCCCGGCCGTGCTGGTCCCCGACGCCCTGATAGACGGCGCCCTCGGCGACATCACCGACGAACACGGCCTGCGCAACGGCTGGCACCGCGACTACCTCGCCGACCTCACCGCCTTCCGGCGCGACGCCCTCGACCTGCTGCACCGCATGCAGCTGATCGCCCCGGCCGGCCGCGCCTGGCTGCTACGGGCCCCCGCCGCCCGCTACGCCCCGGCGGTCGAGCCCCTCCCCGACACCCCGGGCCGCCACTCCCGCTCCTACGCGGGCTGAGGCTCAGACCCGCACGCCGTAGACCCGGTCGGTGGTGGCGGCCAGTTCGGTCCGGAAGCCGGCCAGCCCGATGGGCGGTGAGGCGGGGAAGTCCGGGGCCACGCTGCCGGCGGGGAGGAAGGCGGACCGGCAGCGGCGGCAGAGCACGGCCCGCTGCCAGACCAGCATGACGTGGTGCCAGCGGGCCTGACGGGCCGACAGGCCCCGGTCGGTGGCCCGGGCCGAGGCGTTGGCCCGGAGTCGGACCACCACGGCGGCCACCAGCAGCAGCAGGCAAGGGGACAGGGTGCCGAGGACGTAGCCGAGCCCGTAGGCGGTATCGGTGTCCGGGTCCGAACCGCCCCCGCCGGAGAGCAGGCCGAGCGCGGGCAGCAGGGCGAGGCCGGCGAACACGAAGAGCGCCGTCGAGGCCCCGCCCCGTACGGCCGGGCCCGGCTGGGCCGGCGGGACCAGCGCGGCCCGGTCGGCCGGCTTCAGCGGCTCGGCCGGGTCCTGGAGCGCCTGCGGGACGGGGACCGTCCGGTCGGCGCGGCCACACGTCGGGCAGTCGTCGGTCATCTTCTTGTGCTCCCCCGGCTGTTCGCGAACGATCGCGGGTAGTACAGCACAGGCCCCGCCGGTGGCTGACGCCGGGTCAGCGGCTCGCGCTCGCTGTCGTCCCCTGGCGGGCCGTCTCCACGGTGGCGCCGACGCCGAGGGTGCCGAGGGCGATGCTCGCGGCCACTGCGGCGCAGGCGATCAGGCGGCGGTGGCGGCGGGGCAGGGGGAAGCGCGGGCCGGGTGGGGCCGCGGGAGCCGGGACGGGCTGAGCGTTCATGACAGTGAGCATTCCAGGGCGGTGTTAAACGGTGACGACACCGGGGTGAAGCCCAGGTGGGAGCTGGGCGACGGGTCATCGAGGCTGTTCAGCATGCCACCGGTCGGGAACGACGCTGACGAACGATCAGCCGCGTTCGGCCCAGTTCACTCGGACGAGTGAGGCGGGGGCGGCGAGGAGCCGTTGCGGCGTCGGCCCACGCCGTGGTCGGCCAGTGCGTCGCCGACCGCCACCCGGACGGCGTCCCGCAGGCCGTGCGCGGCGTGCAGCCGGGACGGCCCGGCCGCCGGGTCGGCCCGCAGCTCCCGCACCAGCGCCAGGCAGAGCAGCAGCATCACCACCACGAAGGGCAGCGCGACCAGGATGGTGGCGTTCTGCAGGGCGCTGAGCCCGCCGGCCAGCAGCAGGGCGGCGGCCACGCCGCCCATCAGGACGCCCCAGACCACCACCAGCCAGGTGCGCGGGTGGAGCGAGCCCCGGCTGGAGAGCGAGCCGAGCACCAGGGAGGCGGAGTCGGCGCTGGTGATGAAGAAGGTCATCACCAGCAGCACCGCGATCACGCTGGTCACCCCGCCGAGCGGGAGCGAGCGCAGGGTCTCGAACAGGGAGGCCTCGGCGCCCTGGGAGATGGTGCCGACCAGGTCGGCCTGCCCGGTGGAGTCCAGCCGGATCGCGGTGCCGCCCATCACGCAGAACCAGAGCACGGTGGCCCCGCTCGGCACCAGCAGCACGCCGAGCAGGAACTGACGGATCGTCCGGCCGCGGGAGATGCGCGCGATGAAGGTGCCGACGAAGGGCGCCCAGGAGAGCCACCAGGCCCAGTAGAAGATGGTCCAGGAGCCCAGCCAGCTCTCGTCGGTGAAGGCGCCGGTCTGGGTGGCCATGGTGGTCAGGTCGGAGAGGTAGCCGCCGACGGTGGACGGGATGGCGTCCAGCACGTAGACCGAGGGGCCGAAGACGAAGACGAAGAGCATGATCAGCGAGGCCAGCACCACGTTGGCGGTGGAGAGCCACTTGACGCCCTTGTGCACGCCGGAGAAGGCGGAGAGCACGAAGGCGGCGGTCAGCGAGCCGATGATGACCAGCTGGACGTTCTGGGTGTTCCGCACGCTGGTGATGTAGCCGAGGCCGTCGGCCACCTGGAGCGCGCCCAGGCCCAGGCTGGTGGCGGAGCCGAAGACGGTGGCGAAGACCGCGAGCAGGTCGATGCCCTTGCCCATCCAGCCGTCCGCGCCCTGACGGCCGATCAGCGGGACGAAGGCGGCGGAGATCCGGTTGCCCCGGTTCTTGCGGAAGGTGGTGTAGGCGAGGGCCAGGCCGCCGACCGCGTAGATCGCCCAGGGGTGCAGGGTCCAGTGGAAGAGCGAGAACTCCAGCGCGGACTGGGCGGCGGCCGCGCTCTGCGGCTCGATCCCGGAGCCCGGCTGCGGGGCGGCGTAGAGCTGGAGCGGCTCGCCCACGCCGTAGAACATCAGGCCGATGCCCATGCCGGCGCTGAACATCATGGCGACCCAGGCCAGCGTGGAGAACTCGGGCTCCTCGTCGTCGCGCCCCAGCTTGATCCGGCCGAAGCGGCTGAACGCGAGCAGGACGGTGAGCACCAGGAAGACGTCGGCCGCGACCACGAACAGCCAGCCGAAGTTGTGCAGGACCCAGTCCAGGCCGGTCTTGGAGACGCTGCCCAGCGAGTCCGCCGCGAACACGCCCCAGGCCACCACCGCCAGTACGGCGACGGCGCTGACGCCGAACACCACCTTGTCGGTCGGGAGGGTGGCGCCCGGTTGCTCGTCGGGTCGGCTACTCATCAGCGGGGCTCCAGCGGTCGGACAATACGTACATCTCGTACTATCTGCGGCGGCCGTGCCACGGGAGGGCAGGGCGCGCCGGGCAGCTCCCCGGTTTCCCTGACGGCGCGTCATCCGCCCACCTAGTGCCGGGCACGGCACTAGGATCGTCCGCTGCGGCGCCCCGGGGTGGTGGGCGCCTCGTCGGGAGGGGAACGGACGCATGGACGAGTACGCCTACGACCGGGTGCGGCGGGAGCAGTGGCTGGCGGGAGAGGCCCGGGCCGAGGGGGTGGACCGGCGGACGCTGCTGCGGATGCTGGCCGCCGCCGGGGTGGCGGGGCCGGTGCTGACCGCCATCGGCGCCGGGGCGGCGCACGCCGCCTCGCCGGTGCCCGGGATCGTGAAGCCGCTGCCCGCCGAGTGGTTCGTGCCGCGCGGCACCAACGCCGAGATGCGCTGGGACTCGGTGGCCGGCACCGGATACCACACCCCCACCGAGCGGTTCTTCGTCCGCAACCACACCTCCACCCCGCTGATCGACCCGGCGGGCTGGCGGCTGCGGCTGACGGGCAGTGGACTGCGGCGCGGTGACGTGGAGTTCGACCTCGCGCAGCTGCGGCGGCTGCCGAGCACCCGGATCAACGCGCTGGTGGAGTGCGCGGGCAACGGCCGCAGCTTCTACCTCTCCCAGCAGGGCCACAGCGTCCCGGGCACCCCCTGGACCCTCGGCGGCGTCGGCTCGGCGAGCTGGCGCGGCGTCCGGCTGGCCGAGCTGCTGCACCGGGCCGGGCTGCGCCGCGAGGCGGTGGACGTGCTGCCCTCCGGACTGGACCCGGAGTACGTGGCCGGCGGCGTCTCGCTCGGCCGGGTCCGCCGGCCGCTGCCGCTGGCCAAGGCGCTGGACGACGTGCTGGTGGCCTACGAGATGAACGGCGAGCCGCTCACCCCCGACCACGGGGCGCCGGTGCGGCTGGTGGTGCCGGGCTGGATCGGGATCGCCTCGATCAAGTGGCTGGGCACCGTGGAGGTGTCCGACTCGCCGCTGTACTCGCCGTGGAACACCGACTTCTACCGCCTGTTCGGCGAGGCCTACCCGGAGGGCGGCAGCGCCCCGATCACCCGTCAGGTGGTGAAGAGCGCCTTCGAACTGCCGTGGGGCGCCACGCTGGAGGCGGGCCGCACCCACCGGCTGACCGGCCGCTCCTGGTCCGGCAGCGCGCCGGTGCACGAGGTGGAGGTCTCCACCGACGGCGGGACGCGCTGGCGGCGGGCGCACCTGCTGGACCGGCCGCGCAAGGACGGCTGGGTCCGCTGGTCCTTCGACTGGCGCCCCGGGCAGCCCGGTCCGTACCAGCTGCGCGCCCGCGCCACCGACCGGCTGGGGAACACCCAGCCGGTCACCGCCGTGCCCAACCGCGAGGGCTACCTCTTCGACGCCGTGGTGGCGCACCCGGTGACGGTAGGTCAGCCGGTGGGCGGTCGGACGGCCGGTCAGGCCGCCTCGTAGGGCGCCAGCACCAGGCGGACCACGCCCTCCAGCCGGCGCCTGGCGTCGTCGTGGGTGGTCCGGCCGGTCACCCAGGAGGTCAGCTCGCCCTGCCAGGAGTGCCCGACGATGTGCCGGACCAGCTCGCCGGCGGCGGGTGGCAGGCTGGGGCTGACGGCGTCCAGCGCGGCGCCGTCGGCCCGGGCCAGCGACTGGAGGGCCTCGGAGGCGAACGGGTCGGTGGAGGCGGCCACCGCCACCCGGAGCCGGGCCAGTTGGGGCTGGCGCTGGTAGGCCCGCATCCCGTTGCGGACGAAGCGCACCACCCGGTCGGTCTCGGCCGCCTCGCGCCGCGAACCGCGCTGCTCGGCGACCAGGTCGTCCAGCAGCAGCCGGTGCCAGTCCGCGATGGCGGCGGCCAGCAGGTGGTCCTTGGAGGAGAAGTACCGGTAGGCCGTGCCGAGCGCGACTCCGGAGCGTTCGCAGACCTGTTTCATCTGGAGCCGTTCCACGCCCGTCTCGTTCACCAGCGTCAGTGCGGCGTCGATCAGGCTCTTGCGGCGTGCGAGCTGACGGGGCGACATCGCCTCCACCGGCCTTGGTGACAGGTCAACCTTGGTCACCCGCACCATGATACGGGCCGGGGTCCGCCGAGCGAACGTCACCTGAACGGTCAAGTCCCGGGCTGCGTCAGGTCGGGCCCGGCGTCCGGACCCCGGGGCCCGGCCCGTCAGACCGCCCGGTGCCGGATCAGGGTCTCCTGGACGGCGGAGGCGACCAGCCGGCCCGCGCGGTCGTAGAACTCGCCGTGCGCCAGGCCCCGGCCGTCCGAGGCGGACGGGCTGCGCTGGGCGAACAGCAGCCACTCGTCGGCCCGGAACGGACGGTGGAACCACATCGCGTGGTCCAGCGAGGCGAGCACGATCCGGGACGGCTCGGCGCGCTGGAAGCGGTGCGCCTGGAGGTCGATCGCGGCGGTGGAGGCCAGCGTCAGGTCGGAGAGGTAGGTGAGCGCGCAGACCTGGAGCAGCGGGTCCCCGTCGGGCAGCCGGCCGCCGGTCCGCAGCCAGACGAACTGCTGCGGGGTGCCCGGGAGTTGGCCGGGCAGGCCGGGGGAGTCGGCCGGGACGAAGCGGAGCTCCAGGGTGCGGAAGACGGCGGCCCGCTCGTAGTCCTCGGGCGCCGCGGCGGCCCAGGCCGGGAAGGGGTCGGGCAGCTCCTCGGGGGCGGGGACGGCGGGGGCGGCGGAGTGCCGGTCCGGCTCGTCCTCGGGGGTCTTGAAGGAGGCGGAGAGGGTGAAGATCGCCTCGCCGTGCTGAACGGCCGTCACCCGGCGGGTGGCGTACGAGAATCCGTCCCGGACCGGGTCCACCTGGTAGTCGATGGGGTGCCGGGGATCGCCGGGGCGCAGGAAGTAGGAGTGCAGCGAGTGCACGTGCCGCCCGCCGCCGATGGTCCGCCCGGCGGCCGTCAGCGCCTGCGCGGCGACCTGCCCGCCGAAGGCGCGCAGCGGTGCCCCGGCATGGCAGCGGCCGCGGAACAGGTTCTCGTCCAGCCGGTCGATCCGGAGCAGCTCGACGAACCGCTCGGCCGTCTCCGCCGCACTGGTGGCTCTGGTGGCTTCCGTCACGGGCACAGCGTACGACATCGGAGGTGGAACAGGTTTCAGGAATGTTCGTTCTTGACTGACCGTTCCTTTACTCCTAGGGTTGCCGGCATGGGAAGACCACGCGCGTTCGACGAGGACGAGACCGTCCGGGCCGCCGCCCGGGTGTTCGCGGGCCGGGGCTTCGAGGGGACGTCGGTCGACGACCTGGTGACCGGCCTCGGGGTGCACCGCAACAGCCTCTACAAGGTCTTCGGCAGCAAGCGCGGCCTCTACCTGGCCGCGCTCCGCCGCCACCTGGACGAGGAGGTGCTCCCCGGCACCGCCGCACTGACCGCCGCACCCGGCCTGGACGCCGCCCTCGCCCAGGCCGCGGCCGCCTTCGACGGCGGGCCGGCCGCCGGGCTGCTGCTGCTCGCCGCCGCCGAGCGGGCCCCGCACGACCCCGAGGTGGCGGACCTCGTGGAGGAGGGGCTGACCGCCCTGGAGGCCGGCCTGGCCGCCCACCCGGAGGCCGGGCCGGGGCTGGCCCCGGCGCTTGCCGCCACCGTGCTCGGCCTGCGGCTGCGCCGCTCCGGCGAAGGCCCCGCCCAACTCGCCGGGCTCGCCCGGCGGATCACGTCGACCAGCTGAAGGAGACGAAGAGATGGCAGTGGTATCGGTGGCCGACGGCGTCCTGACCGTCGAGGTCGAGGGGTGGGACCGCTTCTGGGCGCTGAAGAGCCGGATCGAGATCCCGCTCCGGCACGTGCGGGGCGCGACGGTGGACCCGGGCATGCTGCGCGAGCCCAAGGGGATCAAGGCCCCGGGCACCCATTTCCCCGGGGTGATCGTGGCGGGCACCTTCCACCGGGACGGCGAGAAGGTCTTCTGGGACGTGAAGAACCCGGAGAAGGCCGTGGTGATCGAGCTGGTGGAGGAGGCCTACGCCCGGCTGGTGGTCGAGGTGGCCGACCCCCGGGAGACCCTCGCCCTGGTCGAGCGGGCCCTGCGGGCGGCCTGACGCCCCGTCGACCACGCGGAGTCCGGCGCCGGACCTGACGGCTCGTCCGGTCCGGCGCGCGGCGGGCGCGGCGCCCCGGCACCACCGCCTAGGGTTGCGGACCATGCTGCATCTGCGCCTGATCGTCCCGCGCGACCTGCGGGACGCCGTACTGGAACGGCTCGACACCTGGGCCGGCGTCACCCACGTGGTGCTGCTCCCGGACGCGGCGCTGCGCCCGGCCGGGGACGTGGTGCTCTGCGACGTGGCCCGCGAGGCGGCCGACGAGGTGCTCGGCGGTCTGCGGGCACTGGGGCTGGCCGAGCGCGGGGCGATCGACGTCTCCGCGCTGGAGCTGGCCATCTCCAGTGCGGCGGAGCAGGCCGAGGAGCTGGCCCCCGGCGACGGCGCGGACGCGCTGGTCTGGGAGGCGGTCTCCGAGATCACCCACGAGGAGTCCACGCTGAGCGTGGTCTACCTGGCCTTCATGGCGCTGGCCACCATGCTGGCCGCCTGCGGCGCGGTGCTGGACAGCGCGATCCTGGTGGTCGGCGCGATGGCGGTCGGTCCGGACTTCGGCCCGCTGGCCGGGCTCTGCGTCGCGCTGGTGCGGCGGCGGGCCCGGGAGGCGGGCCGTTCGCTGGCCGCCCTGCTGGTCGGCTTCGTGGTGGCGATGGTGCTGACCGCCGGATTCTCCTGGCTGATGGACCAGTTGGGGCTGTTCAGCCAGGCCGCCTTCGAGGCCGAGCGGCCGAACACCTCCTTCATCTGGAAGCCGGACGCGATGTCCTTCGTGGTCGCCCTGCTGGCCGGGGCGGCCGGGGTGCTCTCGCTGACCTCGGCCAAGGCGGGCATGCTGGTCGGCGTGGCGATCTCGGTCACCACCGTCCCCGCGGCGGCCAACGCGGCGGTGGCCTTCGGCTACCGGGACTACGCGCAGGCGGCGGGCTCCGGGGTCCAGCTGCTGCTCAACCTCCTGGGCATCGTGCTGGCCGGGGTGCTCACCCTGCTGGCGCAGCACTGGGCCTGGCGGGTCATCAGGGCCCGGGCGGCAGGCTGAGCCGCCCGGGCCCCACCCGCCGGTTGACGCCGGCTCAGACCGTGACCTCGTCGTCCTCCGCCCGGCGGGCGGGCCGGGCCGGGGCGGCCTCCAGGCCCTGCGGGACGAACAGCTCGGCCCCGCGCGGCATCGCCGCCACCGCCCGCCACCAGAGCCGGACCGGCGGCGGTTCGGCGGGCTCGAAGGGCTTGCCCGGGCGTGGCACCACCAGGTGGGCGCCCAGCGCCTGGGCGGCGCTGACGGTCCGTTCGGCCGGCTCCTCCCAGGGGTGCGGGGCCAGGTTGAAGGTGCCCCAGTGGATCGGCAGCAGCAGCTCGCCGCCCAGGTCCAGGTGGGCCCGCACCCCCTCCTCGGGGGTCATGTGCACCTCGGGCCAGAGGTCGCTGTAGGCGCCGATCTGCACCATCGTCAGATCGAAGGGCCCGAGCCGGCCGCCGATCTCGGCGAAGCCGGGGAAGTACCCGGTGTCGCCGCTGTGGAAGACCCGGTGCCCCGGCCCCGCCACCACCCAGGAGGCCCAGAGCACCAGCGGGTTGTTCCGCGGGCCGCGGTTGCAGTAGTGCCGGGCGGGGGTGGCGGTCAGGGTCAGCCCGGCCACCTCGGCCGACTCCCACCAGTCCAGCTCGGCGATCCGGGACGGCGGGATGCCCCAGTGCTCCAGGTGCGCGCCGATCCCGAGCGGGACCGCGAAGGTGGTGCCGGTCGCGGCCAGGGCCCTGACGGTCGCCAGGTCGAGGTGGTCGTAGTGGTCGTGCGAGATCACCACCACGTCCACCGGCCCGAGTTCGGCCAGCGGGATCGGCATCGGGTGCAGCCGCTTGGGGCCGGTCCAGCCGAACGGCGAACAGCGCTCGCTCCACACCGGGTCGAACAGCACCCGGCGGCCGTCGATCTCCACCAGGACGGTGGCGTGGCCCAGCCAGGTGGCGCGCAGCCCGGAGCCGGGCGGCTCGGCCAGCTCGATCGGGAGCAGCCGGTGCAGCGGCACCGCCGCGGCCGGGGCCCGGCGGTGCCGGCTGGCCGCGAACTGACCCCGGTTCAGCTCCAGCCGGTTGCGGGTCCTGGCCAGTCGGCTGGTGGGGACCGGATTGCGGAAGGCGCCGCCCCGGAAGTTGGGGGAGTTGCGGATGCGCTCCAGCCGGGCACCGGTGGGCTCGGCGCCGAACGGCTCGGTGCGGATCCGGCGCCAGGCGTCGCCCGGCAGGTCCAGCAGGGGCGCGGTGCCGGTCCCGAGCCGGGTGGTGAGAGCGGCGACCCGGGACGGCCAGGCGACGGGGCTGGGCACGGCACCTCCATGGGCGGTTTTGTCCGTCTTGTCGGACATTACCGGCCAGGCTCCGCACCTACCCGGTGGGACGGAGTCGTACGCACCGTTCGGCGTAAGCGGCCGCCGCCCCTTGGGGTGACGGTGCGTCAGGCGGCGTAGAAGCGGGTGATCGTCTCCGCCACGCAGTGCGGCTTCGGGCTGCCCTCGCTGGTGATCGTGTACCGCACCAGGGCCTGCACCCCGCCCGGCACCTCGGTCGCGGAGAGCAGCTCGGCGGTGGCCCGGACGGCGGTGCCGACCGGCACCGGGGCGGGGAAGCGGACCTTCTCCGAGCCGTAGTTGAGCGCCATCCGGATGCCCTCGACCGCGTAGCACTCCTTCGCCAGCACCGGGATCAGCGACAGCGTCAGGTACCCGTGCGCGATGGTCCCCCCGAACACGCTGTCCTTCGCGCGCAGCGGGTCCACGTGGATCCACTGGTGGTCCCCCGTCGCCTCCGCGAACAGGTCGACCCGGCCCTGGTCGATGGTGTGCCACTCGCTGGTGCCCAGCTCGGTGCCGACCGCTGCGGTCAACTCGGCGAGGGAGGCGTACGTCGTCACGGCTGCTCCTGACGGAAGGGGACGGAACACCGGCAGAGTATGCCTACCCGCGGGTCACTTGTCAGGGGGTGCACGGTGGTCCGCAGGGCGGCGGCCTTCGCCGCTAGCGGGCCACCGCCCGGCCCGCGGGGAGGACGCGGCGGCCGCTGACCAGCTCCGGGGCGATCCGTACGAACACCGGCTCCTGGCCGCCGCCGACCCACGGCAGCGGTCCGGTCCGGCGGAGGTGCCGGACGGCGGCCTCGTCGCGGACGACCTCGGCGCGGCCGTGGACCAGGACGCTCCAGCCGGTGCGGGTGGCGGGGTCGAGGTGGTCGGCCTGGAAGGCGGCGACGGTGCCGTCGAGGGCGCGGGTGACGGTGGAACCGGCCCGGAGGCCGAGGATCAGGGCGCCGTCGGGGGCCACCTCGAAGGCGACCGGGAGGACCGCGGGGAGGGCGTGCTCGGTGTACACCACACGCCCGATGGGCACGGTGCCGAGCAGGCGCAGGCACTCGGCCTCGCTCAGGGTCGCCACTCGCTCGTCTCGGTCCATGTACTCGATGGTGCCGCTCCGGACGGCCCGTCAGTAGGGCCCATGGTCCTGCGATGGTCCCTGACCTGCGTCATTTCCCGGCGAAACCCCGCGCGGGGCGTGGGAGGCCGGATAGCTTGTGCGGCGGGGCCGGTGGCCGTAGGGGAGGAGTGCCGGTGAGCGGCGGGATCGAGTTGGTGGTGATCGGCGCGGACGGCGGGCCGGAGCGGGCCCACGCCGGGTCCGCGCGGGCGGCCGACGGGGCCCGGCGGTTGGCGGCGGAGCTGCCCGGGCGGTGCTTCGACGCGGGGGCCCGGGGGAGCCGGGTGACCCTGGTGCCGCCGGAGGCGGACGCGAACACGATGCTGACGGCGCTGCGGGAGGCGGCCCGGCGTCCGGCGCGGTGGCTGGTGGTCGCGCTGCTGGGGCAGCTCGCGGTGGACCCGCGCGGGCGGCGGCCGGCGCTGGTGACCGGCGGGTCGACCCCGGACAACGCGTACCGGCGGGGGCTGGCCTGGGACTGGGTGGTGAGCACCATGGTGCACGGGAGCCAGGAGGAGACCCTGCTGCTGGTGGACGCCGTCGCCGACAAGGAGGCCTGGGGGGCGCTCGAACGGGGTGAGGAGGGGGCGGGCGAACTGCTCTCGCACTCCCGGGTGCCGCTCTGGGGGCGGGTGGCGCGCTACCAACCGCCCCGGCGAGGACGGGACACCGTCCTGCCGGGGGGCGAGGGCTCGTTCACCTGGGCGTTGGACCGGGTGCTGGAGCACGGCCTGCCCGGCGGGCCCGCGGCGGTGGCGCCGGTGGACCTCCAGCCGGCCGTGGAGGCCCAGCTGGCCTGGGCGGAGACCGCCTACGGGGTGGCCGGGGCACGGCTGTTGGCGCCGGGTGAGCAGGGGAGGCTGCTGCTCCGCAACCGGGCCGCCGTCCGGGGCGCATTGGCCGGATTGTCGCTTTCGGAAGAACTGTTGGCGGTTCTGTGGCGGGAAAGTGCCCCAATGGATCCGCCTTCCGCGTAAGGTCAGGACGCCCGAGGTGTTGCCGGGCATGGGCGGGTTGGCGAAGAATCAGTCACCCGAAGCAGCACCAGGGGTGGCGGATTTCTTCTGCGGCGGCGGTCCCTCACGGGGCAGGCCGCGACGAGGTGGGGCGATGCGGCAGCACGGAATTGTGGTGCGCCCAGGGAGGGTTGGGGCCGGCGGGGCACTCCTGCTGCTCCTCACCGCCTGTGGCCAGGGCGGGTCCGCCGATCGGCTCACCGACGTCTCAGCCGCCCCAACTGCCCCGTCCGTCACGGCAACCGCCACCTTGGGGGCCTCCGCCAAACCGATGACCGGTCTCGAAGGGGCCACCGCCACCGTGGTGTTGGCGGCATACCGGACGTGGTGGGACACCAGGACGGCGGCTTTCGGACAACCGGAGGCGGACGTTCTGCCGCTCAGGCTCTACTCGAGCGGACAGGCGCTCAGCGACACGATGGTCACCCTCACCGAGCTCTCCGAGGCGAAGAAGGTGATGGTCGGGGCGCCGCGCAACTCGCCGCTGGTGACGGCGGTGGACCTCGACGGCAAGCCCCCGTCCGCCACCGTCGAGGACTGCATCGACGTCACGGACTGGCACCAGGCCGACGCGAGGACCAGGGCGACCGCGGAGCCGAAGAACCGCCTCACCCGCTACACCGCGAAGGTCACCCTGCGCAAGACCGAATCCCGTTGGCAGATCGTCGAATTCATCCGCGAGGTGGGCCGAACATGCTGAACGGCGTACGACGGAGCACCCTCCGAGCCCTGCTGGTGGCCGGCCTGGTCACCACCCTGTCCAGCCCGGCGGTCGCCGACGAGCCCGGCGGCACGGTCAACCCCTGCGAGGTGCGCGACATCTGCATCGTCGTCACCGAGCCCGGCGGTGGCGGCAGCAGCCCCGGCCCCGGCACCCCCTCGGGCGGTACCGGCGCCGACGGGGTGCCGCTCTGCACCTGGAACGGCGTCGAACGGCCCTGCTGGGACCCGAAGCTGGGCTGGTTCAGCCAGGCGAACGGCTGCTACTACCAGCCCGCCAACCCGCAGCCCGCGGTCACCGAGGCGGTCTGGGGCGGGAGGACGCCGGCCGACGGCAAGATCTACGACGTGGTCTGCCGCGACAAGGACGGCAACCTCTCGGTCTGGCCGCAGCAGTTCTTCCCGCAGCCGCCGATCCCGATGCCGGTCTACGACAACGTGGCCGACCTCGCGCGGCAGGCCTTCGCCAAGCTGCAGCTGCTCCCGCCGGCCATGCACACCGCGCCGGCCGGCAAGGCCGCGGTCGGGGTGCCGGTCTGGCTCTGGTACGAGCGGAGCGAGCACAGCACCGGCCCGGTCAGCGAGCAGGCCAGGGGGAACTTCCTGACCGTCACCGCCACCGCCGAGCTGGACCACGTCGAGTGGACCACGGGGGTGGAGAAGGAGGTGATCACCTGCAAGGGCCCGGGTACCCCGTACACGCCCGGCTCGGGCGCGGTCACCTCACCGGACTGCCAGTACGTCTACGCCAACAGCTCGGCCGCGCAGCCCGACGGCAAGTACTTCGTCTCGGCCACCTCGGTCTGGAAGATCACGGCCATCCGCGAGGACACCAAACAGCGGATCAGGCCCGACTTCCTCTTCCGGGTGCCGGCCGGCGCCCCGATGCCGGTCGAGGTGGCCGAGGTCCAGCTGCTCAACTGACGCGGCCTCACCTCCCCCCGCGCGCCGGTCCCCAGGACCGTTTCCCGACCCCCGTACGAAAGGCCGAAGCCCGGTGGAGCAACGAACCTTCCCCACGCCGAGCCCCGGCACCACCGTCCCCGCGGCCGAGCCGGCCCGGGTGGCCCCGCACGTGCCGCCGCGCACCCTGCGGGCGAGACGGCGGCGCCCGACGGTGATCGCGATGGCGGTCGCCATGGTGGCGGCGGGTGGTCTGGGCGGGGCGGTGCTCTACAACTCCACCGGGCAGCGGATAGCCGTGCTCGCGCTGGCCCGGGACGTGCCCGCCGGGCAGGCCATCGCGCCCGAGGACCTGGTGGTGGCCCGGATCGCCTCCGACCCGGCGCTGAAGCCGTTGGACGCCGCCGACCGCTCCCGCACCGTCGGGCTGCGGGCCTCCCGTGACCTCCGGCGCGGCGGGCTGCTGCTCAGGGCCGACGTCACCGGCGAGTCGCTGGTCGACCCCGGCCAGACGGTGGTCGGCGTGGCGGTCAAGCGCACCCAGCTGCCGAGCACCCGCCTCAACCCGGGCACCCGGATCCTGGTGGTCTCCACCCCGGACAACGGCGCGAACGGGACCGTCCGCACCCCCGAGACCATCCCCGTCAAGGTGGTCGCGGTCGGCAAGGTGGACACCGACGGCAGCCAGGTCGTCGACGTGGCGCTGCCGCTGGCCGACGGCCCCAAGCTGGCGGCCTGGGTGGCGGGCGGTCGCCTCCAGATCATCCTGGCCCCGCGCGACGCGGCGGCCCCGGCCGCTCCGACGCCGTCCCCGAGCGGGAGCGCGGGCTGATGGACCGTCACCCCAGGACGACCCGCTCACCCCGTGCCGGCGGGGAGGTGGTCCCGTGGCCGTGATCGCGTTGGTCGGCGGGCCCGGGGCCCCCGGCGTCACCACCGGAGCGCTGGCCCTGCTGCTCTCCTGGCCGCTGCACCCGGGGCGCCGGGTGCTGCTGGTGGAGTGCGACCCGGACGGCGGCGCGGTGCTGGCCGGTGCGCTGGAGGGCCGGGTGGAGGCGGTCTACGGGCTGCGCAACCTCGCCGTCGCGGACCGCCGCGGCCTGCTCGCCCAGTCCCTCTGGGAGCAGCTGGTGGACATCTCGCCGGACGGCACCGGGGAGCGCCTGCTGCTGCCCGGCCTGACCGACCCGGCCCAGGCGTCCGGCCTGGCGTACACCTGGGAGCCGTTGGTGGAGGCGCTGCACGCGCTCGAACCCCAGGGCTACGACGTGCTGCTGGACCTCGGCCGGTCCGGCGCGTACGGACCGGGCGCGGTGCTGGCCCGGCGGGCCGACGCGGTGGTGGTGACGGTGCGCAGCACGCTGCGCGGCCTGAGCGCCGCCCGGCCCCGGCTGGCCGCGCTGCGCGAGGACCTGGCGCAGTCGGGCAGCGGCCCGGACGCGCTGGGCGTGCTGCTGGTGGCCGAGGGCCCGTACCCGGCGGCGGAGATCGCCCGGGAGTTCGGCGTGCCGGTGCTCGGGGTGCTCCCGCACGCGCCGCGCACCGCCCGGCTGCTCTCGGACGGCGGGGACACCGGGGACCGCCGGTTCGTCCGCTCCGAGCTGATGCGCACCGCCCGTTCGGCGGCCGACCAGATCCAACTGCTCGTCAGACGCCGTCGGCAGCGCCTCGCCCCGGCCGCCGTGCCGGACACCGTCGTGCCGCAGCACCCGGTGCCGGTGACGCCGTCCCCCGACCAGGAGTCGCACCCCTTGGCCTACCAGCAGCACGGCGTCCAGCCACCCCCGTCGCAGGCGTACCCGCAACAGCAGCCGTACCCGCAACAGCAGGCGTACCCCCAGCCCCAGCCGTACCCCCAGCACGCCTACCCGCAGCAGCCCCAGCAGCCGGAGCAGCAGGGCTACACGCTCGGCCCGCTCAACCCCCGCCAGCAGCAGCCCCCGCCGGGGGCCTACCGCCAGGCCGCGTTCGCCGAGCCGGGCCGCCCGCCGGCCCACCCCTCGGCGGCGGCCGACGGCCGGCCCGGCCCCGTGGTGCCCGCGCCGCCGGTGCCGCAGCCCGCCGCGCCGGAGCCGTTCCCCGCCCCGGCCGAGGCCGATCCGCCGACCTACGGGCAGGTGCTCCGTGCGCGGTAGCCCGCTCCACGACCCGCTGCAGAAGCCCACGGCCGACCCGGCCGGGCTGCCCTGGACGCCGGCCCAGCCGGTGATACCGCATGCGGCGCCGGTCGGACAGTTCACCGCCGGCCCGGTCAACTCCGGTGCCGGGCAGGCCACTTCGGTGCCCGCCATCGAGCCGGTCGGGGTCCGCCCGGCGGTCGACCAGCAGGTCGCCCGGGAGCTCAAGCGCCAGGTCGCGGCCGAGCTGCACGAGCAGCTCACCCGGCTGGCCGACCTCTCCGGCGCGGAGGCCGACCGGGCCACCCGCCGCCAGCGCGGCCGCGCGCTGATCGACGAGGCGGTGGCCCGCTGGTCCGACGCCTACGCCCAGACCCATGGCATCCCGCCGACCAGGGAGCAGGACCGGACGCTGGCCGAGGCCGTCTACGACCTGCTGTTCCGGGCCGGGCGGCTCCAGCCCTACCTGGACGACCCGGACATCGAGAACATCCTGATCAACGGCTGCGACGACGTGTGGATCTCCAAGGTCCACCAACCGCTGCGCCAGGTACCGCCGGTGGCCGACAACGACGCCGAGCTGATCGAGCTGCTCCAGGACCTGGCCCGCCAGCACGGCGGCGGCGAGCGCACCCTCTCCACCGCCAGCCCGATGCTGGCGCTGCGGCTGGAGGGCGGCATGCGTCTGCAGGCCATGACCGAGGTGACGCCCCGTCCGTACGTGGCGATCCGCCGCCACCGGGTGGCCTCGGCCACCCTGGCCGACCTGGTCCAGCTCGGCACCGTGGACCACACCCTGGCCGCCTTCCTGGCCTCGGCGATCCGGGCCCGGAAGAACGTGATGATCACCGGCACCCAGGGCGTCGGCAAGACCAGCCTGCTGCGCGCGATGGCGGCCGAGATCCCGCCGGACGAGCGGGTCGGCACCCTGGAGTCGGAGTTCGAGCTCTGGCTGCACACCCTGGGCCACCTGCGCCAGGTGGTGCCGATGGAGGCCCGCGAGGGCAACGGCGAGCGGGTGGACGGCAAGGTGGCCGGCGAGCTGACGATCGGTGAGCTGATCCCGGCCGCGCTGCGGATGACGCTCTCCCGGATCATCGTCGGCGAGGTCCGCTCCGGCGAGGTGGTGCCGATGCTGCGGGTGATGACCAACGGCGAGGGCGGCTCGATGTGCACCCTGCACGCCCGCGGCCCGCAGATGGTGGTGGACCGGATCGCCGAGCTCTGCCTGGAGTACGGCTCCCACATGACCGACACCCTGGCCTACCGGCTGACCGCGAACGCGGTGGACCTCATCGTGCACGTGTCGATGGTGGACGAGACCGCGCTCGGCGGCCGCCGGCACCGCTTCGTCTCGCACGTGATGGAGGTGACCGGGATCGGCGAGAGCGGCCGCCCGGCGCTGAACACCGTCTTCGGCCCGCGCCCCGACCTCGGGGAGCCCAGGGCCGTGCCGCAGACCCCGCCGAACTGCCTGGACGACCTGCGCCGGGCCGGGTTCGATGCGGGCCTGCTGCAGTCCGCGTACGGCAGTTGGGGCGCCCCGCTCAACCTGCGGATCGGGGGCGGTCGCTGATGCTGCTCTTCGTGCTCTGCGGGCTGCTGGTGGTCGGCGGCCTGGTGCTGCTGGTGGTCGGGCTGCGCGGCACCGACCAGCCGGAGGAGGGCGCCGCCCCGCCGGCCCCGAGCCGCCTCTCCGACCAAACGCGGCGTCAACTCCCGTTCCAGGTCCTGGCGTTCGTCGGCGGTGCGGTGCTGGTGCTGCTCTCCGGCCGCCCGCCGGTGGTGATCCTGCTGGTCGCCCTGACCGCCTTTGGCCTGCCCTGGCTGTACGGCGCCACCAAGGCGGACATGCACCGGATCGAGAAGCTGGAGGCACTGGCCGAGTGGACCCAGCGGCTGGGCGACGTGCTGCTGCTCGGCGTCGGCCTCAACCAGGCGATCGTGACCAGCCGCCGCACCGCGCCGCCCGCGCTGGAGGCCGAGATCGCCGAGCTGAGCGCCCGGCTGCAGTCCCGCTGGCGGCCGGAGGAGGCGCTGCGGGCCTTCGGCGACCGGATCGCCGACGCCACCGCCGACAAGGTGCTGGCCGCACTGGTGCTGCGCGCCGGGGACAGTGGCCCCGGGCTGGCCCGCACCCTCGGCGACCTGGCCGGGTCGGTCCGCGAGGAGGTCCGCCAGCGGCGGGTCATCGAGGCGGACCGGGCCAAGCACCGCACCACCATCCGCTGGCTGCTGGTGATCATCCTCGGGGTGCTGCTGATCGGGCTGCTGAACGACCGTTACGTCCGCCCCTACGGGACCTTCGCGGGGCAGGTGGTGCTGGCGGTGGTGCTGGTGCTCTTCGTGCTGGTGATCGCCTGGATGAAGAAGCTGGCCACCCAGCCCCAGCTGCCCCGGCTGCTGGAGCCGGACCGGCGGAGCAGGACCGGCGCCGTCCGGCCGCCCGCCCCGGAGGGGTCGGACGGGGCGTCCGCGACCGCCGGTGCGCAGCCCGCCACCGCCCCCGCGTCCACCGTCCCCGCACTGTTCCGGAAGGAGGGCCCGTGATCTCCGTCTGGTCCGTCCTGGCCGGGTCCGCCGTACTCGGCGGAATCGCCCTGCTCGCAGCCGAACTCAGGCCGGCCCCACCGGACTTGACCCAGGCCCTGGACCGTCTGCACCGGGCCCCGGTGGAGACCCAGGAGCTCGGCGGCCGGGCCGCCTGGGCCGACCGGATCGGTGCCCGCTCGATCCGGCTGGCCGGGGCCCGCATCCCGCACCAGCAGCTCGCCCTGATCGGCCGCACCCCGGCCCGCTTCATGGCCCACAAGCTGCTGTTCGCCCTGATCGGCCTGATGGCCCCCGCCTACCTGGTGCTGCTCACTGCCCTGATGGACGTCCAACTGCCGCTGTTGGTTCCCCTGTTGGCCGGCCCCGCGCTGGCCCTGCTGGGCTGGCTGGTGCCGGACGCCATCGTCAAGGGCGAGGCCAAGGAGGCCCGCACCGAGTACCTCAACGGGATCGCCGCCTACCTCGAACTGGTCGCCCTGGAGCGGGCCGCCGACCTCGGCCCGGCCGAGGCGCTGCGGCGGGCCGCCGTGGTCGGCCGCTCCACCGTGCTGCGCCGGATCAGGGACGCCCTGGACCGCGCCACCACCGACCGGCTCCCACCCTGGGAGGGCCTCGACGCCCTCGCCACCGAACTCGGCCTGACGCCCCTTCAGGACGTCGCCGACATCATGCGGCTGTCCGGCACCGACGGGGCGGCCGTGTACGACACCCTCCGTGCCCGGGCGAAGAGCCTCCGAGACGAACTGCTCGCGGAGGACCTGGCCCGGGCCAACACCGACAGCGAGCGGATGGTGGCGCCCGGAGCGGCGCTCACCCTGCTCATGACGGTGCTGATCGCGTTCCCCGCGCTGTACCAGATGCTCAACGTCCTCTAGTCCTCCGACCGTAGACCCTGGAGACCACACCATGGCCGTACTGCGCTCGTTCCTCACCGCACTCTTCCTTCCCGTGCAACTCTGCATGTTCGTCTTCCACTACCGGATGGGCCGCCTCCGCGCCGCCCGGGCGGCCGGCGACCGCGGCGCCATCAGCATCGAGCTCGCCCTCGCCGTGGTGGTGCTGGTCGGCATCGCCGGCGCCGTCGTGGTGGCGGTCGGCAGCCTGGGCACCAAGGTCAAGAACCGCATCCCGGCCGACCAGGTGGTCCCCTCGCCGTGATCCGCCGCCCGCCGTCCGCCCGGACCGGAGCCCGCCGGTGGGACCGGGGCGCGATGACCATCAGTCTCGCCCTGGTCTTCCCGGTGGCCCTGTTCCTGGTCTTCCTCGTGGTGCAGGCCGCCCTGTACTGGTACGCGGGCCAGGTCGCGCTCACGGCTGCCCGCGAGGGCGCCGAGACCGGCCGGGCCCGGGGCGCCGCCTCCGACGCGGGCGAACGGCAGGCAGGGGACTTCCTCACCCGGGTGGGCGACCTCGCCGAGCGGGTCGAGGTCAGGAGCGACCCGAGCGATCCGGCCACCTACCGGATCACCGTCACCGTCCGGCCGCTGGCCGTGGTGCCGGGGTTCGACCGCTTCCTGATCTCCCGCAAGGTCAGCGCCCCCCGGGAGAAGTTCGTCCCGCAGGGCGGGCGGCCGTGAGGCGCCCGCCCGCCCTGCGCGGGCCGCTCCGCTGCCGTCGTGCGGGCCCGGACCGTGGCAGCTTCGCGGTGGAACTGGCGATCCTGGCCCCCGCGTTGGTGTTCTTCGTGCTGATCGCCATCGCGGCCGGGCGTATTCAGACCACCGGCGGGGTAGTGGACGCAGCAGCCCGTTCCGGTGCGCGCGCGGCCTCCCTGGCCCGTTCCCCGGAAGGGGCGCAGCAGGCCGCGCACGACGCGGTGGCCGAGGCGCTGGCCGGGCAGGGGGTGCTGTGCGAGGGGGCGGAGAGCCCGCCGGTCGAGTACGGCACGCTGCCCACGCCGGAGGGCCCGCTCACCACGGTGACGGTGCGGGTCAGCTGCAAGGTCCGCCTGGCGGACCTGCTGGCGGGGCTGCCCGCCGGCACCAAGACGATGACCGGCACCTTCACCTCGGTGCTGGACCGTTACCGGGCAACCGGCTGAGAGGGGAGGGGAGTTGGGACCGAGATGGCTCCGTCGGCGGGCGGACGGGGGCTCGATCGCCCTCTTCGTGGCGATCTGCGCGGCGGCGATGGTGATCCTGGTCGGCATGGTGCTGGAGGCGGGCGGCCGGCTGCGGGCGATCGAGAACGCCGACGCCCGGGCCCAGGAGGCCGCCCGCGCGGTGGGCCAACAGCTGGACCAGGCCGCTCTGTTGAGCGGCCGGGGCTACGTGTTGAAGAAGGACCTGGACGAGGCGCGCGGCGTGGCCACCGCCTACCTGGAGCCGTACGGGCTGAAACCCGCGGAGATCACCTTCCGGGGGGACCGGACCGTGGTGGTGGAGATCCGGACCACCTACCGGACCACCCTGCTCGGCGCGATGCGGGTGGAGGAGTTGACCGTGCGCGGCCTCGGTACGGCCGGGCTGGTGCACGGAGTCAGGCAAGCGGAGAACCCGTGAGGGGCGGGGCTCCGGCCCGGGCTGACGCCCGGTCAGGCGGGCGCCGTGGCGGCAGGGCCGCTGCGGCGCGGGGTGTGAGGGAAGCGGGGACGGGCTGATGGCGGCGCGAGGGACCAAGGGACAGGACCGGCGGGCCGGTACGGGCTCGCGGGTCGAGCCGGGCCCGGGCGTGCCGGCCGCACGGCGGCCGGTGCCGCTGCGACCCCGGCGACGGCGGCGGACCGCCGGCTCGGTGTTCGGCGCGCTCGGCGCGCTGGTGCTGCTGGCCGTGCTGCTGGCCGGAGTGCCACTGCTGCTCGGCTACGGCACCCTGGCGGTGGCCGGGATGGGCGGCCAGAGCACCACCGGGCTGAGCGACCTGCTCACCAGCCCCGACGACGGCCGGATCTTCCTCTGGGTGCTGGTCGCGGTCGGCTGGATCGGCTGGCTCTGCTTCGCGCTCTCGGTGCTGCTGGAGATCCCGGCCCAGCTGCGCGGCCGGGTGGCCCGCCGGCTGCCCGCCTTCGGCTGGAGCCAGCGGCTGGCAGCCGGCCTGGTCGGCTCGGTGATCGCCCTGCTGCCGGTGGCCGGCTCCGCCTTCGCGGCCGTCCCGGAGCTCGGGCCCGCCGCGGCCCCGGCCCAGGTGACCGCCTCCGCCCGGTACGCGGCGCTGCCCGCCGCCCCGGTGGCCCCGGCGCTGACCCCCGCCGCCGACCAGCACCCCACCTACACCGTGCGCGACACCAGCCCGGCCGACAGCCTCTGGTCGATCGCCCAGAGCCAGCTCGGCTCCGGCGAGCGCTGGACCGAGATCGCCCAGCTGAACGACGGTCAGGTGATGGACGAGGACGGCCGCCACTTCGACGCCGACCGGGCCATCCACCCCGGCTGGAAGCTCAAGCTGCCCGCCGACGCCAAGCCGCAGGCCCAGACCCCGGCCCAGGCCCCCGCCGCGCAGGCGCCGACCGCGCAGACCCCGGCCTCGCTGACCTCCGGCCACACCTCGGTCACCGTCAAGGCCGGGGACAGCCTCTCGGCCATCGCCGAGCGGGAGTTGGGCGACGCCGAGGGCTGGCCGAAGCTCTTCGAGGCCAACAAGGGCGTGACCGCCCCCGACGGTTCCCGGCTGACCGACCCGGACGTGGTGGTGCCGGGCATGGTGCTCGCCCTCCCCGGCGCCCCGGCGGCCCCCGCCCCGGCGCCCGCCCCCGTCCCCGTGCCGGCCCCGGCGCCCGAGACCGGGCCCGCCGCCCAGACCCCCGCGCCGCAGGCCCCGTCTCCTGCCACGCCCGCCACACCGACCCCGTCTGCCCCGGCCTCCCAGGGCGCGCCCGTCCAGGGCCCGACCGTGCCCGCCCAGCACCCGACTGCCCAGCACCCGGCCGCCGCGAAGGCCACCGCGCCCAGCGACGACTACACGGTGGCGCTCGCCGCCTCCGCCGTCGGCGTGGTGCTGGCCGCCGTCCTGGTCGGCACCGTGGCCCGCCGCCGCGGCGACCAGCAGCGCACCCGCCGCCCCCGGCACCGGATCGCCCTGCCCGCCCCGGCCGCGCTCGCCTTCGAGTCCGAGCTGAAGGCCCGTCAGGACGACGGTGGCCTGGCCCTGCTGGACCGCGCGCTGCGCACCATGGGCCGCAACACCGTGCGCGGCGGCAAGCGGCTGCCCGCACTGGTCGCGGCCCGGGTCACCTCCGGCCGCACCGTCGAGCTCCACCTGGCCGCCCCGGCCGCGCCGATCGCCCCGTTCCGGGCCGCGCACGCGCCGAACGTCTGGTGGTGCCCGGAGGACTCCAACGAGCTGCTCTCGGTCTCCCAGGCCCGCAAGCACGCCGCCCCCTACCCGGCGCTGGTCACCCTCGGCAGCGGGCCGGACGGCGCGGTGGTGCTGGCCGACCTGGAGACCGTCCGGCTGATGCACCTCTCCGGCCACCCGGACGACGCCCGGGACGTGCTGCGCACCCTGGCGGTGGAGCTGGCCCACAGCCCGCTCGCCGACCGGGTCAACCTCCACCTGGTCGGCCTGGCCGAGGACCTGCCGCTGGCCGGTGCCGCCGCCGAGCGGGTGCACCGCCACGACAGCCTGGAGGCCGCGCTCGCCGCGCTCGGCCCGCGTACCGCGCGTGCTCGCGCCACCCTGGTCGCCGCCGAGGTGAGCAGCCCCCGGGACGCCCGCAGCCGGGGCCAGGAGGACGAAGCCTGGGTGCCCGAGATCGTGCTCTCGGCCCAGCCGCCGAGCGGCAACCTGCCCGCCGAGCTCGGCCGCCTGCTGGACGGCACCCCGCGCACCTGCCTGGCCGTGGTCACCCGCGCGCCCGAGCGCGGCACCGGCCCGGTGGCCCGCTGGACCCTGCCCAGTACCGGCCCGGCCACCATCCCCGGCCTGCACCTGACGGTGGAGCTCCAGCGGCTGGCCCCCGAGCAGTACGGCCACGTCGGCGACCTGCTCCGCAGCTCCGCCGACACCAGCCAACTCCCGGCCCCCGACTGGACCTTCGACGGCGAGGAGCTGGAGCCCGCCGAGCTCCCGGTGCCGGTGCTGGCCGCCGTGGGCGCGTCCTCCGGCGCGGGCTCGCCCGGCCTGGGCGGTCTCGCCGGCCTCGGTGATCCGGGTGCGGAGCCGGCCTTCCTCGGCTCCAACCCCTTCGACCGGCCCGCGTCCTCCGCCCCGGCGCTGGACGGCCCGGCCTTCGCGGCCGTCGCCTCCACCTCCCCGGGCGGCCCCGGGGACGCGGCCGGGCCGGACCTGATCGCCCGTCTGATCGGCACCGGCAGCAGCCCGTTCGCGGGCACCAGCCCGGCGGCCACGCCCCGGCACACCCTCAACGCGGCGGGCCTGACGCTGCGCAAGAACGGCGCCGTCGTCCCGGTCGCCACCTCGGCGAGCGCGGTCCCGTCGCTCCCCGCCCTCCCGGTGGCCCCGGTCGCCCCGGTGCCGGCCGTGCCGCCGGTGCCTGCCTCCACCCCGGAACCGCCGTCCGCCGCCGACCCCTTCACCGCTCCGCTCGCCGACCCGCGCACGGACCCGTTCTCCGCCCCGGACCCGTTCGCGGCGCCGCAGCCGCCCGCAGCCGTCCTGCCGGAGCGGACCGAACCCGAAGCCGAGCCGGAGAGCGACACCGAACCGCTGCCCCGGGTGGCCGACGAGCCGCTCACCGGGGAGTACCCGCTGGCCGCCCCCAACCCGCCCGCCGCCTTCGAGCCGCCGTCAACTCCTGCCCAGCTCACGGTGGTTCCGCCCGTCCCGGCCTACGAGCCGCCGCCGACCCACGAGGCCGCCGCCCCGGTGGCCGAGCACGCCCCGGCCCGGCCCACCCCGCCCCCGGCCACCTACGCACCCCAGGCCCCGGCCTCCTCCCCGGCCCCGTCGCTGCGCAGCGACAGCGACGACCTGCTGGCCATCCTCCGCTCGCCGGAGGCGCACAGCGTCCGGACCGCCCCCCGGATCCGGCTGCTCGGACCGCCGGACCTGCTCGGCGCGCCCGGCCCGGTGAACCCCGAGGGCCGGCCCATGCTGACCGAGCTGGCCGCCCTGCTGGCCCTGCGGCCGGGTGCGGACCTCTCCGCCCTGGACCACGCCCTGCACCCGGGCGCGGCCCACCTGGACCCGCACCCGACCACCGAGCAGCCCACCCCGCTCCCCGCCCGGCTGGCCGAACTCGCCTCCTGGCTGGGCGAGTCGGCGGAGGGCCGGGCCTTCCTGCCGCTGGAGGCCGGGGACGGCTTCGCCCTCGCTCCGACGGTCAGCTGCGACTGGGACGAGTTCCGCAGCCTGTACCGGCGCGGCATGCGCAGCACCAGCTCCACCGCCGACGCCGCCCTGGCCCACGCCCTCGCCCTGGTCCGCGGCGCCCCGTTCGCCGAGGCCTCGGGCAACAGCTACGGCTGGGCCGAGCCCGAGCGCCAGGACATGCTGGCCGCGATCGTGGACACCGCCCACGAACTCGCCGCCCGCAGGCTCCAGTACGGCGACCACCGCACCGCCGAGGCCGCCATCTTCCGCGGCCTGGCCGTCGCCCCCGAGGTCGAACTCCTGCACCGCGACCTCTTCTACGCTTACGCCTCGGCCGGCGCCCGCGACCAGCTCGTCCGCGCGGTCAACCGCCTGGACGCCCTTAGCCGCCGCACCGGCCGCGACCTCGACCCCGACACCGTGGCCCTGCTCCGCGACCTGCTCTCCGCCGCCTGACCCGGCACCCGTTGGCCCGACCGCCCGTTCCGGCAGCGGCTGTGCAGACCCTGTTCCGACGTCCCGATGCTCCTGTGGATGTCAGTCCAGGGTCTGCCGCCGCTGCCAGAACGGGCGGTCGGGCCAACGGCGTTCCTGCTCGTAGACGGCCCGTTGGTTGCGCCGGTAGGCGGTGCGCAGGGCCTCGGTGTTCTCCTGGTGCGTCGTCAGGGTGGTGCGGTCCCCGGCCAGGTGGGCGTGCAGGGCCCGGCCGGCCGAGGCGCCGGTGTGCAGGGCGGTGAGCACGCCCTGGGCGGAGAGCGGGTCGAAGGCGGTGGCGGCGTCGCCGACCGCCAGCCAGCCGGGACCGAGCGGGACGTCCAGCTGGGCCGAGTGGGCCGTGGTGCGGCATCCTGCGGGACGGGCGGGCGTGCGGGCGGGCGGCTCGTGCGGGCGCTGAGCCGCCGTCAGGACGACTGCCGCTCCAGCTCCGCGTTCGCCCGGGCGGCGACCAGGGTGAGCACCCGGCCGGCCGCCGCCAGGTCCTCGGCGGGGATGCCGCCCCAGACCCGGGCCGAGATCGCCCCGGACTCGGCGGCGGCGGTGTCGTAGAGCGCGCGCCCGGCCGGGGTGAGGTGCAGCAGGCCCTGCTCGGCCGGGTCCGCCGCCAGCAGTCCGGCATCGGTCAACTCGCCGATCACGGCCGTCACTTCGGAGGGCGTGGCCTTCAGTGAGCCGGTCACCTCGGCGGTGAGGTGCTCCCGGGTGACGCTGCCGCCGGCCACCACGGCCACCCGCAGGGTGACGTTCTGCTGGAAGGTGGCGCCGTGCCGCTCCAGCACGCCCTCCAGGACGGCGCGGGCGGCGTAGTGGGCGAGGGCGAGCATGCGGGCGTCGGCGGCGGGGGCGAGGGTCTCGGTCATGACTGCTCCTTCGTGACGTGCGAGGTCTGCGGTTCGAGTGGTGCGTCCAGCAGCAGGGTCAGCTCACGGGTGAACTCCCGGGCGCGCGGGCTGTTCCGGCCCCCGAGCGGCTCCAGCAGCTGCTCCAGCAGCTCCTGCACGACCCCGATCGCCCGCCCGGTCACCTCCCGCCCCGGCTCGGTGAGGGACAGCCGCATGGCCCGAGGGTCGGCCGGGTCGCGGGTGCGGGCGAGTAGCCCGGCGGCCTCCAGCGCCCGGACCAGCTTGGAGACGTACAGCGCCTCCAGCCCGGTGTGGTCGGCCAGTTGACGCTGGCTCGGCTGCCGCCCCGTGCGGTCCATCCCGTACAGCGAGGCCATCACCGAGTACTGGGCGTGCGTCAGTCCCAGTGGTGCGACCGCCCGGTCCACCGCCGTCCGCCACTTCATCGACAGGCGCCAGACCAGGAACCCGGCGGTGGCCTTCTCGTGCGCTGCTGAACTCATGATGGATAAGGTATATGGCTACTATGTCCATGGCTACTGTTTTAGGGAGGGCTAATCCGGTTGCCCCGCGCTCCGCCGGGACGGTAGAACGCCGATCATGTTGCGTGGAGAGCGGATCGGCCTGCGGGCCCGGATCGAGTCCGACGTGCAGGTGCTGCACGAGGAGCTGTACAACGACGTGGTCACCCGGTCGAAGGCGGACACCCGGCCGTGGCAGCCGACGCCCGTCGCCAACTCGGTGTTCTCGGTGGGGGAGTCCTCGGAGGGGCACGCGCCCTTCACCGTGGTCGGGCTGGAGACCGGCGAGGTGCTCGGCGAGGCCATCGTCTGGGGCATCGACCAGCACAACCGGCTCGCCCACCTCGGGCTGGCCGTGCTGCCCGCCCACCGGGGCAAGGGCTACGGCGCCGAGGCCGTCCGGGTGATGTGCCACTACGGCTTCCGGGTCCGGGGCTTCCAGCGGCTCCAGGTCGAGACGCTGGCCGACAACCACGGGATGATCGCCGCCGCCGAGCGCAACGGCTTCGTCCGCGAGGGCCTGCTGCGCCGCAACGCCTGGGTGGACGGCGGGTTCCACGACGAGCTGGTGCTCGGGCTGCTGGCCGACGAGTGGCGCCCCTGATGCCGCACCCCGCGGTGGTCCGGGCCGGCGTCGAGGTCATCCCGCTCTGCGACGCGGTCGGCCCGATGGGCCATCAGATCGCCCGCCCGCTGGACGAACTCTTCGGCGGACCGGACCACCCCGTCTGGCGGCGGGCGGACCGGGCCGCGCCCTGGACCCTGCACTTCCACAGCTACCTGCTGCGCACCCCCGGCGGCCGCACCGTCCTGGTCGACACCGGCGTCGGCGGTGCGGACTCCCCGGCCGCGAGCTGGGCCCCCGTCCCCGGCAGGCTGGCCGCCGAACTGGCCGCCGCCGGCACCCGGCCGGAGGAGGTGGACACCGTGGTCCTCACCCACCTGCACAGCGACCACGCCAGCGGCAGCCTGGCCGCCGACGGCACCACCCCGGCCTTCCCGAACGCCCGATACCTCGTCCAGCGGCGGGAGTTGGACTGGCTGCGCGCCACCGCCTCGCCGATGACGGACGCCGTGGTCGACCCGCTCCGGGCGGCCGGCTGCCTGGACGCCGTCGACGGCGCCCTGCGGCTCACCCCCGAACTGACCCTCCTCCCCACCCCGGGCCACACCCCCGGCCACCAGAGCCTGGCGGTCGGCGAGCGCCACCTCGTGGTCGCCGGCGACGTGGTGCTCCACCCCGTCCAGCTCACCGACCCCACCGCCGGCTACCTCTACGACGAGGACCAGCCCGCCGCCACCGCCACCCGGGTCCGGTTGCTGGCCGAACTCGCGGCGGCCGAGGGCCTGTTGGCCACCGCCCACTTCGCCGAGCCGTTCAGCGAGGTCCGGTGAGCACTCCGGCGCCCGGGCCCTGACGCGTCCGCCGCCTGGTCCTGGGGGCCGACGGCTCGCGATCGGGCGTTGGGTCGAGCGCCCGTTCGGCCGGGGAGTCCCTCCCTGGCTGAGCCGGGCGTGGGCACCGTAAGGTGGCGAGGACGTGGTGGCGGGCACCACGGCGTGACGTCGCACACGGGCGGCGGTTGGGGGCGGTGACCTGCGGTGGCGGACCTGACGGCGGGCGGCGGTTGGCCGGGCGGAGCGGCCACGCAGGCCGAGGCTTTCTCGACCGGCTGGACCGGCACCATGCCGGCCGTCAAGGCGACCGGACCCGCTGCTGCGGCGGCTGCTGCCGCTGCCGCCAACGCGAAGCCCGTCGCGCAGACCGTCGGCGACGGTGCCCGCGGCCGCATCCTGGTGATCGAGGGCGGCTACGGCACCGCCGGCCGCCGCTCCTGGGGCCGCGGCGCCGGCTCCCAGACCCAGGTGCTCTCCGCCATGCTGGCCGCCGTCTCCCCGCAGACCCTGCTCGCCGCCGAGTCCGTGGACGCCATCCACCTCCCCGGCGCGACCGACCCGCAGAGCGTGCTGGCCCACCTGCGGGCCGCCGCCCTGCACCCCGGCCCGCTCCTCCTCCACCTCGGCGGCCACCTGGTCACCGACCGCCGGGGCGAGCACCTGTACCTGACGCTCCGTGACTCCAAGCCCGCCACCGTCCGCCAGGACGGCCTGCCCTGGCAGGCCCTGGCCGCCGAACTCCAGCACCGCGGCGAGCTCCCCACCCTGGTGATCGCCGACCTCAGCGCCGACCAGGCCGCCTGGCCGCTGGTGCAGAGCGCCATCTCCCCGCTGGCCGACGGCATCCCGCTCTGGGCCGTGGTCAGCCCGGACCCGGAGCAGATCGGCACCTTCTCCCGCGCCCTGATCGAGGTGCTGCACCGCGGCCGCCCCGGCGGCCCGGCCCTGCTGCCGCCCGAACTCCTGCGCGAGCAGGTCCACTCGGTGGTCCGGCACGACTCGATCATCCTGCACTCGCACCCCACCGAACGGCCGTTCTTCCGCAACACCTCCCGCCAGATCGGCGAGGCCGTCCCCACCTACCAGGACCTGCCGCGCCCCGCCGCGGTCCTTCCCAAGCCGCCCACCCGCGGCCCGAAGGGCCGTCCCGCCGCCGCCCCCCGCGTGCTGCTCGCCAAGGTCCTCCCCGGCGAGGGCGTCTCCCTCCTCAAGCCGGGCGTCCCGCCGACCCCGCGCCGGGTCGGCCCCCCGGTCTCGCTGCGCAAGGGCGGACCGCTGACGGACCCTCAGCCGGCCGCCGACCGCCCGCTGGTCTCCCTCCACAAGCCGGCCGTACCCGCCGCCTCCCCCGCACCTGCCGCCCCGACGGCGGACTACCGGGAGGCGATCGGCCGGATCGTGCGCAGCGCCGAGGCGGGCGAGCACGAGACCGCCGCCGAACTGGCCCTCGACCTGGAGCGCACCACCCTCGCCCTGCACGGCCCGAACGCCCCCGAGAGCCTCCAGCTCCGCCAGGTCCGCGCCCACATCGCCCGCCTGGCCGGCCGCCCCGCCGAGGCCGCCGAGCTCTACCGCGAGGTCGCCCTGGTCCTCCTGCGCGACCGTGGCCCCGAGGACCCCGAGACCCAGCAGATCGCCACCAACGCCGAGGCCTGCTGGCGCGCCGTCGCCGACCGCGCCGAAGCGATCCGGATGGCCCCCGAGATCATCGAGCTCCGCGCCCACCTCCCGGGCCCCGAAGGCCGCAAACTCCGCGCCGCCGAACGCTACTTGAAGCAACTCGCCGCAGCAGCAGCGGGCTGACGCCGGTTCAGTCGGAGAGCCCGCGGTCCGGGGCGCTCATGTCGCCGGTCCTCGGGACGCCCTCGGCCAGGCCGTAGCGGAGCAGCACGGTGCCCTTGGAGCCGGCGGCCGGGGGTTCGAGGAGGGTGAGGTTGCTCGGGACCGCGCCGTCGCCGAAGACCTTCTTCCCGACGCCGAGGACGATCGGGTGCACCCAGAGGTCCAGCCGGTCGAACAGCTTCTCGCGCAGCAGGCTCTGGACCAGGTCCAGGCTCCCGACCACCTTGATGTGCTCGTGCCGCTCGCGGATCTCGCGGACGGCTGCGGCCAGGTCCGGGCCCAGCTGCACGGAGCCGGCCCAGGGGAGGTCCGGGGTGCCGCGGGAGGCGACGTACTTCGGGACGCGGTTGAAGAGCGTGGCGATCCCGTCGTCCTGGCCGCTCTCCTGGTGCGGCCAGTACCCGGCGAAGATGTCGTACGTCCGCCGCCCCAGCAGCAGCGCGTCGGTGTCCCGGTACGCCGCCATGATCTGCGCCCCGGTCGCCTCGTCCAGCAGCGGCGCCTGCCACCCACCGAACGGGAACCCGACCGGATCCTCCTCCGGCCCGCCGGGCGCCTGCCCGACCAGGTCGAGGGTCGCGAACATCTCGATCTCAATGAGGCCCATGACCTCACGATAGGCCTGCGGCGGGCTCAGGGCCGGGAGGCTACTCCGGGGGCGGGGAACGGCAGCGCCTGCAACTGGCTGATGGCGTCTCAGTTGCAGGTGAGCCGCCTTCCGGCTCGCGCAGTTCCTCGCGCCCCCGGCATGACCGATGTGCCTCTACCGGGCGCCGCCGTTGACGTAGAGGGTCTGGCCGCTGACGTAGGCGGCGTCCTCGCTGGCGAGGAAGGCGACGACGGCGGCGACCTCCTCCGGGAGGCCGACGCGGCGCAGGGGGGTGCGTTCGGCGGCCAGGGCCTGGTGCTCCTCGGCGGTGGCGCCGACCCGTTCGGCGGTGGCGGCGGTCATGGAGGTGGCGATGTAGCCGGGGGCGACGGCGTTGACGTTGATGTTGAAGGGGCCGAGCTCGATGGCCAGGGTGGCGGTCAGGCCCTGGATGCCGGCCTTGGCGGCGGCGTAGTTGGCCTGGCCGCGGTTGCCGAGGGCGGAGCGCGAGCTGAGCGAGACGATCTTGCCGTACTTCTGCTTGCACATGTACGTCTGGGCGACGTGGCTGCAGTTGTAGGCGCTGGTCAGGTTGACCGTCAGGACGGCGTCCCAGTCGCTCTTCGGCATCTTGAAGAAGAGGTTGTCCCGGGTGATCCCGGCGTTGTTGACCAGGATGTGCAGCGCTCCCAACTCCTCGACCACGGTGGCGAAGACGCGCTCGACCGCGTCGTAGTCGGCCACGTCGCAGCCGTAGGCGCGGGCGGTGCCGCCCTTGGCGGTGATGGCGTCCACGGTGCCCTGGGCCCGCTCGGCGGTGAGGTCGAGGACGGCGACGGTGGCGCCCTCCTCGGCCAGCCGGAGGGCGGTGGCGGCGCCGATGCCCTGGGCCGCCCCGGTGACGACGGCGATCTTCCCTGCGAAACGACTCATGATGACGACTCCTCAGACCCTGAAAAAGTTCGGTACTTGCTCAGACCTGCTCGACCAGGACGGCGCTGCCCTGACCGACCCCGACGCACATGGTGGCCAGCCCGCGCCGTGCGCCGGTGCGCCGCATCCGGTGCAGCAGGGTGGTGAGGATGCGGGAGCCGGAGCTGCCCAGCGGGTGGCCGAGTGCGATGGCGCCGCCGGTGGGGTTGACCAGCTCCGGGTCGATGCCCAACTCCCGGACGCTGGCGAGCGCCTGGGCCGCGAAGGCCTCGTTGAACTCGGCCTCCTCGACGTCTGCCAGCTGCCAGCCGGTGCGGGCGAGCACCTTGCGGGTGGCGGGGACGGGGCCGATGCCCATCACATCGGGGTGGACCCCGGCGGAGGCGCCGGCGACGTAGCGGCCGAGCGGCTGCAGGCCGAGGTCGCCGAGTGCCTCCTCGCTGACCAGGAGCAGACCGGAGGCGCCGTCGTTCATCGGGGAGGCGTTGCCCGCGGTGACGGTGCCACCGGCCCGGAAGACCGGCTTGAGGGCGGCCAGCCGCTCCAGGGTGGTGTCCTCGCGGATCGACTCGTCCTGGGCGACGGTCACGCCGTCGGGGCGCAGCACCGGCAGCAGCTCGGCGTCGAAGAGACCGTCCTTGCGGGCGGCGGCGGCCCGCTGGTGGCTGCGCAGGGCGAAGGCGTCCTGGTCCTCGCGGGAGACGCCGTACCGGGCGGCCACCTCCTCGGCGGTCTCGCCCATCGAGAGGACGCCGTGCAGCTCGCGCATCCGGGGGTTGGTGAGCCGCCAGCCGAGCCGGGTGTCGAAGGTCTCCATCCTGTGCGGGAGGGCCTCGTCCGGGCGGGGGAGCACGAAGGGGGCGCGGGACATCGACTCGCAGCCGCCGGCCAGCACCACCTCGGCCTCCCCGGAGCCGATGGCCCGGGCGGCGGAGGTGACGGCCTCCATCCCGGAGGCGCAGAGCCGGTTGACGGTGGCGCCGGGGACGGTGTCGGGAAGGCCGGCCAGCAGGACGGCCATCCGGGCGTTGTTGCGGTTGTCCTCGCCGGCCTGGTTGGCGGCGCCCCAGTAGACGTCGTCGATCCGGGCCGGGTCCAACTGCGGTACCTCGTCGAGCAGTCCGCGCAGCACCAGGGCCGAGAGGTCGTCCGGCCGGACGGTGGAGAGCGCGCCGCGCAGCCGCCCGATCGGGGTGCGGCGGGCGGCGGCGAAGTAGACGGGACGCACGGTGGGGCTCCTCAACTACTCAGGGGGGAAGGGGATTTCAGAAGGCGTTGACGCCGGTGAGCGCCCGCCCGATGAGCAACTTCTGGATCTGGCTGGTGCCCTCGTAGAGGGTCATCACCCGGGCGTCGCGCAGGTACTTGCCGACCGGGTACTCGTCGATGAAGCCGTAACCGCCGAACACCTGGAGGGCGTTGTTGGCGGCCTTGACGGCGGCCTCACTGGCGAAGAGCTTGGCGGTGGAGGACTCGGTGGCGAACGGCAGGCCGCGGTCGATCAGGTCGGCCACCCGCCAGGTGAGCAGCCGGGCCGCCTCCAGCTCCACCGAGATGTCGGCCAGCATCTCCTGCACCAACTGGTAGGAGGCGATGGGCTTTCCGAACTGCTCGCGCTCGGTGGCGTAGCGGACGGCGGCGTCCAGGCAGGCCCGGGCGATCCCCACGCAGCCGGCCGCCACCGACATCCGGCCCTTGGCCAGGGCGGACATCGCGACCGTGAAGCCCCTGCCTTCCGGGCCGAGCCGGGCGGAGTCCGGCACCCGGACGGCGTCGAAGGTGAGCTCGGCGGTGGCCTGGCCGCGCAGGCCCAACTTGCCGTGGATCTCCCGGCGTTCGAAGCCCGGGGTGTCGGTGGGCACCAGGAAGGCGGTGATGCCCCGGTGCCCGTCCCCGCCGGTGCGGGCGAAGACCAGGGCGACGTCGGCCCAGGTCCCGTTGGTGATGAAGGTCTTGGCGCCGGTGATCAGCCAGTGGCCGCCGTCGGAGCCGTCGGCGCCGTCGCGGACCGCCCGGGTGGTGAGGTTGGCCGCGTCCGAGCCGGTGCCGGGCTCGGTGAGGGCGAAGCAGGCGAGCGCCTCGCCGGAGCTGAGCCGGGGCAGCCAGTGCCGCTTCTGCTCCTCGGTGCCGAAGCCGTTGACGGACTTGGCGACCAGGCCGAGCGAGACCGAGACGATCCCGCGCACCGAGGAGTCGCCCCGGCCGAGCTCCTCCAGCACCAGGCAGTACGCCAGGTGGTCGCCGCCGCTGCCGCCGTACTCCTCGGGGATGGTGAGGCCGAGGAAGCCGACCTTGCCGAGCTTGCCGATGACCGCCCGGTCGACCGACTCGGCGCGGTCCCAGTCGGCGGCGTGCGGGACGATCTCGCGGTCGGTGAACTCGGCGGCGAGCTCGCGGACGGCGGCCTGCTCCTCGGAGAGCTCCAGGTTCATGGCGGTCCTCGGCGGTCGGCTGCAAGGGCGGGCAGTGGTCAAAACTAGCGGTGCAAGTTTTAATCGACTGTAGCCCGGCCCCGCAAGGGTGGGAAGACCCCGCCTGGAAGACTGGAGCCACCGCCACCCGACCGGAGGAAGCAGCCATGGCCCGCCCGCGCACCCCTCTGCTCAGCCGCGAGCGGATCGTCGCGGCCGCGCTCGCCCTGGTCGACGCCGAGGGGCTGGCCGCGCTCTCCACCCGGCGCCTCGCCACCGAGCTCTCGGTCAGCGGCCCGTCGCTCTACAACCACTTCGCCACCAAGGACGAGCTGCTCGACGCGGTGGTGGACGGCGTGATGGGCGAAGTCGACCTGTCGATGTTCCACCCGTCCGGCGGCGGGCCCGCCGACTGGCGCACGGCGCTGCGCGACTGGGCCCGCTCCTACCGCGCGGCGCTCGCCGCCCACCCCAACGTGGTGCCGGTGCTGGCCCAGGGGCCGGGGCGGCGGCCGAACGCGCTGCGGCTGGCCGACGCCGTCTTCGGCTGTCTGGTCGAGGCCGGGTGGCCGCGCGGCCAGGCCACCCGGATCGGCGCGCTGATGCGGTACTTCATCACCGGTTCGGCGCTCGGCTCCTTCGCCGGCGGCTTCCCGGAGGACGCCGCCCTCTACGGCGAGGAGTACCCCCACCTCGGCGAGGCGCACAAGCTGGCCGAGCACCGCCGCCGGATCGACGAGGGCGCGTTCGAGACCGGGCTGGAGGCGCTGCTCGACGGCCTGGAGCTGCGCTACGCCCGTACCGTCGAGGGAAGTTGAGTCAGCGGGCGGCGAGCGCCGCCCGGACTTCGGACTCCGGGTCGCCGGCGTGGTAGACCCGCTCGGTGGCCTCGATGCCGTCCAGGAACTCCTGGTAGCGGACGGCGTAGCCGAGGTGCACCAGCGGTCGGGCCAGCTCCAGGGCGCGGGCCGGCTCGGAGCCCGGGGCGTGCGCCGTCCAGGCCTCGGTCCAGAGGCGGCGGACCGTCTCCCAGCGCTCCTCGGAGAGGAAGTCGCGCGGGCGCAGCCCGTCCACCGCGGGGTGGCCGAGGTAGCTGTCGGAGAAGTCGAGCAGGGTGGTGCGCTCGCCGTCGAAACGCCAGTTGCCCGGGTGGAAGTCACCGTGCACCAGCGTCTCGGGCAGCCCGCAGGCGGCCAACTCGGCGATCAGTGACGGGAGTTCGGCCAGCAGCAGGTCGGCGGCGGCGCGCTCCTCGGAGCTGAGGCCGGTGAGCCGGGGCAGTAGGCCGGCGAAGGCGGGCACCAGGGTGCGCGGGGTGCGGTCCGGCAGGTCGCCGACCTTGCCCGCCAGGGCCGCCTGGGCCGCGACCAGCCCGGGCACCGCCGCCAGCATGCCGTCCTCCGGCAGGCCCCAGCAGTCCACGCCCGGGGCGTCCCCGAGCAGCAGCCGGCCCGGCTCGGCGGCCAGCACCGCGGGGACCGACTCCGGTGCCACCGAGGCGAGATGACGGATCACCAGGGCCTCGTCCACCGCGAACGGGGGAGTGGTCTTCAACCAGGCCGAACCGCCGCCGACCGGCAGCCGGTAGAGCCCGGAGAGGTTCCAGCTCTTCACCTGGACGGCCGGCCCGGTCGCCCCGGCCCGCTCGGCCGCCCAGTCGAGCGCGGCCCGCAGCCCCGCCGGGGTGGCCCAGCGCGCGCGCAGCGGGTCCTCGCCGACGGTGAGGGCGGTGGGCTCCAGCCCGGCGGCCGGACGCGCCAAGGCCTCGACGTGGTAGGCGACTTCGCCTCCGACCCCACCGGTGCCGCCGTGCGCGAGCAGCCGCAGCACCAGCACCGGCACGCCGAGCAGCCGCTCGGCGGCCTCGGCCACCTCGCCGGTCTGCTGCCAGCGGGGGTGGGCCACCGGGAACGGCCCCGCCTGCCCGAGGACCTCGCCCTGGTACGTCACCAACACCGTCACGCCGCGCTCTGTCACGCGCGGAAGTCTGGCCGTGGCCGGTCACCGGGGCAAGTGCTTTACGGAGCGTGCTCCTTCGGGACGACGATGACCGCCGTGCCGGCGCGGAGGTCGACGGTCGAGCGGGGCGGTGCGCCGTCGCTCTCCTCGTCCCGCAGCATCAGCGACGAGGCGCGCTCGTCGAGTTCGTGCGCCTTGTTCCCGTTCACGCCGGCGGTGAACACGTCGAACGCCACGTTCGACAACGAGCGGTCCTTTCGCCGCCGACGCAGCCGCTCGGGCATGAAGCTGAAGTCCGAGAACCGACGGAGCACGGTCTCCGTCATGACGAAGGCGATCAACACCACCGAGAGCCCGGGAAGTGACACCCAGAAGAACAACGACATGACCGGCCAACCCCCGCCCCCGGCAGGGCGCTTGCCGCCCTGTCCCCACCGCACCAACTCCCCGCCTGGCCTGCGGGTTCCCGGCGGACGGTCACTCGTACTCGGTGCCGCCCTTGCGGGTCAGGTAGGCGCCGCTGACCACCTTGGCGATCGCCCGCCCGCCGGTCACCGGGCTGTAGCGCTCGACCACCGGCCGGACCACCACGCCCTCGCGGATGTGGAGCCCCCGCCCGGAGACGGTCTCCCGGCCCTCCGCCAGCTCCAGCACCGTCCCGGCGTCGAACGGCCCGCGCCACAGCTCGGGCACCAACGGCAGCTCCTTCTCCAGGAGTTCGGCCGGGTCCAGCCAGCGCAGCTGTCCGTCGATCTCGGCCGAGAGGGCGAAGACGGCGTACCCGGGAAGCTCGGTGCGGCCGGACTCGCCGTAGCCGAGGTCCTGCACGCCCGTGCCGAACACCTCACCGAAGACGCCGACCCGGGTGGCCCCGAGCCGCTCGGCCAGCCGGGCGGCCACCTCGGGGACGCCGTGCGCCCTGACGGTGCGCCAGTAGAGGTTGGCGCCGTCCTCCTTGAGCGCCAGCCCCTGGGCGCCGATGCCCTTGGAGGAGACCTGGACGGTGCCGGTGGCGGCGTGCAGGGTGAGCAGGCAGCAGGTGCCGTGCAGCTTCTCGGTGACCACCACCGGCTCGCCCGGCTCGAAGACGTCCGGGAAGCGCTTGAGGTTCTCGATGTCCACCCAGGGCAGCAGCTCCGGGGCGGACTCCACCTCGCCGCTCATGCCGACCGGGATCGGCGGCACCCACTTGGTGATGCCCAGCAGCTCGGACAGGTCCGCCCCCTCGGCCTCGGCCGCCACCAGCTCGGCCTCGGAGACCGCGGCGGGGCGGCAGACGATGCCCTGGGAGAGCTCGCCGCGCAGCCGGACGGCCTTGACCCGGTCGTGGCCGCTCCCGGCGAGCCGCCCGGTCAGGCCGAGCTCCTCGATCAGGGCGGCGGGCAGCACGGCCTGCTCCGGGATGTAGACGGCCAGTTCGCCGGTCCGGTACGCGCCCTTGGCCACGACGGCGCGGTAGAGGCCGACCTGGGCCAGCTCCAGCGCGTCGGCGTTCGGATGGGTCAGGACGGTCAGCCGTTCGACCGTCACTCGCAATGTCGACATGTCGGTACCTCCCCCGTTGGTGTGGACGCCGCCCACTCTGACGGGGGCGGCCCGCCCGGCGCGAAGGGTTTTCTGCCGACGGGGCGTCAGCGGGCCGTCAGCCGAGCCGTCAGCCGGGCCGTCAGCGGGGCAGGAAGGCCGGCCGCAGGTCCGGGTCCACCGGGTCGTAGTAGCGGTGGTACACCGGGGTCAGCCCGCCGGAGACCGGGGGGACGATCCAGCTCCAGTCCGCCGGGGTCTGCCTTCCCAGCCGCTCCTCCTGGGCGATGTGCTTCAGGAAGCGCTCCGACTCGGTGTGGTGGTCGGCGATGGTGACGCCCGCCTCCTGGAAGGAGTGCAGCACCGCGACGTTCAGCTCCACCAGCGCGCGGTCCCGCCAGAGGGTCCGCTCCGAGGAGGTGTCCAGGCCCAAGCGCCGTGCCACCTCAGGGAGTTGGTGGTAGCGGTCGGCGTCGGCCAGGTTGCGGGCACCGATCTCGGTCCCCATGTACCAGCCGTTGAACGGCGCCGCCGGGTAGTGGATGCCGCCGATCTCCAGGGTCATGTCGCTGATCGCCGGGACGGCGTACCAGCGCAGCCCCAGCTCGGTGAACCAGGTGTGCTCGGGGTGGCTCAGCTCCACCTCCAGCACCGCGTCCTCGGGCACCTCGTACCAGTGCGGCTCCTCGCCGGGGCGGCGCCGGACCATCAGCGGCAGCACCTCGAACCGCTCCTCGCCGCCCTTCCAGCCCGCCTCCCGGGCCAGTGCGGCCAGCCCGGCCCCGGCCGGGTCGCCGACCACGGCGCCCTCCCGGGTGGTGTGCCCGGCGTAGCGGACCAGCTGCTGGTTGACGATCTGCGGCCCCGGGCGGCCCGGCCGGTCCGGGGCGAAGACGGTGATCACCGGGCGGATCCGGCCGCCGTTGGTGGCCGCCCGCAGGTGCTCGAAGCACTCGGCGGCCAGCTCCTCGGGGGAGTCCACCTGCCGCCGGTCGCGCACCACCAGGCTGCGCCAGTAGAGCCGCCCGATGCAGCGGGCCGCGTTCCGCCAGGCCAGCCGGGCCCCGAAGGCCAGCTCCTCGGCGGTGTGCTCGTACGTGCCGGTCCGCTCGATCTCGGCGAGCACCTGACGGACCCTCGGCGCCGGGTCGCCGCCCCCGGGCAGCTCCCGGTGGAACTGCCGGACGAAGTCCACCGCCCGCCCGGCGAGCGAGTCCGCCGCGGGTGGCGACGGAACGGGCTCCGCCACCACCGCGCCACCGGAGTACGGACATCCGGGGGCCATGGCGGCGACGGTCGTGGCGACGACGGGCCTGCGGGTACGAAGCCGACTGAAGATCAAGGACACCTACCTCCCACGGCCATGGAAGCCCAGGTGCCGGACCGGCCGGACGGAGTGTGGCAATCCCGCCCGGCCGGTGTGATGACCCGCTAAAGTGCGCGCGCGCCCCAGGGGACGTCAGCCCTGCGGGAACGAGAGCGAGAGCCCGAACCGCCCGGCCCGGTCGGTCCACCACTGCGAGAGCTCCAGGCCGGCCGCCGCCAGTTCGGCCGTGATGCCCTCGCGGCGGAACTTCGCCGACACCTCGGTGCGCAGCTCCTCGCCGCGCTCGAAGTCCACCGCCAGCCCGAGCTCGCCGATCTTCACGGTCTGCGCGATCCGCGAGCGCAGCCGCATCTCGATCCACTCCTCCTGCTCGTCCCAGAGCGCCACGTGCTCGAACAGGCTCGGGTCGAAGTCGGCGTCGAGCTCCCGGTTGACCACCCGCAGCACGTTCTTGTTGAAGGCCGCCGTCACCCCGGCCGCGTCGTCGTAGGCGCGGACCAGCACCTCGCGGTCCTTCACCAGGTCGGTGCCGAGCAGCAGCGCGTCGCCCGGCGCCATCGCCTCCCGCAGCCGGGCCAGGAAGACCGTCCGCTCGGCCGGCAGGAAGTTGCCCAGCGTGCCGCCGAGGAAGACCACCAGCCGGGGGCCGCCGCCGGGCGGCAGGCCGAGCTGCTCGGTGAAGTCGGAGACCACCGCGTGGGTGGTGAGCTCCGGGTAGTCCACGGTCAGCGACTCGGCCGCCGCGGTGAGCGCGCTCTCGCTGACGTCCACCGGCACGTACGTCCGCAGGGTGCCCAGCTCGCGCAGCGCGTCCAGCAGCAGCCTGGTCTTCTCCGAGGCGCCCGAACCGAGTTCGACCAGGGTGCGGGCCCCGGTGACGAGCGCGATCTCGGAGGACCGGTCGGCCAGGATCTCCCGCTCGGCCCGGGTCGGGTAGTACTCGGGCAGCCGGGTGATGTCCTCGAACAGCTCGCTGCCGCGCGCGTCGTAGAACCACTTCGGCGGCAGTGTCTTCGGACTGGCCGTCAGACCGTGGCGCACGTCATGGCGTAGCGCGTGGTTGAAATGGTCGGCGGCGAGCAGGCGGGTCAGCTGGTGGGTCTTCACGGCTGTACTCCTTCGTGCGGCGTTCGTACGTGCGGCAAGTCGGTTCGTGGGTGGGTCAGTTGAGGCGGTCGAGGGGGAGGACGGTCACGCCGTCCGTGGCGGTGGCCAGCAGCAGGGATCGGTCCGGCACCCGCTGCCACCCCGGTGAGTCGTCGCCGGGCTCGGAGGCGACCAGCACCGAGCCGGGCCCCGAGCGGTGGTACAGGTCGTCGCCCCAGGCGGTGGCGGCGATCGAACGGCCGTCGGTGAGCAGCAGGTTGAGGCGGGCCTCGGTGTGCTTCGCCACCTCCCGGACGGTGTCCGCGAGCGCCTCGCCCGGCGCGGCCCCGGCCCGGAGCCGGTTCAGCGCCAGGGCCCAGACCAGGGCCGAGTCGGTGCGCGCGGTGAGCGCCAGCAGCTCGGCCGGGGGCAGCAGCGCCGCCAGTGCGCCGAGCTGCTCCGGCCAGCCGGGCAGCACCCCGTTGTGGGCGAACAGCCAGGGCCCGGCGGCGAACGGCGCCGCCGCGTGCTCCCCGGCCGCGCAGCCGTGGGTGGCCGAGCGGACGGCGCCGAGCACCGCCCCCGACCTGACCACCCGGGCCAGGTCGGCGAAGCCCTCGTCGGCCCAGATCGGCCCCGGCCGCCGGTAGCGGGCCGGCACCTGGTCACCCTCGGCGTACCAGCCGATGCCGAAGCCGTCCACGTTCATGGTCCCGTGCTGCTGGAGCCGCGGCGCCCAGGACTGGTGGTACAGCCCCGACGGCGGGTCCACCACCAGTTCCCGGAGCGCCACCGGCGGCCCCAGATAGGCCAGCTGGCGGCACATCAGCCCTGCTCCGCGTCCCGCGCGGTGCGGAAGCCGGAGAAGATCTGCCGCCGGATCGGGTAGTCCCAGTTCCGGAAGGTGCCCCGGCTGGCCACCGGCGCGGCCGCGAAACAGCCACCGCGCAGCACCTTGTGCTCCGGGCCGAAGAAGACCTCCGAGTACTCCTCGTACGGCCAGGCCCGGAAGCCCGGGTACGGCCGGAAGTCGCTGGAGGTCCACTCCCACACGTCGCCCATCAACTGCCGTACCCCGTAAGGGGACTGGCCCGCTGGGTAGCTGCCGGCCGGGGCCGGCCGCAGGTGGTGCTGGCCCAGGTTGGCCAGCTCCCGGGTCGGGTCCTGGTCGCCCCAGGGGTAGCGGCGGGAGCGGCCGGTGGCCGGGTCGAAGCGGGCCGCCTTCTCCCACTCCGCCTCGGTCGGCAGCCGCCGGCCGGCCCAGCGGGCGTAGGCGTCCGCCTCGTACCAACTGACGTGCAGCACCGGCTCGTCGGCCGGCACCGGCTCGGTGACGCCGAAGCGGCGGCGCAGCCACTGGCCGTCCTCGCGGCGCCAGAACAGCGGGGCGGTCAGCCCGGCCTGCTGCCGGTGCGCCCAGCCCGCCTCGGTCCACCAGCGCGGGTCGTCGTAGCCGCCGTCGGCGATGAACCGCTGGTAGGCGCCGTTGGTGACCGGCGTGGTGTCCAGGTGGTAGGCGGCCAACTCGACCCGGTGGGCCGGGCGTTCGTTGTCCAGCGCCCAGGGCTCGGTGTCGGTGCCCATGGTGAACGGGCCCGCGGGGATGAGGACTTCGGCCGGGAGCGGGCCGGTCCGGGTGTCCGGCGGCTCGGGGGCGGTGAGCACGGCCGGGCCCCGGCGGAGCTGATGGGTGATCAGCATGGTCTCGTCGTGCTGCTGCTCGTGCTGGACGATCATGCCGAAGGCGAAGCCGTCCCGCAGCAGCGGGGAGGGGCCGTCCAGCGGGGTGGCCGCCAGCAGGTCGAGCGCCCGGCCGCGGACGGCGTGGGCGTAGGCGCGGGCCTCGGCGGGCGGCAGCAGCGGCAGCTTGGGCCGCTCCGCGCGGGGGTGCTCGAAGGCGTCGTAGAGCGGGTCGATCTCGGGGTGCATCGGGTCCCGGCCGCCGACGTTGCGCAGCAGCCAGAGCTCCTCCTGGTTGCCGATGTGCGCCAGGTCCCAGACCAGCGGCGACATCAGCGGGGAGTGCTGGGCCGTCAGGTCGTGGTCCTCCAGCGCGGTCAGGCCGGCGGTGCGCTCGCGGGCGCCGAGCAGCTCGGCGGCGATCCGCTCGCGCAGCGCCTCGGCGCCGCCCTCGCGGGCCTGGTCCAGGGTGGGGGCCGAGGTGTGGGCCGGAGTGTTGTCCGGGGTCGGCACCAGTGTCCGCTCCGGCGTCCGGTCCGAGGCACGGTCAGTGGCTTCGTTCAGCATGCTGCGGCCTCCAGGGCGAGCGGGAGCGCGCCGGAGCGCACGGCGTCGAGTTGGTCGTCGGCGGGGCACCGGCCGCGGGCGGGGTAGCGCTCGGCGAAGTCGGCCAGCGCGGTGCGCAGCCGGGCGGCGGGGGCGCCGCGCCGGGCCAGCGCCTGGTCGGCCAGCGCGAAGCAGGCCAGCGCGGCCCGCCGCAGCTGAGGGTCGGCCACCGCCAGCGCGGCGGCGCGGTGCCAGAGTTCGGTGCGCGGCGGGTGCCGGTCGCGGTAGGACGGGGTGCCCAGCGGCTCCAATGCCTCGAGGGCGCCGTCGGCGGCGGCCGGGTCGTCCAGCAGCGCGGAGACCAGGGCGAGCGGCACCTGCCAGCCCTCGCCGGGCTGGGCGTCGATCATCCGCAGCTCCAGGTGGCCGCGCGGGCGGACCGGCGGGAAGAGCGTGGTGCGGTGGTACTCCAGGTCGGCCAGGGTGGCCGGGCGCTCGCCTCCGCCGCGGAGCCAGCCGCGGAAGGTGAGGCCGGGCGGGGCGGTCCACGGCAGGCCGTCCGGGCGGCGGATGCAGAGCACCTCGGCGTCCAGCACGTACTCGGCCCAGCGCTCGCGCGGGTCGCCGTCGAGCACGGGGGCCAGGGTGCGGGTCGGGTCCATCCGGGACCAGACCAGCTGACGGGTCGACCGGTGGCCGGTCGGACGGCCGTCCAGCAGGGGGGAGTTGGCGAACGCCGCGACCAGGACCGGGCCGAGCAGGTGGAGCAGCTGCCAGCGGGCGGGGTGCGAGAGCGGCCCGTCCTCGGTGCCGGCGTCCACGCAGACCTGCGCGGAGGCGGTGCCGGTCATCATCACCCGGCCCCACGGATTGGCCCGTTCGAAGTGGTGCTCCATGGCCAGGTAGCGGGGGTGGTCCAGGCCCATCAGGCGCTCGCGCCCCAGCGGGTCGGTGCCGCTGCCGGTCAGCCGCAGTCCGTGGGCGGCGAGGGTGGTGCGGAGGGCGGCCTGGTCGGCCAGCAGGAGTTCGGCGCAGGCCTCGGGGGTGGCGGCGGGCGGGGAGCTGAGCTCGACCTGCCCGCCCGGCTCACGGGTGAGGACGCTGCCGGAGGGGAGGAGCGGACCGTCCGGCCCCTGGTGGACCGGGAGGGCGCCGAGCGCCTCCGCGATTCTGGAGGGGGCCACCGGAGCGGCGGGGGAGAGGGTGTCGTGGACGAACCACTCGGACTCCACACCGACCAGCCGGGGAGGTCCGATCTTGAAACAGACGCCGCTCAGATGGCTCAGCGCGGCGGACTCGCTGAGCGGTATCGGGCTCTCGACGGCCTGCTGCTCGGGCGCCGACTGGACGGCGGTCAGGCCGGGGCGTAGCGGGGTCACCGGGATCACGTCTCCTTGGGTCGTGCCGCACCGGGCGAGTGCCCGGGCGGGCTCCGGCCGGAACGGCCGGGCCACGGGCGGCGGGCCGACGGCGCGGCGCCCACGCCGCCCGGGCGTGGAGCTCCTGCTCAGTCTGCTACGGAACGTCCGTTCATGCCGTGGATTCGACACCCCGTGTCGTTCATTGTCACTTTGACCATGGCACTACCGGCCACAGCGGAACGAACACGCCAGCGCCCGAGCGGATCCGGCCAGCCGGAGAACCACGGGCCCGGCGGCGGCCCGGCCCACCCGGGGGAGACGGACCCCGAGGACTCCGGGAGCGGACTCCGTACGCGGACTTGACCGAGAGCTGACGGACCATCAGTCTCCTGGTCCCGCCCGGGGCGTCGGGGGTCCATGCTGGGAAGGTTCGCGGCCGATCCGACGGCCGACGGGGGCGAGCGGGCACGAGGCGGTCCGAAGGGGCCGGGGGAGGACCGGAGCAGTGAGCACCACGGCGCGGCAGGAGAGCTCCGACCAGATCACGTTGTACATCACCGAACAGGTCGACGCCGGACACGAGGAGGAGTTCAAGGTCTGGGCCCGCGGCATCCTGGAGGCGGCCGGCACCCACCCCGGCAGCACCGGCACCGGCCTGCTGCCGCCCACCGAGCCGGACGGGCCCTGGCGGCTGCTGCTGCACTTCCAGGACGCCGCCGCCTTCCGCAGCTGGCAGGAGTCCCCGATCCGGGTCGCCCTGCTCGCCAAGGGGAGCGAGGACGGCTACCACCGGATGGTCGGCCGCCAGGAGCTCCGCGGCGTGGACGGCTGGTTCGCGGCCACCGCGTCCCCCGCCCCGGCCGGCCCCAAGCCGGGGCCGCGCCGCTGGAAGATGTGGATCGTCTCCACCCTGGCCATCGCCCCGATCACCTCGGTGGTCAACCTCTTCCTGGTGCCCCACCTCACCTCGGTGCCGGTGCTGGCCCGCACCGTACTGCTGGCCCCGGTGATCTGCCTCCTGATGGTCTACATCGCCATCCCGCTGGTCACCAAGGCCCTGCGGCACTGGATCTTCCCGGCCTGACGGAGCGTCGGGGAATGCGAAAGGGGCCGTCGGTCGAACCGACGGCCCCTTCCGCTCCCTCAGAGCGCCAGATCGGCCAGCGCGGGGTTGCCCGCCAGCGGCGGGTACTCCGTCCCTAGGCCGGTCAGGACGGTCTGCCTGAAGTCCAGCCAGGCGTCCTTGAGCGCGCCGGCCGGGCAGAGCGCCTCGTCCGGTGCGTACGTGGCGGTCACCCGGACCGCCCCGTCCGGCTGCGGGGTGAACTCGATCAGCTCCGCGTTCTCGGTGAAGCCGACCGTGCTGCGCTCACCCCGCTCCAGTGCCAGGACCACGCCCTTCAGGGACCACAGCAGATCGAGAACGGGCGTCCACTCCCACGGCGGGGAGAAGTCGGCACCGTCGATCCGGAGGGTCGCCACGCCGAGGAAGCAGTACCAGCGCAGATCGCCCTGCCTGACCGTGGCGAGATCCACGGCGGGGTCGTGCTCCCGGCCGTGCCCGGCGTACCGGCCGGTCCGGCTGAAGGCCATGGTGATCACGGAGTCCCCCTATCGCTTGACCGGGAAGGCGTTCCGGACCTGCAGGGTGTCCGGATCGATGTAGACGCGCAGCACGTACAGGTCCTCCGCGTCCTTCGGGTTGTTGGCCCGAGTCTTCCCGATCGGCTTGTCGAACTTGAACTCCCACACCTCGCCGTTGCGGTTCTGGGTGTCGAGGACCTCGTCGCCCTTGGCCATCACCTCCCGGATCTTCTCGGCCCGGGACTCCGGCGTGGTGCCCTTGAGCCACTCCGTCTTGGAGATGTCATCCGCGTAGATGCCCTCCGGGGTGTGGCCGTTGACGATGTGGTTGTCGTCGATGAGCAGCTTCGCCAGGTCCAGGCCGCAGTTCGGGTTCTCGTCGTTGTGCACCAGGACCGGGGTGGCGCCGGCGAGCACGAAGTACGTGTGCAGGTCGGCCACGGTCAGGTCGTAGGTGACCATCGAGTCGGTGTAGTTGCGGACCGCGAGCACCGTCACCGGTGCGCCGCCCTCGGACTGCAGCCGCTCCCCGGTCCTGAGCTCGGAGGCGTTGACGAACTCCGAGCGGCTCTGGTCGTAGTACGGGTGGTTCTGCGTGCTGGTGACCTGCCGTGCGCCGTCCGGCGTGGAGACCGTCAGCTCGGTGAACTCCACGTCGTGGTAGGTGACGAACGTCCGGGTCACCAGGTGCGACTCGGCCGCGCCGCCGCCCGCGGCGCTGCGCACCGCGTCGCCGACCTCGACGTTCTGGATCTGCTTGACGCTGCCGTCCGCCATCAGCACCGCCGTCCCGGCCGGGAAGCTGTGCAGCGGCCGGATGCAGGCGATCGCCTTCTCCGGGAACTTCCGGATCCAGGAGGTCAGCGCCGCGAGGCGCAGCTTGTTCGCCGTGCGGATGTCCATCGCCGCGGTCCGGACGACCTGGCCGAGGAAGTTGACCCCCGCCTCCAGGCCCGCCATGTCACCGAGGATGATGGCCATCCGGACCGCCAGGGCACCCCGGACCGCGACCTTGAGGGCCGCGGGCAGGAGCAGACTGGCGGCCGCCCACTGGCAGTCCGTGTTGAAGACCGACAGGTGCTTGGCGCAGCCGATGAAGTCGCTCACCAGGCTGTAGGCGAGGCCACCCCAGAAGGCCTTGTTCACCTCGACCATGTCGACGTCGATCACCTGGTGGACCGTCAGGTCCACCGGGTAGGAGTCGATGTAGTCCTTCTTGTACTTGCCGGTCGCGATGCAGGCGGCCGCGGTCGCGTTCGGGTTGTCGCACGTGACCAGGAAGGCCAGCGCCTTGCCGGTGAGGTGGATGTCGGCCGGCAGCCTGCAGTGCAGCCAGTTGTCCGGGTTGAACCCGCACTGGCCGGTGGCCTGCCCCTCACCCGTCACGACGGGTTCGATGTGCAGTCCGGGGAACTCGTTGTCGAACGCCGGGGCGTTGGCCGGCGGCGGCGACTGCTCCATCTGCTCGGTGGCGTCCGCGATGTCCTGCGCCCGCTGGGCGTCCGAACGTGCGTTGGCCGCCGAGGTCTTGGCGTTCTCGGCCGAGGCCTCGGCGCTGGTGGCGTACTGGTCCGCGTTGTTCGCGGACTGCCTCGCCTGGGTGGCCGAGGTACGGGCCTTGGCGGCGTCGAGCTCGCTGGCGTCCGCCGACGCACGGGCTGCGGCGGCCTCCTGGTCGGCCTGGCGAGCGGACTCGTCGGCCTTCCAGGAGTCGGCCTGGGCCTGCGCGTTGAGCTCGTCCAGCCGCTGCGAGACGGCCTGGACCTCCTTGGAGTCGGCCGCCGCCTGGTTGGCCGACTTGAGCGCCGCGGCCGCCGCCTTGGAGGCCTTGGCCGCCGACTTGGCCGCGTCGGCCGCCGCCTGGGCCGCCAACTTGGCGTCCCCGGCCGCACGGTCGGCCGCGTCCTGCGCCGCCTTCGCGTACGCCTCGGCCTCGGCCGCGCGCAGCTCGGCGACCGCGACGGACTGCTCCGCCAGGGTCTTCGCGGTGTCCGCGACCACGACCGACAGACCGGCCGTGGCGTTGGTCGCCGCGAAGGCGATGCCCAGCTGGATCGCCTGGTCCGCCGGGGCGTTGACCGCCGCCGCCGTGTCCCGGGCGATCTCCGCCTGCTGCGAGGCGGCGTGCGCCTGGCCGGAGGCGGTGGCGCTGTCCGAGGCGGCCGCGTCGGCCTCCTTCTTCGCGCCCGCTGCGGCTGACTTGGCGTCAGCCGCGTGCTGTGCGGAGGACTTGGCCAGCGCGGTGGCCGCGTCGGAGTTCTCCTTCGCGATGCCGGCCTGCATGATGGCCTCGGCGGCGAGGGCGTGGCCCTCGGACGCGTTGGCGCTGGTGCGGCTCGCCGCCGCGCGGGCCACACCGGCGGCAGCGTTCGACTTGCCCGCTGCCGCAGTGCTGTTGGTGGCCGCCTCGCGGGCGTTCACCGCCGCGGTGGAGGCCGTGTCGGCATCCATCTCGGCCTGGGCCGCCGCCCGGGCCGCGGCGTTGGCCGCGGTGCGGGCGTCCTTGGCCGCGGCCTCGGCCGCTGCCGCCGCATCGGTGCCGCGCTTGGCGGCGTAGTCGGCGTCGGCCGCCGCGGAGACGGCCCGTGCCTTGTCCATGTCCTTGCGCGCGGTCTCCGCCCGGGTACGGGCGCCCGCCGCGTCGGTCTCGGCCTGCTTGGCCCGGGCCTCCGCCTGGTCGGCGGTCTGGGCGTCGCCCTTGGCCCGGGACTCCTCGGCCGCCGCTGCCTCGGCCTGACGCTGCGCGTCCGCCGTGGCGGTCGCGGCCTTGGCCCGCTCCGCGTCCGCCGTCTGCCGGGCGGCGGCGGCGTTCTGCCGCTCCCGCTCGGCGGTGGCCGCCGCGTCCTTGGCCTTGGCGGCCTCGGCCTTGGAGCTGGCCTCCAGCGGGACGATCCTGGCCTTGTCCTGGGCCACGATCGCCGCCGCGTCGGCGGCGGCCCGCGCCTTGCCCTCGGCGGCGACCGCGTCGGCCTCCGCCTTCTGGGCGCTGTCCTGCGCGGTCTCGCGCAGGAAGGCGGCCCGGGCGGCGTGCGCCTGGGCACTGGCGTTGGCCAGCAGGGCGGCGCTGTCGTGCAGCGTCGCGTTGGTCGCCGCCACCGCGGTCTTCAGGGCCAGCGCGGTGGCCTGGGAGGCCGCCGCGGCGGACTTGGTGACCTGCGCCGACTGCTTGGCGTAGGACAGGCCGCGGTCGATCGGCATGCCGTTCGCGGTGGCGATGGCCTGCGCCGCCGCCGAGGCCGAACTCGCCGTGGTGTCGGCCGACTTGGCGTTGACCGCGTTCTGGTCGGCGGTGGCCGAGAGGCCGTCCACCCGCTGCTTCAGCTTCGCCAGGTCCGCGTCCACCGAGATCGGCTTGCCGTCGGAGGAGAAGTTGTCGCCGTTGAACCACTCGGGCCAGTGCTTGATCGTGGTGTTCCACGTGCTGTGCGGGTCGGCCTGAGCCTCCATCAGGTTCTTGGCGACCCACGCGTTGCCGAGCGCGTCGTGCATCGCCACCGCGCTGGACTGCAGCGCGGTCAGCGCCTTGATCTCGGCGTTGGCGATCTCGGTGCGCTGCTGCGACTGGGTGGCGTACTCCGCCTCCCACTCGGCCGAGGCGGTCTCCAGGACCTCCACCAGCACCACGTACGGGTCCTGGGGGTTGGTCGGGTCACCGCTGGACCAGCGGGTCTTCAGGCTCTCCACCTCGCGCCGGAACTCCGGCGTGCCCTTGACCGGGGAGACGGTGGGGAAGCCCTTGTACTCGATGAAGCGCCGGACGTCGTCCGCCGACCCCTGCATCTGCGGGGAGTACAGCATCAGACCCCACAGGCCGTACGGGTCGCCGCCCTCGGCCTGCTTCTGCCGGATGATCTCGCCGACCCGGGCCTTCGCCTCGGGCGTGGCCTGCGGGACGTTGACCGGCCAGCCCCAGCTGAGGCCGCCGCCGATCCGGGAGTAGACCTGGCCCGGGCTCAGCGCCTTGGTCACCGCGGTGTCGTACTCGGGCTCGCTGTCGGCGAAGTCCGAGGTGAAGTACTTCCAGACGGTGTCCTCGCGCTCGTCCTGACGGGTGCTCATCCCGTTCATCAGGTCGCTCGCCGAGTCGACGTCCTTCTGCCAGGCGTTCCAGACGTCCTGGTCGAAGAAGAGCTCCGGCTGCGCCGAGCCCGGCCCGGCGAGCCGGGAGACAGCCAGCGTCTTGGAGGCGACGCCGCCGACCTGGAACAGGTAGGACAGGTTGGACCGGCCGACCCGGACCTTCGCCTGGGTGTCCAGCGCCTTCAGCCGGGCGTCCAGGTCGTGCCGCTGCTTGGCGGCCTCCTGGGCGGCCTTGATCTGCGCGGCCAGCGCCGCCTCGTCCCGGCGCAGCTGCTCCTCGGCGGCCTTGGCGGCCTCCTCGGCCTTGGCCGCGTCGGCCTTCGCGGTGGCGGCCGACTTCTCGGCCGCGTCGGCGTTCTGCTTGGCCTGGTCGGCCGTGGTGCGGGCGTTCTTGGCGGTGGCGTCCGCGTCCTTGGCGGCCTGCGCCGCCACGGTCGCGTCCTGCTCCGCCGCACTGGCGGCCGCGTCGGCGGCCTGGGAGTCGGTCAGGGCGTCCTGGGCCGACTTCGCCGCCGCCTGGGCCTGGGCCCGGGCCGCCGCGTCCAGCTCGGCGGTCTTGGCCGCCGCTGCCTTGGCCGCCTCGGAGTCGGTGGCCGCGTTGGCCGCCGACTTCTGCGCGGCGTCGGCGTACTTGGCGGCATCGGCGGCGGAGGTCGCCGCCCTCGCTGCCGCCTCGGCCGCCAACTTGCTGTCGCCACTGGCCCGTTCGGCAGCGGCCTTGGCATCGGCGGCCAGCTTCGCGGAGTACGCGGCGTTGGCGTCCGAGACGGCGGTCTGCTGCTCGGCCAGGGTCTTGGCACCCTGTGAGGCCAGCACCGCGAGCCCGGCCGAGGAGTCGGTCGTGGCGAACGGGGTGCCGAGCTCGATGGCGGTGTTCGCCGGGGCGGTCACCGTGGCGGCGGCGGCCCGGGCCAGCGCGGCGGCCTGGCCGGCCGCGTACGCCTGACCGGCCGCGTTGCCGGCCGCCGTGACGGCCGAGTCCACGTCCTTCTTGGCGGCCACCGCGGCGGTGTTGGCCTTGAGGGACTCCTGCGCGGCCTGCTCGGACGCGCTCGCGGCCTCGGTGGCCTTCTTGGCGGCGGTCTCCGCGTTGTCGACCGCGTAGGCCGCGGCGGCCTCGGCGGTCATCGCGGTGGAGTACGCCAGCAGGGCGTTCGCCTGGGCGTCGGCCGCCCAGGTGGTGGCCCGGGCCGCGGCGGCGGCGGCCGTGGTGGCCGCCTCACGGGCGGCGGTCGAGGCCGAAGTGGTGTCCGTGGCCTTGACGTTGGCCTGGTCGGCCTCGGCTCCGGCCTGCTGTGCGGCGGTCGCGGCGGCCTGTGCGGCGGCCTTGGCCTCGGCGGCCGAGGAGGTGCCCTCGGCGGCGACCGCGGCGGCTGCCAGCGCCTGCGCGTTGGCGGCGGCCACGTCCTTGCGGCGCTGCGCGTCGGCGGCGGAACGGCGGGCGGCGGCGGCCTGGGCCTCCGCCTCCTTGGCCGCCTGGGCCCGCTTCACCGAGTCGGCGTTGGAGCCGTGCGCCTGCTTGCGCTTGTCGTCGGCGGCCTTGAACTTGTCGAGCGTGTCGTTCAGCGCGGTCCTGGCGTTGCCGCGCTGCTTCTCCGCCTCGGCCTTGGCCTTGGCGGCGTTCTGACGCTCCGTCTCCGCGTTGGCGGCGGCGGTCTTCGCCCGCTCCAGCGCGGCGGTGGCGTCGGCCTGGGCCTGCTGGGCCTGGGCCTTGGCGGTGGCCACGTTGGCCGCCGCGGCGGCGGCCGCGTCGGCCTTGGCCTTGGCGGTGTCGGCCAGCGCGGCGGCGCGGGCGGCGCTGTCCTCGGCGGACTGGCGCTGGAACTGCGCGCGGGCGGCCGCGGCCTGGGCCTGGGCGTTGGCGAGCAGGGTGGCGCTGGTGGCGGCGGTGCCGTTCACGGCCTGGACTGCGACGTCCAGCGCGTTGGCGGTGGCCAGCGCGGCGGCCGCCGAGGCCTTGGTGACCTGGGCGGACTGGATGGCGTAGGCCATCCCGCGGCCGCGCGGCAGCCCGTTGTCGTCGGCGATCTTGTCACCGGCGGCCAGGGCGGCCGGGACCTTGTCGGCGGCCAGCTTGGCGTCGTTGGCGGCCTTGCGGGCCACGGCGGCCTGCGCGGTCACCAGGGTCTTGATGGTGGCGAGGTCGGCGGTGGCCTGGGCGTCCGTGCGCGGGGGCGCGTTCGGCTGCCGCTTGGTCGGGTTGGCCTGCCACTTGAGGATCTCGCCGGCCGACCAGCCGTAGCCGAGCGCCTGGTGCAGCGCCTCGGAGCCGCTCTGAAGCGCCGTCAGGGCGTCGACCTCGGCCTTGAGCACGTCCGAGCGCGGCTGGGTCTGCCCGGCCAGCTCGGTCTTCCACTCGGCCCAGGCGGTCTCCTCGACCTCGACCAGGACCTTCTTCCAGTCCACCGGGTTGGAGACGTCGCCGCCGGCCCAGCGGGCCTTGAGCGCCTCGACCTCGATCCGGAACTCCGGCGTGCCCTTGACCGGGGCGGTCATCGGCATGCCGTGGTACTGGATGAACCGGCGGACGTCGTCGGCCGATCCCTCCTTGGCGCTGGTGCCGAGGAAGGTGAAGATGCCGAAGGTGTCCTGGCCGCCGTTCTCGGCGATCAGCTCCTGGACGACCTGGTCCACCTTGGCCAGCGCGGCCGGGTCGGTGGACCGGGCCGGGGCGGGCAGGTACTGCAGCGCGAGCGCGTTGCGCGCGGTGACGCCGCTGGAGGACATGAAGTTGGTGACGTCGGTGTCGTACTGCGGCAGCTTCGTCCCCGAGGCGGTCGCGTACGGGGAGACGAACTGCTCCAGGCCCAGGTCGCGCGAGCCGCGGGCGTCGTCGTCGGCCTTGGCCCGGGACTCGTCCTGGGTGCCGGCGCCGACCGAGCGGTTGGCGGTGAACTGGTTGACGTGCAGGTCACCGTTGGGCAGGGCGGCGGCCTGGACGCTGGTGGTGTTCCGGTCGATCATGCCGTAGGAGGCACCGTCGTTGGTCCACTTGCCGTCGGCGCCCCGGACGCTGTCCATGGCGGCGCCGTCGGTGTCGAGGGCGACCAGGTGCACCCGGTTGTCCGCGCCGCCGGTGGCGGCGATCTGCCGGCTGGGGTAGTCCCGGACGACCGCGGGGGTGCTCCAACTGCCGTTGGTGCCACGGGTGGTGGCGGAGACCTTGTTGTCGTCGGTGAGCACGCCGACGGTCAGCTCGCCGTTCGGCGTGGCCGCCGCCGCGACGCCCTTGGCGTGCGGGGTGACGACGGTGGCGGCGCTCCAGCTGCCGGCGGTGGCGCGGGTCAGGTCCTGCACCGTGCCGTCGGCCCGGAGCACGGCCGCGTGGACCTCGCCGTTGGCGGCGGCGGTGGCGGCCACCGCGCGGGCCTGCCCGCTGCCGTCGATCACCGTGGCGGCCGACCAACTCCCGTTGGCGCCGCGGACGGAGGAACGGACGAGGTTGTCCGTGCCCAGCGTCACCAGGTGCAGGTCGCCGTTGGGGGCGGTGGCGGCGGTGACCGCCTTGGCCAGCTTGGAGCCGTCGGCCACCGTGGCGGCCGTGACGTTGGTGGCCCACCAGGTGCTGTCCGCGCGGTGGGTGCGCAGCCAGACCAGGCCGTCGGTGCCCAGGGTGAGGACGTGGACGTCGTTGTTGGGAGCACCGGTGACCGCCACGTCGGCGACCCGGCCCTGCGTCCCGTCCACCATCACCGGGGCGGACCAACTGCCGTTGGCCGCACGGCCGGTGTGCCAGGCCAGGCCGTCGGCGCCGGTGACGTCCAGCTGGAGTTCGCCGGTGGTCAGCGCGCCCAGCGAGAGCGCGGTCGCCTTCGGGGCGGTGAGCGCCGTCTTGGTCCAGGTGTTGGCGGCCTGGAGCGCGAAGTCGTTGACGGTGCCGGTGGTGGTGAGCACCGCCAGGTGCGGCAGCGCGTTCGGCACGGCCGTGGCGGCGATGGCGGCGGCGTTGCCGGTGGCGTCCACGGTGGTGGCGGCGGCCCAGGTGCCGTCCGTCTTGCGGACCTTCTCGCGGACCTTCTTGTCGGTGCCGAGCAGACCCAGCCGGACTTCGCCGTTGGCGGTGGCCACGGCCGAGACGGCGGCGGTCGTGGTCCCGCTGTCGGCGGCGGTGACGCCGCTCCAGGTACCGCCGGACTTGCGGACGTTGGTCCACACCTTGCCGTCGGTGGTGAGCAGTTCGAGGTGCAGGTCGTTGTTGGGCAGACCGGCCGTGGCCAGGCCCTTGACCTTGCCGGGCAGCGAGTCGAACCGCACGGTGCGGTCGGTGCCCTGGTAGCCCATGTACCAGCCCGGGTACTCGCCCGGGTTGTAGACGTGGTCGCGCACGGTGCCGTCCGAGGACAGGACGGTGAAGTGCAGCTCGCCGTTGGGCAGCGCGGCCTGGCTGAACGCCACGTTCCGCGGGTCGTCGCTGACCAGGATCGGGGTCAGCCAGTCGCCGTTGGCGTTGCGGACCTTGTCGTACAGCTTGCCGTCCGTGGTCAGCACGCCGACGTGCAGCTGCCCGTAGGCCATCGCGGACTGGGCGGTCTGCCTGACCTGCCCGATGCCCTCGCCGAGGGTGCGGCCGCTGGAGCGCTCGCCCTTGGCATTGGCGACGTTGTCCGAGGTGACCGAGCCGTAGTACAGCGACCAGCCCGGCCACGGGCCGAGGTCCTCGGAGGCCAGCATGGTGCCGGCGCCGGCCTTCATCGCCGGGCCGCCCGCGTGCATGGCGCGGGCCAGGATGGCGCGGGCCCGGCGGTCGTCCGCCGCCGCGTCCATCACCTTGATCCGGGCGTCGAGTTCGGCTTCCGAGCCGGCCGGTGGGGCTTCCGTCCTCACCCCCCTCGGCACGGCCGCCGAGGCCGTCCCCACCGCTGTCGAGACCAATGAGGATGCCATCGCGAGGACGACCGCCGTGGCGACCGTACGCGAAGCACCCCGTATTCCATTCGCGCGTTGCGAGAACACAGTCTGCCTTCCGTGAGCTCCGCCCGAAGGAGGTGGGCCCACGAAGGAACGACACCGGAGCGGCCGTCAGGAACGGTCGCCGGCGCGTCTGTTGGCGTCCTTCCCCCGGACGAAGACACCGATGTTGAATCTTGGAGCGAGCGGCAAGCTACCGGATGGTGTTACCCGTCAGCAACAGGTCTTATCGCCAGTTCAGAGCGTTGATGACCATGGGACAGCCGATGCCCGGAATCCATTGACACCCTGTCAGCAGTGTGGTCGACTGCAGGCGGATCACGGCAGGACGCACGGGGGAGCAATACGCAGATGGGCACTCGGATTTCGCACCGCGGCTTGGCCGCAGCGGTATTCGTCGTGGCGGTGGCATTCGGTGCGGGAGCGTGTTCGTCGGGCGGTTCCGGCACTGCCGTCGAGGCGGCCAAGCCGTCGGCGGGCGCCAATTCGACCACGGCCGGACAGGGCTCCGCCGAGCGGAACGGTGTCGGCGCCGGCGGCCCGTGCCGGGACACCATGAAGCACATCACCGAGGCGGGTCAGAAGCTCACCGCCGACATGGCCGACAAGGCCAAGGCGACCGCCGATCTGGAGGCCATCGCCAAGCAGTTCGGCGAGGACGCCGAGAAGATCAAGCACCCCGAGGGCAAGGCCGCCGCCAAGCAGCTGGCCGAGGTCTACGGCAAGCTGGCGCAGAACGCGAAGACCAACCAGGCACCGGACATGGCGACCCTGCCCGGCACCGTGCAGCAGTCGGTGGCCGCCCTCGGCCAGTGCGCCGCCGCCGAGTAGCCGCCGACCAGGGCTGACCGTCCGTCAGGGCCCGGGGAGACCCGGGCCCTTGTCCTCGCATCAGTCCGGGAGCGCTCCCACCAAACTCTGACTCGGGTCCTTGACGCATCCGGAACTCCGTGGGTTGATATGCCGTGAACCCGGACCCCTCACGGCCCAATGGTTCGACATATTGTGGGAGCGCTCCCACATTCACCTGCAAGGCAGCACGCTGCTCGCACCCGGATCTCCCCCACCCGAAAGGATCCGCACGTGTCAGGACAGCTCCTCCGTCGCCTTCGGACGGCCGCCGCGGTCGTCACGCTGGGCGCGGCTTCCCTGCTCCCGGTGGCCGGCGCGGCCGGCACGGCGCAAGCCGCCACCAAGGTCGACAACCCGTACATCGGTGCCGGGGTCTACGTGAACCCCGAGTGGTCGGCCCGCGCCGCCGCCGAGCCGGGCGGTTCCGCGGTGGCCAACCAGCCCACCTACCTGTGGCTGGACCGCATCTCCGCGATCAACGGCAGCTCCTCCAAGATGGGCCTGCGGGCCCACCTCAACGAGGCGGTCCGGCAGGCCGCGGGCAAGCCGTACGTCTTCCAGGTCGTGATCTACGACCTGCCCGGCCGCGACTGCGCCGCGCTCTCCTCCAACGGCGAGCTCGGCCCGACCGAGATCGGCCGCTACAAGACCGAGTACATCGACCCGATCGCCGCCATCCTGGCCGACCCGGCTTACGCGGGTCTGCGGATCGTCACCACGGTCGAGCTCGACTCCCTGCCCAACCTCGTCACCAACGCGGGCGGCACCCCCACCGCCACCCCGAACTGTGACGTGATGAAGGCGAACGGCAACTACGTGACGGGCGTGGGCTACGCGCTCAACAAGCTCGGCGCGATCTCGAACGTCTACAACTACATCGACGCGGGCCACCACGGCTGGCTGGGCTGGGACTCCAACCTCGGCCCCAGCGTCAACACCCTTTACCAGGCCGCCACCTCGTCCGGCTCCACCGTCGCCAACGTGCAGGGCTTCGTGGTCAACACCGCCAACTACTCGGCGCTGAAGGAGCCCTACTTCACCATCGACGACACCGTGAACGGCCAGTCGATCCGGGGCACCTCGAAGTGGGTGGACTGGAACCGGTACGTCGACGAGCTCTCCTACGCCAAGGCCTTCCGTCAGAAGGCGGTCGAGGCCGGCTTCGACGCGAACGTCGGCATGCTGATCGACACCTCCCGCAACGGCTGGGGCGGCCCGGACCGGCCGACCGGCCCCGGCCCGAAGACCACCGGTGACGCCTACGTGGACGGTGGCCGGATCGACCGCCGCTTCCAGCTGGGCAACTGGTGCAACCAGGCCAGTGCGGGTCTCGGCGAGCGGCCGACCGCCGCGCCCGAGGCGGGTATCGACTCCTACGTGTGGGTGAAGCCTCCGGGCGAGTCGGACGGCAACAGCCAGGAGATCCCGAACGACCAGGGCAAGGGCTTCGACCGGATGTGCGACCCGACGTACACCGGCAACGTGCGCAACAACTTCAAGATGTCCGGCGCGCTCGGCGGCGCCCCGCTGGCGGGCGAGTGGTTCTCCGCCCAGTTCCGCCAGCTGCTGGCCAACGCCTACCCGCCGGTCGGCACCACCAACCCCGGTGACACCACCGCCCCGACCGCGCCCACCGGTCTGACCGGCACCGCCACCAGCAGCAGCGTCACGCTCGGCTGGACGGCCTCGACGGACAACACCGGGGTGACGGGGTACCAGATCTTCCGCGGCGGTGTGCAGGTCGGCACCTCCACCACCACCTCGTACACCGACAGCGGGCTGACGGCCTCCACCGCCTACGCCTACACCGTCAAGGCCCGGGACGCGGCCGGCAACGTGTCGGCGGCCTCCGCGGCCCTGACCGTCACCACCCAGGCGGGCAGCGGCGGTGGCAACGCGGGGTGCACCGCGACCTACAAGGTGAGCAACGACTGGGGCTCCGGCTTCAACGCCGACGTCACCGTCACCAACACCGGCACCGCGCCCACCAACAGCTGGAAGGTCACCTGGAGCTGGGGCGGCAACCAGCAGATCAGCAACCTGTGGAACGGCACCGTGACCCAGAGCGGCAGCTCCGTCTCGGTGGTCAACGCCGGCTACAACGGCACGGTCGGGGCGGGCGGTTCCACCGGCTTCGGCTTCGGCGCGAACTACTCGGGCGCCAACGCGGCCCCGACGCTGAGCTGCACCGCCAGCTGACCGTCAGCTGACCCGGCGTCACAGCACGGCGTCACAGCACGGCGGCCGACCCCACGGCGGTGGGGTCGGCCGCCTCGCCGCCGTCCAGGGCGAAGGCGGTGTTCACCAGCCCGACATGGGTGAACGCCTGTGGGGCGTTGCCGAGTTGGTGCCCCGTCCGGGGGTCGTACTCCTCGGCCAGCAGGCCCAGGTCGTTGGTCAGCGCGAGCACCCGCTCGAACAGCTCGCGGGCCTGTTCACGGCGCCCGGTGGCGGTCAACGCGTCGGCCAGCCAGAACGAGCAGGCCAGGAAGGCGCCCTCCGGCCCGGCCAGCCCGTCGGGGCCGGGCACCCCGTCCGGGGTGGTGCGGTAGCGGCGGACGAAGCCGCCGTGGTCCAGCTCGGTGCGCACCGCGTCCACCGTCCGCACCACCCTCGGGTCGGTCGGCGGCAGGAAGCCGTACTTGGCGAGCAGCAGCGTGGCGGCGTCCAACTCCCGCCCCCCGTAGGCCTGGACGAAGACCCCGCGGTGGTGGTCGTAGCCGTACTCGCAGACCTCGGCGTGCACCGCGTCGCGCAGGGCCCGCCAGCGCTCCAGCGGAGCGGGCAGCCCGGTGACCTCGGCGAGCCGGACGGCGCGGTCGGCGGCCACCCAGACCATCATCTTGGAGTGGACGAACTGCCGTTTCCCGCCCCGGACTTCCCATAGGCCCTCGTCGGGCTCGCGCCAGTGCAGCTCCAGGAAGGCCATCAGTGAGCGGAGCAGTCCCCAGACCTGACGCTCCATCGGCACACCCGCCTGCCAGGAGAGCTCCAGGGTGTCCAACACCTCGCCGTAGACGTCGAGTTGGAGCTGGTGGACGGCGGCGTTGCCGAATCGGACCGGGGTCGAGCCCCGGTAACCGGGCAGCCAGTCGGCCAGCGTCTCCGGCAGGGTCCGCTCCCCGGCCACCCCGTACACCGCCTGGAGGTCGCCCGGGTCGCCCGCGATGGCCCGCAGCAGCCACTGGCGCCAGGCCGCCGCCTCCTCCCGGAAGCCCCCGCGCAGCAGCGCCGCCAGGGTCAGGCTGGAGTCGCGCAGCCAGCAGAAGCGGTAGTCCCAGTTCCGCTCGCCGCCCGGGTGCTCGGGCAGCGAGGCGGTCGGCGCGGCCACGATCCCGCCGGTCGGGTCGTAGGTGAGCGCCTTGAGGGTGATCAGCGAGCGCAGCACCTGCTCCCGGTACGGCCCCCGGTAGCGGCAGCCCGCCGCCCAGTCCTGCCAGCGCCGCACGGTGGAGGCGAGCAGCCCGGCCGGGTCGGTGCGGGGCGTGGTGGTGTGGTGGGAGGGCTGCCAGGTGAGCACGAACGGGACCTGCTCGCCGGCCCGCACGGTGAACTCGGACACGGTGGCCCCGTCCTCGCCCCAGGTGTGCACCCCCGGCGGCACCCGCAGCCAGGCCGCGTCCGGGCCCGCCACCGCGATCCGGTGGTGGTCGGTGCGGCGCACCCAGGGTTCGATCCGTCCGTGGTTGAACCGCAGCCGCAGCGTCCCGCGCATCCGGACGGTCCCGCTCAGCCCCTCCACCAGCCGCACCAGCCGCGGCAGCCGGTCGCGCTGGGGCATGAAGTCGGTGATCCGCACCGCGCCGGTGGGGGTGCGCCAGACCGACTCCAGCACCAGGGTCTCCGGCAGGTACCGGCGCTCCGTGCACGGCCCGCCGCCCTCGGGGGCCAGCCGCCAGGCGCCGTGCCGGTCGGTGCCGAGCAGTCCGGCGAAGCAGCTGGGGGAGTCGAAGCGGGGCAGGCAGAGCCAGTCGACCGCACCGTCCCGGCCCACCAGGGCGGCGGTCTGGAGGTCTCCGAGGAGCGCGTAGTCCTCGATCCGTCCGGCCATGAGGCTTCCATTCTGGGCCGGATCGGAGGGGCCGACCAGGCGGCGGCGCGGGAGCCCAATCGCCCCACTGTTCACTTCTGTCTCTGCTGCTTCGCTGGTGACAGGCGGCGGAGCGATGATAGGAAGATCCTCGTGTTGTCCCGTCAGAATCAGAACCGGTAGGGGTGCGGTCATGCAGCAAGCGAACTGGGTGCCCGCCGGAACGGACCTGGACAAGCCGAACGCGGCCCGGATGTACGACTACTACCTGGGTGGTTCGCACAACTTCGAGGTCGACCGGATGATGGCCCGCAAGGCCATGGAGCTCTGGCCCGAGCTGCCCGAGATCATGCGCGCCAACCGCGCCTTCCTGCGCCGCGCCGTCCAGTTCCTGGCCGAGAGCGGCGTCTCCCGCTTCCTGGACATCGGCTCCGGCATCCCGACCTTCGGCGCGGTGCACGAGGTCGCCCAGGCGATCCGCCCCGACAGCCAGGTGGTCTACGTCGACCACGACCCGATCGCCGTCGCGCACAGCCGGCTGCTGCTCAAGGACGACCCGCAGAGCCTGGTGGTCGAGGCCGATCTGCGCGACCCGGCCGGCATCCTGGCCCGCCCCGAGGTGAAGGCCCTGCTGGCGGACGGCGAGCCGGTCGCGCTGCTGATGGTCTCGGTGCTGCACTTCATCACCGACGAGGACGAGCCGTACGGGCTGCTCCGGCAGCTGCGCGACGCGCTGCCCTCCGGCAGTGCCCTGGTGCTGTGCCACGCCTCCCTGGAGGGCCGGCCGGACCAGGCCGAGGCCCACCAGGACCTGTACAAGCGCACCCCGACCCCGATCACGATGCGCAACCGCGCGGCGGTCGGCGCCTTCTTCGAGGGCTTCGAGCTGCTGGAGCCGGGCCTGGTCTACCTGCCCGAGTGGCGTCCGGAGGACCCGGAGTCCGTCGGGCCGAACCCGGAGCGGATGACCGGTCTGGTGGGCGTCGGGTTGAAGCCGTGACCGCAGGCCCGGGCGAGACCGAGGAGCTGGCGGAGGCCGAGCGGGCGGTCCGCTTCCACCGCGAGTGGGAGCGGCTGCTCTCCAGCGGCCACGGCGCCGCCGTGCACCCGGGCATCCTGCGGCGGCTGGTCTCCCGGACGGCCGCGCTGCTGCACCGCGCGCAGGCCGAGGAGCCGTTCCGCCCGGAGCTGGCCGCCCAGGCCGGGGCGCAGCTGGTGGACGCGCACTTCACCGACCCGGTGGTGCTGGCCCGGGCGGTGGAGCTGCTCCAGCGCGTGCCGGACCGGGACGGGCGCGGCCCCGAGCTGTGCGGCTCCTTCGCGGCCGGCTGGGCACGCGCCCTGCGCGAGCGGACCCTGCGCGAGCAGGAGGCGATCCGGCTGGCGGCGGACACCGCCAAGCTGGAGGTGGAGAAGGCGCTGCGGGAGTCGGAGAACAAGTTCCGCGCGCTCTTCGAGTCGGCCGCGATCGGCATCGGCATCGGCGACACCGACGGCAACATCATCTCGGTGAACAAGGCGCTCGGGGAGATCTTCGGCACCGGCCCGATCGACATGACGGGCCGTCGGGTGGACGAGCTGGTCCACCCCGAGGACACCCCCGGTGTCTGGGAGGCGTACGAGGACCTGATCTCCGGGCGCACCGAGTACTTCCAGTTCGACAAGCCGTACTACCGGCAGGACGGCGAGGTGGTCTGGACCCACCTGACCGTCTCGCTGATCCGGGACGACGAGGGCGCGCCGCTGTACCAGGTGGCGATGCTGGAGGACATCACCGACCGGTACCGCCTCCAGGAGCGGCTGCGCCACCAGGCGACCCACGACCCGCTGACCGGGCTGCCGAACCGGGTGGCCTTCTTCGAGCGGCTGGAGAAGCTCTTCGAGGAGCCGGAGCCGGGCGCCCGCTTCGGGCTCTGCTACGTGGACCTGGACGGCTTCAAGGTGGTCAACGACAGCCTGGGCCACGACACCGGCGACCAGCTGCTGGCCGCCGTGGCCCAGCGGCTGGAGACCGCGCTGACCCCGCTCGGCCACCTGGTGGCGCGCCTGGGCGGTGACGAGTTCGTGGTGCTGCTGGAGAACTGCCGGGGCGAGCAGGAGGCGGTGGCCGCCGCCAAGACGGTGCTGGCCGCGCTGGCCAGACCGGTTCAGGTGGGCGACCACTCGCTGGCCGTCGGCGCCAGCGTCGGCGTGCTGGAGCGCCGGGTGGCCACCACCACCCCGGGCGCGGCGGTGCGCGCGGCGGACCTGACGCTCTACCGCGCCAAGGAGGCCGGGCGCGGGCGCTGGACGCTGTTCGACCCCAAGGAGAACGCCCGGGCGGTCAGCCGCTACGCGGTCTCGGTGCGGATGCCGGCCGCGCTGGACCGGGGCGAGTTCTACATCGACTACCAGCCGCTCTGCTCGCTGGCCGACGGCCGGTTGGTCGCGGTCGAGGCGCTGGTGCGGTGGAGACATCCGCAGCTCGGGGTGCTCGGCCCGGACGAGTTCATCGGGGTGGCCGAGGAGACCGGCCTGATCATGCCGCTCGGCCGCTGGGTGATGGAGCAGGCGTGCCGTCAGGCCACCGAGTGGGTACGGGAGTTCGGCGAGGCGGCCCCGCAGCTGAACGTCAACCTGGCGGTCCGTCAGGCCCGCAGTGCCGGGCTGGTCACCGACGTGGACCGGATCCTGCGCAAGACCGGGCTGCCGCCCGGCAAGCTCCAGCTGGAGATCACCGAGTCCACCGTGGTCGGCCCGGAGGACGAGACCCTGAAGGCCCTGCACGGGGTGCGTGACCTGGGCGTCTCGCTGGCGGTGGACGACTTCGGCACCGGCTGGTCGAACCTCGCCTACCTGCGGGACCTGCCGGTCTCCTGCCTGAAGATCGCCGGCTCCTTCGTCGGCGACATGCACGACCCGGACAAGGACGCCCACACCGGCTGGCGGATCGTCAGCGGCCTGGTCTCGCTGGCCCACACCTTGGGCCTGACCGTCACCGCGGAGGGCGTGGAGACCGACAAGGACGCCGAGCGGCTGCGCGAGATGGGCTGCGACTGGGCCCAGGGCTGGTTCTTCGGCCGCCCGGCCCGCCCGGAGGACATCGCCCGCCGCCTCGCCGAGCAGACGGCCACCTCGGCCGGCAGCCCCGAACTCCCTTAGGTCAATTCGGACATAAGGGTTGACATCGTCCGTCGGACGGGCGGACGATGAGGCCCTGGCACCAGTTCATTCGCCAGTTGCCCGACCCAGGCGGCTCCTGCCGCCGGAGACCGGTCGGCGCGCGTCCCGAAGGGTTCTCGGGGGAGTCCTACCGAAGCCCACGCGCCCGTTCCACCGCTCTCCCCTTCCAACCGGGGCACACCCCGCGCCCGAGGCGCGGCCGGCACCGCCCCGTCGTTCAGAGGGTCACGCCCGTGGGAGTACCGGCGTGCCCGCTGCCTCCCGAGAGGCTGTCCAACGATGAGCACCACGCTGCCTCCCAACGTCCTCCCGTACCCGGACCGCCAGGTCCGGCCACTGCGCCGGGCGACCGACCGGCCGCCGGCCGAGCGGCCCCGGCGCCGGGTGGACGACGGGACACGGACCCGACACTCCGTCAGCCTGGTCATCCCCGCGCAGAACGAGGCGCGCAACATCCCCTGGGTGTTCGAGCAGATCCCGTGCTGTGTCGACGAGGTGATCCTGGTCGACGGCTCCTCCGACGACGCCACCCTGGCCGTCGCCGAACGCGCCCTCCCCACCATCCGCCCGCTCCAGCAGAGCGCCCCCGGCAAGGGGAACGCGCTGCGCACCGGATTCGCCGCCGCCACCGGCGAGTACGTGGTGATGATGGACGCGGACGGGTCCATGTGGCCCGGCGAGATCCCGCACTACCTGCACTTCCTGGACCACGGCTACGACTTCGTGAAGGGCTCGCGCTGCATCGGCGGCGGCGGCTCCCTCGACCTGACCCGGATCCGCGCGCTCGGCAACCTCGCGCTGCTGACCGTGGTGAACCGGCTCTACGGGGCCCGGCTGACCGACCTCTGCTACGGCTTCTGCGCCTTCCGCCGCAGCTTCCTGGACCAACTCGACCTGCGCTCGGCCGGTTTCGAGATCGAGGCGGAGATGGTCGCGCACGCGCTCCGCTCCGGCCTGCGGATCGCCGAGGTACCGAGCCTTGAACTCCCCCGACGCAGTGGCCGCTCGCACCTGCACGCCGTCTCCGACGGCCGCCGGGTGCTGCGCACCCTGATCGCCGAACGACCTGGCAGCCGGGGTACGGCCGCCTCCGCAGCGAGGGAGCGATGATGAACGGCAACGACCAGCGGACCGCAGCGGCCTGCCCCTGCCCCGCCGCCCGTGACACGCTCGACACCCCCGTCCACGTGGTCGAACTGGACCTGGCCGAACCCGGTGAGCTGCGCTCGCCCGGCGGCACCGGGCCGGCCGCTCCCGACGGCCGCGTGCTGGCGTTGGTGCGGCTGCACGGACACCCGCTCGGCCTGGTCGAGGCCACCGGTGCGGACCCCGCCGACCCCGGCGGCACCTACCGGTCGCTGGTCGCTGCCGCTCATCGCGAACTCGACCCCACCCCCGCTCAACTCATGCCAAGGAAAACCCAGTTGACCTCCGCGACGTCCGGTGGGCCCTCAAGTCGGGTCGGCGGCCCCCGGACGCCCGCGGGCCATCCGCCGCGTGTCAGCGTGGTGATCGCCACCCACGAGCGGCCGGAGCTGCTCCGCCAGTGCCTGGACTCCCTGCTGCGGATCGACAGCCCGCAGTACGAGGTGCTGGTGGTCGACAACGCTCCGGCCGGGGACGACGCCCACACGCTGATCCGCGAGCGGTACGCCGGCCGGGTCCGCTACCTGCGAGAGCCGGTGGCGGGCCTGGCCCGGGCGCACAACCTCGGACTGGCCGCCGCCCGGGGCGAGTTGACCGCCTTCACCGACGACGACACCCTGGTGGACCGGAACTGGCTGGCCGCCCTGACGGACGCCTTCGACGGCGACGCCAGGATCGGCTGCGTCACCGGCCTGATCCTGCCCGCCGAACTGGCCACCCCGGCCCAGGCCGCCCTGCACCGCCAGGGCGGCTACGACAAGGGCTTCCAGGAACGCCGGCACGCCCTCGACCTGCCGAGCACCGACCCGCTCTTCCCGTTCACCGCAGGGCAGTTCGGCTCCGGGGCCAACATGGCCTTCCGGACCGGACTGCTCCGCGCCCTCGGCGGCTTCGACCCCGCCACCGGCGCCGGCACCCCAGCCCGCGGTGGCGACGACCTGCTGGCCTTCTTCCGGATCGTCAACTCCGGCCTGGTGCTGGACTACCGGCCCGACGCCATCGTCTGGCACCACCACCGCCGCGCCGACGAGGCCCTGCCCGCCCAGCTCTACGGCTACGGCGCCGGGCTCGGCGCGTACCTGGCCGCCGCCGTCAGCGCCGACCACCGGCTGCTGCCCGCGCTGCTGCGCCGGCTGCCCGGCGGTCTGCGCCAGGCCGTCGGCCAGGCCAGGAGCCGCACCACCGTGCAGGGCGGGCACTCCACCCGGCTCACCCTGCTGGAACTCTCCGGCATGCTCTACGGCCCGCTCGGCTACCTGCGCTCCCAGCACCAGACCGAGCGGCGCCGGATCACCGACGAGCGGATCGCGCGCGCACCGGAACCGGTCGGCGCCCGGCAGCCGAGCCTGCGGGCGGGGTGAACACCATGGCCGCCACCACCGCCACCGCCGCCGGTACCACGGCGGGGTGCGGCTGCCCGCTCCCGCTGCCCTGCCAGTGCTCCTACCCGGCCCTGCTCCGGGCCCGCCTCCGGGCCGCCCTCGCCACCGAGCCGCTGCTGCACAACGGCCATGTCCTGACCGCGAGTTCACTGCTCACCGCCGGGCTCGGCGGCCTGTTCTGGCTGCTCGCCACCGCCTGGTACGGCCCGGCGGCGGTGGGCCGCGGCTACGCCGCGCTGGCCGCCGCCGCGCTGCTCTCCGGCATCGGCCAGTTCAACCTGGGCGACGTGCTGATGCGCTTCGTTCCCACCGCCGGGCGGCACACCCGGCGCCTGCTGCTGCGCTGCTACGCCGTCAGCTCGGTGGCCACCGTGCTCGCGGCCGGCGTCTTCCTGCTGCTCGTCCCGGCCCTCGCCCCCGAACTGGACTTCCTGCGCGCCCCCGCCACGGCCGCGGCCTTCGTCGCGGCCGCCGCCGGCTACACCGTCTTCGTGCTCCAGGACGGCGCGCTCACCGGGCTGCGCCGCCCCGGCTGGGTGCTCGGCGAGAACGCGCTGTTCGCCGTCGCCAAGGCCGCGCTGCTCGGCGCTTGCGTGCTGCTGCTGCCCGGCTCCGGCATCCTGGCGTCCTGGAGCGTGGCCCTGCTGCTCTCCGTACTGGTCACCAACGCCTACCTGTTCGGCCGCGCCCTCCCGGCCCACGCCCGGGCGGGGAAGGACGCGGACCCGCCCGCCGGCCTGGTCCGCTACGCGGCCGCCGACTACCTCGGCGCCCTGCTGCGCACCGCCTCGCTCAGCGTGCTGCCGCTGCTGGTGCTCGGCCGGCTCGGGGCCGAGCAGAGCGCGTACTTCTCGCTGGCCTGGGTGATCGCCTACACCCTCCAGCTGGCCGCGCTCAACATGGGCAGCTCGCTGATCGTCGAGGCCGCGCACGCCCCCGCCCGGCTGGCCGCCCAGGCCCGCCGGGTGCTGCGGCACTCCGCGCTGCTGATCGGCGCGGGCGCGGCGGTGCTGGTGGCCGCCGCCCCCGGGCTGCTCTCGCTGTTCGGCCCCGGCTACGCCGAGCACGGCACCACCGCGCTGCGGCTGCTGGCCCTGGCCGCCCTGCCCAACCTGGTGCTCGGCCTGGCCGTGGACGTCTGCCGGGCCCGCCGCGCGATGCGCCTGGTGGTCGCCCTCCAGGGCGCGCTGCTCGGGCTGGTGCTGCTGCTCACCCTGCTGCTCGTCCACCCGCTCGGCATCACCGGCGTCGCCCTGGCCTGGCTGATCGCCGAGAGCGCGCTCGCACTCCCCCTGCTGGCCACCCTGGGCCGCTGGCTCCCGAAGGGACGGTGAGGGCGATGACCGCCCACCCGCTCACCGAAACGGTCCTGACGGGCCGTCCGCCCACCCTCACCGTGGTCATCTGCTCCTACACCATGGCCCGCTGGCCCGACCTGGTGGCCGCCGTCCGCTCCGTGCAGCGCCAGCACCACCCCGCCGAGGAACTGGTGCTGGTGGTCGACCACTGCCCCGAGCTGGCCGTCCGGGCCGCCGGGGTGCTGGCGGGGGTGCGGGTGGTGCCCAACCAGGAGCGCCCCGGCCTGTCCGGCGCGCGCAACACCGGCACCGCGCTGGCCCACGGCGAGGTGGTCGCCTTCCTGGACGACGACGCCACCGCCGACCCGGACTGGACCGAGCGGCTGCTGGCCGGCTACCGGGACGAGCGGGTGCTCGGCGTCGGCGGCCTGGTCCGCCCGCACTGGGAGAGCGGACGCCCCTCCTGGTTCCCGCCCGAGTTCGACTGGGTGGTCGGCTGCTCCTACCTCGGGATGCCCGAACAGGGCGGCTGCGTAAGGAACTTCATCGGCGCCAACATGTCCTTCCGGCGGGCCGAACTGCTCGCCGCCGGCGGCTTCCGCCCCGACCTCGGCCGGGTCGGCAGCCGCCCGCTGGGCTGCGAGGAGACCGAGCTCTGCATCCGGCTGACGGCCCGCCACCCCGGCGCCCGGCTGCGCTACGAACCCACCGCCGGGGTCAGCCACCGCGTCCCCGAGGGACGCACCAACTGGACGTACTTCCGGGCGCGTTGCTACGCCGAGGGCCTCTCCAAGGCCGCCGTCGCCCGGCACACCGGACGCGGCCCCGCGCTGGCCAGCGAGCGCCGCTACCTGTACTCGACCGTGCCGCGCGGGATGGCCCGGGCGCTGCGCCGGGGCGGCGGCGGCCCGCGCGAACTGGCCGCGCTCGCCCTCGGGGTGGCCGTCACGGTCACCGGCTACACCACCGGGCGGCTGCGCCGGGCGCTCCCCTCGGCGGTGCCCCCGGTGCCGGCGGTCGCGGCCGGGGGAGGTCCGGCAGGGCCGGGAGGTGCACCATGACCGTCGTACCGGTGTACCTGTGGCACTCCGTCTCCGAGGACCCGCCGTCCTGGATCGCCCCGTGGACCGTCACGCCGCGCGCCTTCGCCGAGCAGCTGGACCGGATCGCCGACAGCGGACGCACCGTCATCCCGCTGCACCGGCTGGTCTCCGCGCTGCGCGGGGGCCCGGCCCTGCCGGAGAACTGCGCGGTGCTCACCTTCGACGACGGCTTCGCCGACTTCTACTGGACGGTGGTCCAGCAGCTCACCGACCGGGGCCTGCCCGCGACGCTGTTCGTCACCACCGGCGCCGTCCACCCGCCCGGCGCACCCGCCTCCGGCAGTCTGCTGCCACCGGCCCGGATGCTGAGCTGGCGTCAGGTGGTCACCCTGGACGCCTGCGGGGTGGAGATCGGCGCGCACACCCGGACCCACCCGCAGCTGGACACCCTGCCGGCCCGCTGGCTGCCGGGCGAGATCGTCGGCTGCCGCCGGGAGCTCGAGGACGTGCTCGGCCACCAGGTGCTCTCCTTCGCCTACCCGCACGGCTACTCCAGCCCCTCGGTGCGGCGCCAGGTCGGCCTGGCCGGGTTCACCTCGGCCTGCGCGGTGGGCAACGCCTTCAGCTCCGGCAACGACGACCCGCTGCGGATCGCCCGGCTGATGGTGCGGGCCGACACCACGGCGGAGGACTTCCGGCGCTGGTCGGACGGCGAGGGCGCCCCGGTCGCGCCCTTCCCGGAGCACCTGCGGACCAAGGGCTGGCGGTACTACCGGCGGATGCGCGCCGCGGTCGGCCGCCCGGTCGGCGGGCCGCCGGACCTGTGAGCTTGCGCCGGACGGGTGACGGGGGGTCAGCGGCGGCTCAGTGCTGCCAGACCCGTACCCAGTCGACCTGCATCCGGGCGGTGTCCACCCCGTCCGGCGGGGCGGCGGGGTAGCCGACCGCCAGGTTGAGCAGCAGCTCCATCGGCTGGTCCGGGATCCGCTCGGGGCTGGTCTCCCGGTGCCGGGCCACCCCGTCCAGGTACCAGGTGAGCGCGTCGGCCTCCCAGGCCAGCGCGAAGACGTGGTACCCGGCCGGGAAGTCGACCGGCCCGAAGAAGGCCGAGTCGTGCAGGTCCTGGCCGCCCGGGCCGGTCCAGTGCACGGTGAACTGGGCGGTGGAGGTGGTGCCGGCGAACTCGGCCACGTCCAGCTCCGGCGGGGTGGTCCGGGTGGCCGCGGGCATCAGCCAGAAGGCGGGGAACAAGCCGCCCTCGGGCGGGATCCGGACCGCCGCCGCGAAGTAGCCCCGGGTGAAGGCGTGCCGGGGCGGGGCGTCCCAGGAGTCCCGGCCGGTGGTGACCATGCCGGAGGTCCAGGGGTAGACGTGCCCGTCCGTGCCGGTGGTGGGGCGGCGCTGGGCGGTCAGGCTCAGCGCGCCGCCGCCGACGGTGGCCTGGGAGGGCAGGTACCACTCCAGCTCGTGGTTGGCCTTGTTGGTGCAGCCGCCGTCGTTCCAGTCGTAGCAGGTGGCCCAGCGCCGGGTGTCCAGCCCGGTGCCGTTGAAGTCGTCCTCCAGGACCAGCCGCCAGTCGCCCGCCGGGGCGGAGACGGCGGCCGAGGACCCGGCGGTGGTCTCGGAGATCCGGGCGCCCGGGGTGTTCCACACCTCGTGGCCGGTGCCCCCGCCCCCGCAGGCGCTGACCAGCAGGAGCAACCCGGCCAGCCCGACCCGCCCGAACGGCGGTCTGGCCAGCACCGCCAGGGTGGTCAGCAGGGCCAGCACCAGCACCGCCCGCACCGGGGTGAACCAGCCGCCCAGGTAGAGCGTCACCGCCACCAGGGTCTCCACCGCCAGGCCGAGCGCCCCGGCCAGCACCACCGTCCCGGTACGGCCGGCCCGCGCCGGCACCAGCCGGGCCAGCGCGATGCCAGGACCGGCCAGCAGGAACAGCAGGGTGACGGGCAGTCGGACGGCCTGCGGCAGGGCCAGGGCGGCGAGCGCGGCCCAGCCCGCCAGGGCCGGCAGCAGCGGAACGGCGAAGCGACGGAACACCTCTGACACCTCCTCGGACGGCCCGCGCCGGTCAGCCCGGATCGGGGACGTAGCGGTAGACCGCCGCGTCGTCGTTGCGGTCGACCACGGTGAAGCGGGGCGCCTCGTCCACGGCGGTGCCCAGCCGGGCCACCGTGTCGGCGGGCAGCACACCGGTCAGGTAGCACTCGGCGGCCTGGCCGCGGTTGAGCACCAGGTAGAAGGGCGTGCCCGGCGGGGCGAAGGCGGTGGCCCGGGCCAGTGCGGCCAGCGGGTCGGTGGCCAGCTGGCGGCGGACGTCCTCGCTCTCCTGGTTCAGCTGGACCCGGGGGTGCACGTCGTAGCGGGCCGCCACCCCGGGCACGTTCCCGGTGACCGAGACGATCACCGCGCCGGGCGGGGCCACCTCGATCATCCGGGCCACCGCGGAGACCTCGCCGGGGGTGAAGTAGTTCATGTTCTCCTTGCTGTAGTAGCCGAAGAACAGGCCGCCCAGCAGGGTCAGCACCACCGCCACGGCCCCCACCGCGCGGGCCCCGGAGCGGGCCGCCGGGCGGAGCAGGGCGGTGATCAGGAAGGCGCAGGCGGGCAGCGCGAAGAGGTAGACCCGGAAGATCATCTCGCCGCCGTAGCTGTTGGCCAGCAGCAGCGGCAGCGGGGCCGCCGCCATCAGCGGCAGGGCGGTGCGGCGCACCCAGGGGCGGCGCCAGACGGCCAGCGCGGCCAGCAGGATGACGGCCGCGGAGAGCCCCCGGTCCACCCAGGCCACCACCACCTGCCCCGGCGCGGCGGCGCCCAGCCCGGCCAGGCCGGAGACCACGTTGGTGTCCGGGGAGGTCAGCCCTTGGAGGAACTCCGGCAGGTTCCTGGACAGGAACGGCCGGGCGGCGGTGACGTCCCAGACCACGGTGAGCACCACGGCCCCGGCCAGCGCGGGCAGCACCGCCCGCCGGTTGCGCCTGGGCAGCGCGAGCGCGGTCAGCACGCAGATCAGCATCAGCGGGGTGAGCTGGTGCGAGACCACCACGGCCGCCTCCAGCAGCAGCACCGGCAGCAGCAGCCGCCGGGGCGGGCCGGCCCGCTGCGGCGAGCCGGAGGCGTGCGCGCCCCCTCCCGGGGCGGCGCCCGGGAGTTGACGGGCCACCAGGGCCAGCACGGTGACGAACAGCAGGAAGGCGAAGGCCTGCGGGGCGAAGTAGTCCTGGCCGACCCAGGAGCAGCAGTAGTAGACCCAGAGCCCGCCCCAGACCAGGCCCCGGTCGGTGGAGAAGGAGCGGTAGAGCAGCAGCAGCGGGCCGAGCAGCAGCGCGTTCACCACCGGCGGGGCCCAGGACGCGTAGCCGAGCGCAGACTCCAGGCCGGTGACGCGCAGGTGGAGCGCGTTCAGCAGGAAGAAGCCGGGCCACTGGTTGTAGATGTCGAAGCCCCCGGCGTGCGGCACCTGGCCGCCGCTGCGCAGCATCGCGTCCAGCACGTCGATGTGCTTCCAGGCCCAGGCGTAGCGCAGGGTCGGGTAGAGCAGCGACGGGGTCGCGTGGATCATCGCGATCAGCCCGAGCAGGTACCCCGTCAACCACCGGACGGGGACGGCGCGGTCACGCACCGCCAGCCAGAAGCCGGCCGTCAGCAGCACCACCGCCACCCAGTACCCGGCGGGCAGCACCTGGAGCAGCCCCAGGTCGTCCATCCCGGCCAGGTCCACCGAGCGCAGCGAGAGCGCCCAGACCAGCAGCGCCAGCGGCAGCAGCAGGTACGGCGGACGCACCCACCGGTGGAGCGCCTCGGTGGTGGGCGCACTCACCGCATCGCCCCGGCGATCCGGCGGGCCGCGAAGCCGGTGCCGCAGACGAAGCGGAGCACCGGGCCGAAGGTGGCGGCGGCCGCCAGGCCGGTGAAGTACAGGCCGGGGACGGAGGACTGGAAGTCCGCGTCCAGCCGGGGCGAGCCGTCGACCAGGCGCAGGGCGCGGCGGATCCCGGGGCCGAGCAGGTCCAGCCGGTCCAGGTCCACCCGGTAGCCGGTGGCGGCCAGCAGGTAGTCGGCCTCCAGGGTCTCGGTGGCGCCCCCGGGCCGGTGCACCGTCAGCCGTACGGCCCCACCCCGCTCCTCGGCGGAGCGCAGCACGCGGCCGGTGAGCAGCGGCACCCGGCCCTCCACCCGCTCGCGCAGCCACCAGGCGCCCGACGGGCCGAGCACGGTGCGCACCAGGTGCAGCCGGGTGCGGTCGGGCAGGTGGCGGAAGGCGGCCGGGCCCCGGGCGAAGGCGAGCAGCGACCAGCCCGGGCCCAGCGGCGAACCGGGTTTGACGGCGCGTCGGGCCAACGGCAGTTCGGAGCGCAGCCCGGCCCCCGGCGGGTCGCCGAACAGCACCCGGTCGGTGCGGGCCAGCACGGTGGGCTCGGCCCCGCACTCCCGCAGCAGCGCCGCGCTCTCCAGCGCCGACTGCCCGGCGCCCAGCACCGCCACCCGCCGTCCGGCCAACCGGGCCAGGTCCCCGTGCTCGCTGGAGTGGCCCGCCAGCCCGGCCGCCACCAGCGGCGCCAGCACGGCGGGCAGGTACGGGTGGGCGGCCGGCCCGGTGGCCAGCACCACCCGGGCGGCGGTGAACTCCTCGCCGCCGTCCACCGCGATCCGGAAGCCGGCCCGCCCGGACTCGACCGAGCGGACGGCGGAGCGCTCCAGGCCGGGGACGCAGGCGCGCTGGAACCACAGGCCGTAGCGGACGAACTCCTCGACCGGCACGGGGTCGAGCTCGCCCCCGGGCGGACGGCCCTCGGCGGCCCGGAAGTCCGCCAGCCGGTAGCGGCCGCCCGGGTCGGCGACCGAGGAGGCGGACGGCGCGGACTTGAGGTACATCCCGGCCGGCATCCGCTCCCGCCAGGTCTCCATCGGCTCGCCCAGCACCCGCACCGGGACCCCGAGCGCGAGCAGGTGGGCGGCGGTGGCCAGCCCGTACGGGCCGGCCCCGATCACGGTGACCGGCACCGCCCGGCTCACCGGTGCGCTCCGGGCCGGGCGGTGCCGCTCGGCTGATCGGTCCTCATCCGGTGCCCTCCAGACGGCAGTGCGAGCACCCCCGGGACCAGCCTGCACCGCCCGGCCGGGCCGGGCACCCCCGGGAGCGGCCCGGCCCGGGCCGCGCGAGAATGCGGACCGGGAGGGCAGGCCCGTGTGAGAGGAGCCGGATGTCCCCGATCGAGCCGGACCGGTCCACGCCCGCCCTGCTGGTGAAGGTCGGCCGCTACCCGCAGCACCACGGCTGCCTCGGTGTGGTCCGCACGCTGGGGCGCCTGGGCGTCCCGGTGCACGCGGTGGTGGAGGACCGCTGGACCCCGGTGGCCCGTTCGCGTTACCTGGGGCGGGCGTTCGTCCGGCCCACCGAGGGGACGGAGCCGGCGGAGCGGCTGCTCGCCCTGCTGGCCGAACTGGGCGCCGCGATCGGGAGGCCGGTGGTGCCGGTGGCCACCGACGACGAGGCGGCGGTGCTGCTGGCCGAGCACGCCGCGGAGCTCGCCCCCTGGTACCTGCTGCCGCCGGTGGAGCCCGGGCTGCCGAGGCGGCTGGCCAGCAAGGGCGGGCTGGCGCGGCTGTGCGCCGAGCACGGGGTGGACACCCCGCGGGCCTGGACGCCGCAGACGTACCGGGAGCTGCTGGCGGTGGGGCGCGAGCACGGGTACCCGCTGGTGCTGAAGAACCTGGAGGCCTTCACCCGGCTGAGCGCCCCGGTGGTGGGGCACACCACGGTGGTGCGCGGGGAGGCGGAGCTGCGGGCGCTGCTGCCGGACCGTCAGGAGCCGTCCGTCCTGGTGCAGGAGTACCTGCCGCCGGAGCACTGCGAGGACTGGATCACCCATCTGTACTGCGGCCCGGAGGGCACCGAGCCGCTGGTGTTCACCGGCCGCAAGCTGCGCTCCTGGCCGCCAGGGGCGGGGGTGACCACCCGGGCCCGTTCGCTGCCGGAGCCCCAACTGGCGAAGCTGGCGGCGGAGTTCTGCCGCCGGATCGGCTACCGGGGGGTGGCCGACCTGGACTGGCGGCTGGACCGGCGGGACGGCAGGTACCGGCTGGTGGACTTCAACCCGCGTACCGGCGCGCAGTTCCGCCTGTTCGAGACCACCGCCGGGGTGGACGTGGTGCGGGCCCTGCACCTGGGGCTGACCGGGCGTCAGCTGCCGTCGGGTGAGCAGCTGGTGCGCTCCTTCGGCGTCGGCCAGCTGGACCTGCCCTCGGCGCTGGCCGCCGCCCGGCGGGAGCGCCGGATGCCGGCCGACCTGCTGCCCCGGCGGTCGACGGAGCGCGGCTGGCTGGCGGCCGACGATCCGCTGCCCGCACTGGTCGAGGCGGTCCGCTTCTGCGGCACGGCGGCCGCCCGGCTCCGCCGCATTTGACCGTTATCTCTGACGGATGTCGGTCAGATCGCATCCGAACTGCCTTTGGCTGTCGCAGAGTTGTGACAGAGGAGGGCGAAATCGGTCCCCTCGTGCGGGGTTTGTGGACGTAGTGTTCCAGCATGGCACCGAAGCGCCCCATATCCTCCGGGCTGAAGTTCATAGGCTTCTCCACCCTGGCCGGCGTACTGCTGGCCGGAATGGCCCTGCCCGCCGCCGGCGCCCTCGGCCTGACCGCCAAGAGCGGGGCCGAGAGCTTCGAAGAGGTCCCTGACGACCTGAAGACCCCGCCGCTCTCCCAAGCCAGCCACATCTACGACGCGCAGGGCGGCCTGATCGCCACCGTCTACGGGCGGTTCCGCACGGTGCTGACGGCGGAGGACATGGGGACGGTGATCCGCCAGGCGCAGGTGGACATCGAGGACGCGCGGTTCTACGAGCACGGCGCGGTGGACCTCAAGGGCGTGCTGCGGGCGGCCAGCAAGAACGCGGAGAGCGGCTCGGCCGTGCAGGGCGCCTCCACGCTGACCCAGCAGTACGTGAAGAACGTCCACGTGGAGCAGGCCGGGGACGACCGCGAGGCGGTGCTGGCGGCGCAGCGCAAGACCCTGGGGCGCAAGATCCAGGAGCTCAAGTACGCGATCAAGCTGGAGGAGGAGCTCACCAAGGAGCAGATCCTCACCAACTACCTGAACATCACGTACTACGGGAACCAGGCCTACGGCATCGAGGCCGCCGCCCAGCGCTACTACTCCAAGCACGCAAAGGAGTTGACCGTCGCGGAGGCGGCGCTGCTGGCCGGGCTGGTGCAGAATCCCAGCCAGTACGACCCCAGGCTCCACCCGCAGGCGGCCCAGAAGCGCCGCGACGTGGTGATCGACAAGATGCTGGAGCGCGGCCACCTGACGGCGGCTCAGGCCGCCGAGGCCAAGGCCGCCCCGGTCGGCCTGCGCTACCAGGCGCCGCGCAACGGCTGCATCACCGCCCAGGCCGGTATGGGCTTCTTCTGCGACTACGTCCGCCAGGTGATCCAGCAGGACCCGGTGTTCGGCGCCAGCGCGGCCGACCGCAAGCGGCTCTGGGACCTCGGCGGCCTCGACGTCCGCACCACCCTGGACCCGAAGAAGCAGGCCGCCGCGCAGAACGCGGTGACCACCAAGGTCCGGGTCACCGACCCGGTCTCGGCCGCCGCCACCATGGTGGAGCCCGGCTCCGGCAAGATCCTGGCGATGGCCCAGACCCGTCCGTACGGCCTGGACAGGTCCAAGAACGAGACGGTGGTCAACCTCAACGTGGACGCCGCGATGGGCGGCGGCAACGGCTTCCAGCCCGGCTCCACCTTCAAGCCGATCGTGGCCGCCGCCGCGCTGGAGGCCGGCCTCCCGGCCACCCAGGCCTTCCCCTCGCCGGCCCGGCTGGAGTGGCCGACCATGACCACCTGCGCGGGCACCTGGAAGAACCAGGCGAAGGGGAAGAAGGAGGGTTCCGTCCCCAACGACAGCGCGAAGGAGGTCGGCCCCTACGAGCTGAAGGAGGCGATGGCCCGCTCGGTCAACACCTACTTCGTGCAGATGGAGCAGGAGATCGGCCTCTGCGCCGTCAAGCAGATGGCCAACAAGCTCGGCATCAAGGGCCGGGCCAGCGGGGCGCAGCTGGACGAGGTGCCGGCCATGGGCCTGGGTACCCAGGAGGTCGCGCCGATGAGCATGGCCAACGTCTACGCGACCTTCGCCGCCCGGGGCACCTACTGCGCGCCGATGGCCATCGAGAAGATCACCAACGCCGAGGGCAAGGCCGTCCCGGTGCCGGAGCGCAAGTGCGGGCGGGTGATGTCCGAGGAGACCGCCGACACCCTGAACACCGTGCTGCTCGGGGTCACCGAGAAGGACGGCGTCGGCACCGGTGCCGGCCTCGGCCTCAAGGACGGCCGGGAGATCGCCGGCAAGACCGGCACCACCGACGAGAAGAAGTCCGCCTGGTTCAACGGCTACACCCCGGACCTGGCCACCGCGGTCTGGCTGGGCAGCCCGGTCGGCGGCGTCCCGATGCGCGACATCACCATCGGCGGCGAAGAGTTCGACGAGGTCTACGGCGCCACCGGCCCGGGCCCGATCTGGAAGATGATGATGAACGAGGCGGTCAAGGGCACCCCGGAGCGGGAGTTCGAGACCGTGCACATCCCCGACCCGGTCCGCCCGCCCGGCCCGAGCGCCTCGCCGAGCGCCTCCGGCAGCGCCTCTCCCGGCGCCCCGGCGTCCCCCGGCACCCCGGCCTCGCCCGGCGCTCCCGTCCGGCCCGGCGCACCCTCGCCGGGCGGGCCGCCCCGGCGCTGACCGGGCGTCAGCCCGCCAGCTCCGTCAGGGCGATGGAGTGGTGGGTGTGCTCGACCTTGGCGCGCAGGTAGCGGAGGTTGGCGGGGGAGACGTGGACGCCGGTGGGGACCTGGGCGGCGACCTCGATGCCGTGGGTGGTGAGCTGGGCCGCCTTGTCGGGGTTGTTGCTGAGCAGGCGGATCCGGGCGGTGCCGAGCGCGGTGAGCATCTGGGCGGCGGCCGCGTAGTCGCGGCCGTCCTCCGGGAGGCCGAGGGCGGCGTTGGCGGCGTAGGTGTCCAGGCCGCGGTCCTGGAGGGCGTAGGCGTCGAGCTTGTTGTACAGGCCGATGCCGCGCCCCTCCTGACGGAGGTACAGCAGGTAGCCGCCGTCGGTGGCGATCCGCTCGACCGCCTCGCGCAGCTGCGGGCCGCAGTCGCAGCGGTCCGAGCCGAAGACGTCGCCGGTGAGGCACTCGGAGTGCAGCCGCACCAGCGGCGCGCGGTCGCCGGGCCGGACGTCCGGTTCGCCGAGGCGCAGGGCCAGGTGCTCGGCGCCGTCGGCGAGGCCGTGGAAGGTGGTGACCTCGGCCTGGACCCGGTAGCCGTCCGGGAAGGTGAGCGGGATCCGTACGGTGGTGCGGACGGTCGCCGGGTCGAGCTGCTCGGGCATGCCCGTCCTCCTGGTGTCTCGGGGCGTCGCGGGGTGTCGCGGGACGTCTCCGGGGATGCTGTCCGGCTCGACCGTACACCTGTAGTTCCAATTTGAACAACAAGGGTCCCTCCGGCACCGTTCGGCCCAGCAGTCCCCGGCGTGGCCCGGGTCCGGCCTGCAAGCTGAGGGGGTCGAGCGAGCTCTGAGTGGAGGAAGTGCGATGTCGAAGGCGTTCGGATTCGTGGCGTACGGCGGGCCGGAGACCCAGGAGTTCCTGGACCGGCCCGTACCGGTGCCGGGCCCGGGACAGCTGCTGATCGCGGTGCGGGCGGCCGGGGTCAACCCGGCCGACTGGAAGGTGCGGGAGGGGCTGTTCGGGCGTACCAGGCCGACGCCCCGGGTGCTCGGCTCGGAGGCGGCCGGGGTGGTGCGGGTGCTCGGTGAGGGTGTCTCGGGCTTCGTGCTGGGCGACCCGGTCTTCGGCATCGCGCCGGACGGTGCCTTCGCCGACCACGTGCTGCTGGACGCCGGCGAGGCTGCCAAGGTGCCGGACGACGTCACCTTCACCCAGGCCGCCACGCTCTCGGTGGCCGCCGCCACCGCCTACGACGCGGTGGACCAGCTGGGCCTGACGCCCGGTCAGACCCTGCTGGTGCTCGGCGTGGGCGGCGGGGTCGGCAGTGCCGCCGCGCAGATCGCCCGCAGCCGCGGCATCACCGTGCTCGGCACCGCGAGCGACCAGGCCCGGGAGTACGTGGCCTCGCTCGGCGCCACCCAGATCCGCTACGGCGAGGGCGTGGCCGAGCGGATCAGGGCCGTGGCGCCGGAGGGCGTGGACGGGGTCCTCGACCTGGTCGGCGGCCAGGACGCGATGGCCGCCTCCGGCACCCTGCGCAACGGCGGACGGCTGGTCTCCACCGCCGATCCGGCCACCGCCGCCGGGCTGGGCGGCGAGTACGTGAAGCGGCGCCGCACCGGGGAGGTGCTGGCCTCGGTGGCCGCGCTGGTGGCCGGCGGCGCGCTGGACCCGCACATCTCGGAGACCTTCGCGCTGGACCACGCCGCCGAGGCGATGCTGGCGGTGGAGTCCGGCCACGCGCGCGGCAAGTGCGTCATCGAGGTCCGGGGCTGAGGGGGCGTCATGGTGAGGATCACGGTGCCCCGCCCGGGCACGCCCTGCTGGTTCGAGCACGGCAGCGCCGATCCGGCGGCGGCGCAGCGCTACTACGGTGACCTGTTCGGCTGGCGGGGCGAGACCGACCCCCGGCCGGAGGCCATGTGCTACACCGTCATGTACCTGGGGGACGCCCCGGTGGCGGCGGTCGCGCAGCTGGTGGCCGAGGGGCAGCCGACGGCCTGGTCGGTCTCGATCGCGGCCGAGGACGTCGACGCGGTGGCCGAGGCCGCCCGGGCCTCCGGCGGGCAGCTGCTCGCCGGGCCGATGGAGGCCCTCGACCTCGGCCGCTTCGCCGTGGTGGCCGACCCGGCCGGGGCGGTGTTCGGGCTCTGGCACGGCCGGGCCTTCCCGGGGGTGGCGCTGTTCGCCGAGCCGGGCGCACCGGGGTGGATCGAGCTTGCCACCCGGGACGTGGCCGGGGCGGTGGGCTTCTACCACGGGCTGTTCGGATGGGGCGTCAGCCCGGGGGAGCAGTACACCCAGTGGGGCCTGGACGGGACCGACTTCGGCGGGGTGCTGGACATGGGGGAGCAGTTCCCCGCGGACCTGCCGCCGTACTGGATGCCGTACTTCGCGGCGGCGGACGTCGACCTGACGGCGGAGCGGGGGGTCGCGCTCGGCGGCGAGGCGGTCCTGCCGCCGACCGACGTGCCGGACGGACCGCGGCTCGCGGTCCTCAAGGACCCGCTCGGGGCGGTGTTCGGGCTGTACCAGGCGGAGGCTTAGCGCAGGAGTCAACCGTGAGGGTTTCAGGGGCGCGAGGCGGGAGTCACCGGCCCGTGTGCCGGGTGCGGGCGCTCACTTGCAAGTGGGTCTCCGTACCCGGCACATGGTCTGCATCTCCCGCTTCGCGCCCCGCGGCAGAGCCGCTGATCAGCGGAGCCCCGCGCCCCTGACGGCCCCTCCGGGGCCGCAGCGCCGCGGCAGCCGCCACCAGGGTGATGGCGACCGCCGTGTAGGGGACCCAGTCGCCGAGGCGCATGTACCAGGTGGTGGCGGAGGGCGCGGCCAGGGGGAGACGGACCGTCAGGGAGCCGGTGGTGCCGGTGTCGAGGAGGGCGAGGCGGCGGCCCTGGCGGTCGTAGGCCACCGACTCGCCGGTGAGGGCGGCCTGGACCACGGGGCGGCCGGTCTCGGCGGCTCGGATGGCGCCGAGGGAGGCGTGCTGCTGGGGGGCCCAGGAGTCCTGGAAGGTCGAGGTGGAGGACTGGAACACCAGCATCCGGGCCCCCTGGGCGGCGGCCACCCGGGACATGTCGGGGAAGGCCGACTCGAAGCAGATCAGCGCGCCGAAGGGGAGCGGGCGGCCCTGCCGGTCGGTGGTGTGCAGGAGGTGGAAGGAGGAGCCGGGGGCGCGGTTCTCGCCCGCCGCCCGGCTGACGCCGGTGAGCCAGCCGAACAGCGGCCGCAGCGGGATGTACTCGCCGAACGGCACCAGCCGGATCTTCCGGTAGCGCTCGGCGACCCCGTCGCGGGTGACCAGCACGGCGTCCTTGGAGATCAGCCCGTCGCCCTTGCGGGCGTCCTCGCCGACCAGCACCGGGGCGCCGACCAGGGCCGACAGCCGGGCCACCTCGCGGCGGGCCTCCGCGTCCCGGTCCAGGTCGCTGTTGGTGCTGCTCTCGCCCCAGACCACCAGGTCGGGGGAGCGGCCCTCGAGCCCGGCGGTGATCCGCGAGCTCGCCGCGAAGCGGGCGGCCGAGTCCTCCACCTGGCCGGGCTGGACCAGGGCCAGGGTGGCGGTGCCGCCGGGCGGCGGCGCGCTCTGGGCGGCGAACAGCAGGGGGCCGGCCAGCAGGGTGGCGGTGACGGCGAGGGCGGCGAGCACCCGTACCCGCGGCCGGCGGCCGGTCAGCAGGATCAGCACGCCGACGTTGGCCGCCGCGACGGCCGCGCTCACCAGCCAGGCGCCGCCGACGGAGGCGAGGCCGAGCACGGCCGGGTGCTGCCACTGGCTGGCGCCGAGCAGGGCCCAGGGGCCGCCGAGCGCGTGCCAGGAGCGGACGAACTCGGTGCAGACCCAGACCGAGGGGACCACCAGCAGGGCGAGCAGCGCCCGACGCACCGTCAGCGGGGGTGTCAGCAGCCGCCACACCGCGTACCCGACCGCCCCGGGCAGCACGCCGAACACCACGGCCAGCGCGAGCAGCCCGGGCCCGACGGACGGCACCAGCCAGTACATCGACACCAGGATGAACCCGGCCCCGAACCACCAGCCCCGCACCACCGCCTCCCGTCCGCTGCCGGCCCGCCGCATCACCTCCAGCCCGGGCACCAGCGCCACCCAGGCCAGCCAGGACAGCCCGGGCGCGGGGAACGCCAGCACCGGCAGCCCCCCGAAGACGAGCGCGGCGTACCGGGCGGGGTGGCGGAGGGAGGCGGGCAGCTGCATGGTCCAACGCTAGCCCCGTTCGGGGCGGCGGGCCGGGAGGAGCGGCCCGGGGGGCAGTACTCCGTCGGCTGACGGGGTGTCAGGTCGGCTGCGCCGCCCGCGAATGCACCCGAACTGTCAAGGCGCGCCCGGGAGAGTTTTGCGGACCGGACAACTGGTTGACGCCACTGGTTCAGACCAATACCTTCTCGGCAGCAAAGCTCCATCCAGTCCCACAACAGGAACGAGCCCATGCGTCACGGATCCATCACCCGGCTGACCGTCGCCACCGCCGCGGCCCTCGGCCTGCTCGTCTCGATCGCTCCCGCCGTCTCCGCCCACGAGGAGCACGGCGGCCACGGCCACGGCGCCCCCGCCTACAAGCGGATCGGCTACTTCACCCAGTGGGGCATCTACGGTCGCAACTACCAGGTCAAGGACCTGCAGACCAGCGGCACCGCGGCCAAGCTGACCCACATCAACTACGCCTTCGGCGCCATCGGCAAGGACGGCAAGTGCCTGGTCGGCAACGTGCCGGGCGCCGACCCGTGGGCGGACTACGTGCGTCCGGTGGACGCGGCCACCTCGGTGGACGGGGCGGCGGACACCGCCGAGCAGAAGCTGGCGGGCAACTTCAACCAGCTGCGCGAGCTGAAGGCGAAGAACCCGGGCCTCAAGGTCATGGTCTCGCTGGGCGGTTGGAGCGGTTCGGCGCACTTCTCCGACGCGGTCCTCACCGACGCCGGCCGCAAGGCGCTGGTGGCGTCCTGCATCGACACCTACATCAAGGGCAACCTGCCGGTGGACGGCGCCCGCGGCGGCGCCGGTGCGGCGGCCGGGGTCTTCGACGGCGTGGACCTGGACTGGGAGTGGCCCGGCTCCGCGGGCAACGAGGGCAACGGCGTCCGCCCCGAGGACAAGCAGAACTTCACCAAGCTGGTGCACGAGTTCCGCGTCCAGCTGGACGCCTACGCCCGCACCCAGCCGGGGCGCAAGCACTACGACCTGAGCGCCTACGCGCCGACCAACCCGGCGAAGATCGACGCGGGCTTCGAGGTCCGGAAGATCGTCAAGGACTTCGACTTCGTCAACCTCCAGGGCTACGACTTCCACGTCTCCGGCGAGAAGACCACCGCCCAGCAGTCCGCGCTCTTCGCCAAGCGCGGCGACTTCAGCGTGGACCAGACCGTCAACGCCTGGCTCGACCGGGGCGCCCCGGCCGACAAGCTGGTGGTCGGCATGCCGTTCTACGGTCAGGGCTGGACGGGCGTGACCGGTGGCGGCGACGGCCTCGGCCAGCCGGCCACCGGGCCGGCCCCGGCCACCTGGGTCGCGGGCACCGAGGACTACAAGGCGCTGAAGAAGCTCGCCGACTCGGGCACGTACAAGCTCTACCGCAGCCGCGACAAGGGCAGCGCCTGGCTGTTCGACGGCTCCACGCTGTGGACCTACGACGACCCGACCGTGCTGCGCACCAAGGCCGCGTACGTCCGCGAGGAGGGCCTGGCGGGCGCGATGGTCTGGGCGCTGGACGGGGACACCCCGAACGGCGAGCTGATCTCCGCCATCGACCAGGGCCTGAAGCGTCGCTGACGGTCCAGCAGAGACGATCCAGCAGGAGGGGGGACCGGCGGCCGCCGGTCCCCCCT
>NZ_JBVJLD010000002.1:6174-159903 GCF_055584905.1 Kitasatospora sp. NPDC088742 | reverse complement strand
CTCCGCGCGTCAGCTGTCGGACTCCAGGTCGCCCTCGGTCTCGAGGAAGGCGGCCTTCAGCTCCTCGATCAGCGCCGGGTCCGGCTCGGCCCACAGGCCGCGGTCGGCCGCCTCCAGCAGGCGCTCGCTGATCCCGTGCAGCGCCCAGGGGTTGGCCTCGGCGAGGAACTCCCGGTTGGTCGGGTCGAGCACGTACTCCTGGGTGAGCTTCTCGTACATCCAGTCGGCGACCACGTTGGTGGTGGCGTCGTAGCCGAACAGGTAGTCCACGGTGGCGGCCATCTCGAAGGCGCCCTTGTAGCCGTGGCGGCGCATCGCCTCCATCCAGCGCGGGTTCACCACCCGGGCGCGGAACACCCGGGCCGCCTCCTCGGTGAGGGTGCGGGTGCGGACCGTCTCCGGGCGGGTCGAGTCGCCGATGTAGGCGGTCGGGGCCTTGCCGGTGAGGGCGCGCACGGTGGCCACCATGCCGCCGTGGTACTGGAAGTAGTCGTCCGAGTCCGCGATGTCGTGCTCGCGGGTGTCGGTGTTCTTGGCCGCGACGGTGATCCGCTTGTAGGCGGTCTCCATCTCCTCCCGGGCCGGGCGGCCGTTCAGCTCCCGCCCGTAGGCGTAGCCGCCCCAGACCGTGTAGACCTCGGCCAGGTCGGCGTCGGTGCGCCAGTCCCGGCTGTCGATCAGCTGGAGCAGGCCGGCGCCGTAGGTGCCGGGGCGGGAGCCGAAGATCCGGGTGGTGGCCTTGCGCTCGTCGCCGTGCTCGGCCAGGTCGGCCTGGACGTGCGCCCGGACGAAGTTCTCCGCCTCGGTCTCCTCCTGACGGGCCGCCAGCCGGACCGCGTCGTCCAGCAGCGCGACCACGTGCGGGAAGGCGTCCCGGAAGAAGCCGGAGATCCGCAGCGTGACGTCGATCCGGGGGCGGCCCAGCTCCTCCGGCGAGATCGGCTCCAGGCCGGTCACCCGGCGCGAGGCGTCGTCCCAGACCGGGCGCACACCCAGCAGGGCGAAGGCCTCGGCGATGTCGTCACCGGCGGTGCGCATCGCGCTGGTGCCCCAGAGCGAGAGACCGACCGAGGGCGGGAACTCGCCGTCGTTGTCCGCCTGGTAACGGTCCACCAGGGACTGTGCCAGCGCCTGCCCGGTCTCCCAGGCCAGCTTGGACGGGACGGCCTTCGGGTCCACCGAGTAGAAGTTGCGGCCGGTCGGCAGCACGTTCACCAGACCGCGCAGCGGCGAGCCCGAGGGCCCGGCCTTGACGAAGCCGCCGCGCAGCGCGTGCAGCACCGCGTCCAGCTCGTCGGTGGTCGCGGACAGCCGCGGGACCACCTCGCGGGCGGCGAAGTCGAGCACCTCGCGCACCGCGTCCGGGTGCCCGGCGGCCACCTTCTCCACCGCCGACGGGGCCCAGTCCTCGGCCTCCATCGCCTCGACCAGGGCGCGGGCCTGAGCCTCGGCCGCGTCGGTGGCGCCCAGGGTCAGCGCGGCCTCGTCCAGGCCGAGCGCCTCGCGCAGGCCGGGCAGCGCGCTGACGCCGCCCCAGATCTGACGGGCCCGCAGGATCGCCAGCACGATGTTGACCCGGTCCTCGCCCGCCGGGGCCTGGCCGAGCACGTGCAGGCCGTCCCGGATCTGGGCGTCCTTGATCTCGCAGAGCCAGCCGTCGACATGCAGCAGGAAGTCGTCGAAGCCGTCGTCCTCGGGGCGCTCCTCCAGGCCGAGGTCGTGGTCCAGCTTGGCGGCCTGGATCAGGGTCCAGATCTGCGCCCGGATGGCCGGGAGCTTGGCCGGGTCCATCGCCGCGATGTTGGAGTGCTCGTCGAGCAGCTGCTCCAGCCGCGCGATGTCGCCGTAGGAGTCGGCCCGGGCCATCGGCGGGACCAGGTGGTCGACCAGGGTGGCGTGGGCGCGGCGCTTGGCCTGGGTGCCCTCGCCCGGGTCGTTGACCAGGAAGGGGTAGACCAGCGGCAGGTTGCCGAGCACCGCGTCCGGACCGCACTCGGCGGAGAGCGCGGCGGTCTTGCCGGGCAGCCACTCCAGGTTGCCGTGCTTGCCCAGGTGGACCACCGCGTGGGCGCCGAAGCCGCCGTCGGCCTGCGCGGCCTCGATCCAGCGGTAGGCGGCCAGGTAGTGGTGGCTCGGCGGCAGGTCCGGGTCGTGGTAGATCGCCACCGGGTTCTCGCCGAAGCCGCGCGGGGGCTGGATCAGGACCAGCAGGTTGCCCGAGCGGAGCGCGGCCAGCACGATGTCGCCGTCCGGGTTCTGCGCGTGGTCCACGTAGAGGTTGCCGGGGGCCGGGCCCCAGTGCTCCTCGACCTGCTCGCGCAGGCCCTGCGGCAGCTCGGCGTACCAGCGGCGGTAGTCGGCGGCCGGGATGCGCACCGGGTTGCGGGCGAGCTGGTCCTCCGTCAGCCAGTCCTGGTCGTAGCCACCGGCGGCGATCAGCGCGTGGATCAGCGCGTCGCCCTCGTGGCCGTCCTCGGTGCCCAGGTCCAGGCCCGGCACGGCGGTGCCGATGTCCATGCCCTCGGCGCGCAGCCGGGCCAGCAGGCGCATCGCGGAGGCCGGGGTGTCCAGGCCGACCGCGTTGCCCACCCGGGCGTGCTTGGTCGGGTAGGCGGAGAGCACCAGGGCCAACCGCCGCTCGGCGGCCGGGACGTGACGCAGCCTCGCGTGGGCGACCGCGATGCCGGCCACCCGGGCGGAGCGCTCGGCGTCGGCCGCGTAGACGGTCAGGCCGTCCGCGTCCAGCTCCTTGAAGGAGAACGGCACGGTGATCAGCCGGCCGTCGAACTCCGGGACGGCGATCTGGGTCGCGGTGTCCAGCGGGGACAGGCCGTCGTCGCTGGCCTCCCACTGCTCGCGGGACCAGGTCAGGCAGAGCGCCTGGAGGATCGGGCGGTCCAGGTCGGCGAGCGCGCCCGCGTCCCAGGCCTCCTCGTCGCCACCGGCCTGGGCGTCGGCCGGGCGGGTGCCGCCGGCCGCCAGCACGGTGGTGACCAGCGCGTCGGCCTGCCCCAGCTCGGCCAGCAGCTCCGGCTCGGCGCCGCGCAGGGTGGCGCAGTAGATCGCCCTGGCGCGGGCGCCCTCGGCCTCGATGGCCTGGCAGAGGGTCTCCACGAAGGCGGTGTTCCCGCTCATGTGGTGGGCGCGGTAGTAGAGCACCGTCACCAGCGGGCCGTCGTTGTCGGCCGCCTGACGCTCCAACGGACCCCAGGCCGGGGCGGAGGCGGGCGCCGCGAAGCCGTGGCCGGTGAGCAGCACGGTGTCGGAGAGGAAGGCGGCGAGCTCGGCCAGGTTGGCCGGGCCGCCGTGCGCCAGGTAGGCGTGGGCCTCGGCGGCCAGGCCGGCGGGCACCGTGGAGAGTTCCATCAGCTGGGCGTCCGGGGCCTGTTCACCCGTCAGCACCACCACCGGGCGCGGCCCGGCGAGCAGCGCGTCCAGACCCTCCTGCCAGGCCCGGCGGCCGCCGAGCAGCCGGACCACGACCAGGTCGGTGCCCTCCAGCAGCGCGGGCAGGTCGTCCACCCCGAGCCGGGCCGGGTTCCCCAGCCGGTACGGGACCGGACCGTTCGAGGCGCGGGCGCTCAACAGGTCGGTGTCGGAGGTGGAGAGGAGCAGGATCATGCGGGGGCCCTCCCGGCCGTGACGGCACGCCGGGACGGCGGAGGGTACGAGGAGACGGCGGCGCGATGGAGCGCGGGCGTACGGCGCACGGGCACGGCGGAGCCTTCCTCGGGGTCCGCGCCCCGGGTTGGTGTGAGGACGGCAGGAGTTCCTGGCTCCCACGGCTGAGCCGTGGTCACAGTGGCGGGACCGCACCGGGTTCGCACCGGTTTCCTCCCCATAGCGCCGTCGCTGGCGTTTGGTTGGGCTGTACGCCCATCCGGGGAGCATCGTACGGGGTGCGTCGGGGTTGCGGACCAGGGTCCCGAAGGTCTGTCAGGTGATCGCGGCCCGGAAAGGGAGTGGACGGAGGGTCGCGCCGACGTGACGCAGCGGACAGGAGCAAACCGACGGAACGTGGGTATGCTCGCGGCCATGCCACCCACGCCACCCGTCGCCGAGTCACGCCCCGGCGCGTCCGACCGCGACCGTGGCGACGCCTGCCCCGGCGCGCTGCGGCTGCACCGGGCCGACGACGGCGCGCTGGCCCGGGTCCGGCTCCCCGGCGGGCTGCTGACGGCCGCTCAGGCCCTCGCCCTGGCGGAGGCGGCCGAGCAACTCGGCGACGGGCGGCTGGAACTGACCTCGCGCGGCAACGTCCAACTGCGCGGCCTGGCCGAGGACGCCGGAGCCGACCTCGGCGCCCGGCTGCGGGCCGCCGGCCTGCTGCCCTCCGAGACCCACGAACGGGTCCGCAACGTCATCGCCTCCCCGCTCTCCGGCCTGGACGGTCCGATCGGCCTGGACGGCCTGGACGGCCTCGGCCACGCTGACGTCCAGGCCTGGGCACGGGAGTTGGACACCCTGCTCTGCGCCAGCCCGCAGGCCGCCGGGCTGGCCGGGCTGTTCCTCTTCGTGCTGGACGACGGCCGCGGCGACGTGGCCGCGCTGGACGCCGATGTGACCTTGATCGCAACGCCCGGCGGCGGCGCCCTGCTGCGCCTCGGCCGGGCCGCCACCGCCCGCCGGATCGCCCCCGGGGCCGGCCCGGCGGCCGCCGTCGCCGCGGCCGAGGAGTTCCTGGCGGCGGTGCGGGCGGCCGGGGTGAAGGCCTGGTTCGTCCGGGAGGCCGCCGACCTGCTCGACCCCGGGGCCGAACCGCTGCCCGCCTTCGCGGGCGGGGCACCCGAGGTGGGGCCCTTCCCGGGCGGGGTCGTGGCCGGCACTCGCTTCGGCAGCGTGACCGCGGCCCAGTGGCGGGCGCTGGTCGAGGCCTCCACCGGCGAGCTGCGGATCACCCCGTGGCGCAGCGTGGTACTGCCCGGCTCCACCGCCGCGGCCGAACTGACCGCCGCCGGGCTGCGCCTGACGCCCGGTTCGCCCTGGGAGCTGGCCACCGCCTGCACCGGCGCCCCGGGCTGCGCCAAGTCGCTCGCGGACGTCCGGGCGGACGCCGCCCGGGCGCTGGACGGGGCGGCCGGGGTGCCCGGGTCGCCGGTGCACTGGTCCGGCTGCGAGCGGCGCTGCGGTCACCCCGCCGGGGAGTGGGTGGACGTGCTGGCCACCGGCCCGGGCACGTACCGGGTGACGGCCCATCGGATGTCCGGAAGTACAACGACCACGCAGGACCTGACCACGGAAGAGATGGCCCAGGCGGCAGCCGAGGCCCGGAGGATCAAGTGATCGAGTACGAGAAGGACGGCGCGGCCATCTACCGCGAGTCCTTTGCCACCATCCGGGCCGAGGCCGAGCTGGCCCACCTGCCGGCCGACGTGGCCCAGGTCGCGGTGCGGATGATCCACGCCTGCGGCATGACCGACCTGGTCGAGGACCTGCTCTGGTCGCCGAAGGTGGTCGCCGACGCGCGCGCCGCGCTGAACGCCGGGGCGCCGGTCCTGTGCGACGTCTCGATGGTCGCCAGCGGCGTCACCCGCAAGCGGCTGCCCGCCGACAACCAGGTGATCTGCACCCTCTCCGACCCCTCGGTGCCCGGGCTCGCCAAGGAGCTGGGCAACACCCGCAGCGCCGCCGCGATGGAGCTCTGGCTGCCGCACCTGGAGGGCGCGGTGGTCGCCGTCGGCAACGCGCCGACCTCGCTGTTCCGCCTGCTGCAGATGATCGAGGCCGGCGCCCCCCGCCCGGCCGCGGTGATCGGCGTGCCGGTCGGCTTCATCGGCGCCGCCGAGTCCAAGGAGGCGCTGGCCGCGCACCCCTCCGCCCTGGAGCACCTGGTGGTCCGGGGCCGCCGCGGCGGCAGCGCGATCGCCGCCGCCGCGATCAACGCGATTGCGAGCACCGAAGAGTGACGGACCGTCAGGCAGGCAGGCTGTACGGCGTCGGGCTCGGCCCGGGTGACCCGGAGCTGGTGACCGTCAAGACCGCCCGGCTGATCGGCGAGGCGGACGTGGTCGCGTACCACAGCGCCCGGCACGGCCGGTCGATAGCGCGCTCGATCGCCGCCCCGTACTTCAAGGACGGCGTGGTCGAGGAGAAGCTGGTCTACCCGATCACGGTGGAGACCACCGACCACCCCGGCGGCTACCGGGGCGCGCTGGACGACTTCTACGAGGAGGCCGCCGGCCGGCTGGCCGCGCACCTGGACGCGGGCCTGACGGTGGTGGTGCTGGCCGAGGGCGACCCCTTCTTCTACGGCTCCTACCAGCACATGCACAAGCGCCTGGCGCACCGCTACCCGACCGAGGTGGTGCCCGGCGTCACCTCGGTGAGCGCCGCCGCCGCCCGCCTCGGCAAGCCGCTGTGCGAGGCCGAGGAGACCCTCACCATCATCCCCGGCACCCTGCCCGAGGAGGAGCTGACGGCCCGTCTGGCCGGCGCCGACTCGGCCGTGGTGATGAAGCTCGGCCGCACCTTCCCGGCCGTCCGCTCCGCCTTCGAGCGCTCCGGCCGCCTCGCCGAGGCCTCGTACGTCGAACGGGCCACCATGGCGGGGGAGCGGACCGGCGCTCTGGCCGACATCGACCCGGAGTCGGTGCCGTACTTCGCGGTGGCCGTGCTGCCGAGCCGGCTCGGTGGCGGCGCACCCGGCCCGGTTTACGACGGCCCCGGCGAGGTGGTCGTGGTCGGCACCGGCCCGGCCGGACCGCTCTGGCTGACCCCCGAGGTGCGCGGCCAACTCGCCTCCGCCACCGACCTGGTGGGCTACACCACCTACCTGGACCGGGTGCCGGTCCGGGCCGGTCAGGAGCGGCACGGCTCCGACAACAAGGTGGAGTCCGAGCGGGCCGAGTTCGCCCTCGACCTGGCCCTGCGCGGGCGGAAGGTGGTCGTGGTCTCCTCCGGTGACCCGGGCGTCTTCGCGATGGCCACCGCCGTGCTGGAGGTCGCCTGCGAGGAGCGGTACGCCGACGTCCCGGTGCGGATCTGCCCCGGCATGACGGCCGCCCACGCCGCCGCCTCGCGCGCCGGCGCCCCGCTCGGCCACGACTACGCGGTGGTCTCGCTCTCCGACCGGCTCAAGCCCTGGTCGGTGGTGGCCTCGCGGCTGCGGGCCGCCGCCTCGGCGGACCTGGTGCTGGCGCTGTACAACCCCGGCTCCAAGTCCCGTACCACGCAGGTCGGTTCGGCGAAGGAGCTGCTGCTGGAGCTGCGGGCCGCCGACACCCCCGTAGTGATGGCCCGGGACGTGGGCGGGCCGACCGAGCGGGTGCGGACGGTGCGGCTCGGTGAGCTGGACCCGGCCGAGGTCGACATGCGGACCATCCTGCTGATCGGCTCCTCGCAGACCCAGGCGGTCCGTCGTGGTGACGGCCCCGAGGTGGTCTGGACGCCGCGGCGCTACCCGGAGGTCTGATGCGCCGCCGTGCCGGTCTCCGCGTCAGGGGGCCGGCACGGCGACGGTGCGGGTGCCCTTCGTGGTGGTGACCAGGACGTGGCTCCGGTCGCTCCACGCGGCGGACTCCAGCCGGTCGAGCCCGTCGAGGCGGGCCACCCGCCAGTGCCGGGCGGACCAACCGCTACCGCTCTGCACGGTGAGCTCCCAGACCTGCGACTCCTGCTCCGAACCAGGCTGCCACTGGTGCGTCACGACCAGCTCCTGCCCCGGCGCGCCGGGACGGGGCTGACGGCTGGTCACCTCGCGCTCCCCGCCGATCCCCTGGACGAACAGCGCGCCCGTGGCGTACAGCAGCGCGGTGACCCCCGCCAGGCCGGCCAGCGTCCGCCCGGCCCGGCTGCGCGCGGCCGCTGTCACCACCAGGAGCAGCAGCCCGGCGCCGCCCACGATCAGCGGGCGGAACAGCGCCACCGCGACCATCGTGCGCCCGCCCGAACGATCTTCGTACACACCCCAGGCGTACGCCGCCAGCGCGAGCACCCCCACCAGCACGAACACGGTCGGCCAGCGTCGTCGTTCGGTCATCTGCGTCCCCCTCGGCGGGATCGTAGCGTGCGGAAATAACAACTCGTCACGGCGCCCGGTGGTCCGTACGATGCGCGCTCATGACCTCCCACTACGAGATTCTCGACGCCGCGCTGGACAAGATCACCGCCGGCTACGTCTTCCCCGAACTCACCGGCCCGATCGCCGAGGCCCTGCGGGCGAAGCTGGCCGACGGCGCGTACGACGGCCTGGCCGACGCCGATTTCTGCGCGGCCGTCACGGCCGACCTCCAGGCGGTCTGCCCGGACAAGCACCTGCGGCTGCTCTGGAACGAGGAGGCCGTCCCGGTCGAGGAGGAGGACTCCCCGGAGGAGGAGAAGGCCCGCTGGCTCCGCCACTACCAGGAGGGCAACTTCGGCATCGCCAAGGTCGAGCAGCTGGAGGGTAACGTCGGCTACCTCGACCTGCGCTTCATCCCGGACGCCGACGCGGGGGAGGCGGCGATCGGCGCGGCCATGCAACTCGTCGCCCACACCAAGGGGTTGGTCATCGACCTGCGGCAGTGCCGGGGCGGTTCGCCGAACGGCGTGGCCCTCTGGTGCAGCCACTTCTTCGGCGACGACGAGGTCCACCTGAACGACATCTACGAGCGGGCCACCGACGCCACCCGCCAGTACTGGACCTACCCGCACACCCCCGGCCCGCGCTACCTGGACCGCCCGGTCACCGTCCTCACCGCCACCTTCACCTTCTCCGGCGGCGAGGAACTCGCCTACAACCTCCAGGCCCTCCGCCGCGCCACCCTGATCGGCGAGACCACCCGAGGCGGCGCCCACCCCACCGACCGCATCGCCCTCACCCCGCACATCCAGGTCACCGTCCCCGCCGCCCGCTCCATCAACCCGGTCACCGGCACCAACTGGGAGGGCGTCGGCGTCAAGCCCGACGTCGACACCAAGGCCGAGGACGCCCTGGACGCGGCCCTCGCGGTGATCGCCGGCTAGCCGCCGTGCGCGGCGGCGCGGTCGGAGTCGCTGCGCAGGACGCAGAACTCGTTGCCCTCGGGGTCGTGCAGGACCGCCCAGCCCGTGCCGTCGGGGTTGCGGCGGTCGGCGGCCATGGTGGCGCCGAGGGCCAGCAGGCGTTCCACCTCGGGGTCGCGGGAGTCGGTCGGGCGCAGGCAGAGGTGGACGCGGTTCTTGACGGTTTTGGGCTCGGGCACGTGGTTGAAGTAGAGCACCGGGCCGCCGTCCAGGACGACCTGCGTCTCGTGGTCCCCGGGCCGGCAGTCCGGGTCCACTGGACAGCCCGTCACCTCGCTCCAGAACCGCGCCAGTTCGTAGGCGTCCGCACAGTCGATCGCGACGTTCTGCACCACTGAGACCATGCGCGCGAGTCTTCCCGGTCTTCCCTCGGAACGCCACTCACGGGCCGGGGATACGCTCCGGGGATGTTGCTGTGGATCAACGGGCCCTTCGGGGGCGGCAAGACGCAGACCGCGCACGAGCTCCTGCGGCGGTTGGACGGCAGTGTGGTGTGCGACCCCGAGCACGTGGGGTTCGGGCTGCACCGGATGATGCCGCCGGCGTTGCGTGGGGACTTCCAGGACCTGCCGGCCTGGCGGCAGGGGGTGTTCGAGGTGCTGGACCGGGCGCTCGGCGAGCAGGGCGTGGTGGTGATCGCGCCGATGACGGTGGTGGAGCCGGCGTACTTCCGGGAGACCGTCGGGCGGCTGCGCGAACGCGGCCACGACGTGCGGCACTTCGCGCTGCTGGCGGAGCGGGAGACGGTGCTGCGGCGGCTGCGGGAGCGGGGGTTCGGGCACGCGGCGCGGCTGATCGGGGGGAAGGACGCTCCGCTGCGGCGGGAGAGCTTCGCGGTGTCGAAGCTCGACCTCTGTCTGGAGCGGCTGCGCGGGGAGGAGTTCGCCGAGCACCTGTGGACCGACCGGCTCACGGTCCCTCAGGTCGCCGACCGCATCGCTGCCTCCGCCGGGCTGGCCCTCGCCCCGAACACCGAGAGCGCCCTGCGGGGGCGGCTGCGCCGGGTCTGGACGGGTGTGCGGCACATCCGCTTCGACTGAGCGGACGGGGCGTCAGTCCGAGCCGGGCCAGTCGGGGCCGGTGAGGGTGGCGGTGAGGCGGAGGGCGAGGTCGGGGTCGGTGGTGAGGTGGGGAGTGAAGGCCTCGGCGGGGAGGTGGTCGAGGAAGAGGGCGGCCGGCGCCAGCAGCTCCCGCGCGTCCAGCCGGAACGCTGCCCCGCCCGTCGCCTCCAGGGCGGCCGGCCCCGCCGCCACCCACGGGTCCTGGCGGGAGGTCAGGACGAGCCAGGGTGAGCGGGGCTCGACCAGGGTCGGGCCGGCGGTGGCGGTCATGGGCGTCATCTTCGCAGCGAGGGAGGGTGGCGTGACGGTGGCGCTGTGTCAGGCGGTGGCGAAGGCGGCGCGGGCGCGTTCGACGGCGGCGGTCAGTTCGTCCAGGGGGCACTCCTGACGGCCCATGACGATCGGCTCGAAGTCCGTGATCCGGCGGGCGGTGGCCAGGTAGTCGGAGGGGGTGACCCGGTAGCCCTCGAACTGGCTCCAGCCGGCTTCCACGGAGACGTGACCGGGGGTGGTGGCGGCCACCCGGAGCCAGGCGGTGCACTGGTCGGAGAAGTCGTACGGCAGTAGGGCCGTACCTCCGTCCGAGCGGAGCTCGTGCAGTTGGGTCAGCCACTGGTCGAGCAGGCGCACCAGCCGGTCGGTGGTGCTGTCGCGGGCCGTGCCGGACTCGTCGATGTCCAGGTAGTAGGTGTCGAAGCGGTGCACGTACCCGCCCAGGCGGAGCAGCAGGATGTTCGCGCCGACCGGCTCGTCGGCGTACCCGAAGCGGAAGAAGAGGGCAGGAGCGGTCATCGGGCGGCCAGCCAGGCGAGAGCTGACGGGACGTCGGGGGCGGTGGGGAGGCCGGCCGGGGGGTCGGGGCGGCGGACGATCACCACGGGGAGGGAGAGTTCGCGGGCGGCGGTGAGTTTGGGGGCGGTGGCGGCGCCGCCGCTGTCCTTGGTGACCAGGACGTCGATCCGGTGCTCGCGCAGGACGCGGCGTTCGCCGTCGAGGGTGAAGGGGCCGCGGTCGAGGAGGACCTCGGTGGAGGCGGGGAGCGGGGGCTCGGGGGCGTCCACGGAGCGGGCCAGGAAGTGCAGGGGGGAGCCGGCGAAGGCGGCCAGGCCCTGGCGGCCGGTGGTGAGGAAGACCCGGCGGCCGAGGGAGGGGAGCAGCGCGGCGGCCTCCTCCAGGGAGCCGACCGGGTGCCAGTGGTCGCCGGGGACGGGGACCCAGCCGGGGCGGCGCAGGGCGAGCAGGGGAGTATGGACCTCGGCGGCCGCCTCGGCCGCGTTCCGGCTGATGACCCCGGCGAAGGGATGGGTGGCGTCGATGACCGCGTCCACGTGCTCCGCCCGGAGCCAGGCGGCCAGCCCGGCCGGTCCGCCGAAGCCGCCGATCCGCACCTCCCCGGCGGGCAGCCGGGGCTGCGCGACCCGGCCGGCCAGCGAGCTGGTCACCCGCAGGGTGGTGTCGGCGGCGAGGGCGGCGGCGAGTTCGCGGGCCTCGGTGGTGCCGCCGAGGATCAAGATGTGCAACAGGACTCCAGGGGACGTGCGTGACTGGTGAGCGTAGTGGCAGCGGCGACGCGGCGGCGGCGAAGGGCGGCCGGGAGGCGCAGCTGAAGAGCAGCGGACTGCGACACGGCTGGACCACCGGCGCCTGCGCGACGGCCGCCACCACCGCGGCGTACACCGCGCTGCTCACCGGCTCGTTCCCCGACCCGGTGACCGTCACCCTGCCGAAGGGCCAGCGGCCCGCCTTCGCGCTGGCGGCGGAACTGCTGACGCCGGGTCGGTCGGCGATGGCCGGGGTGGTGAAGGACGCGGGCGACGACCCGGACGTCACTCACGGGGCGCTGATCCGCTCCACCGTGCGGCACGGCGCGCCCGGCAGCGGCGTGGTCTTCGAGGCCGGGCCCGGGGTCGGGACGGTCACCAAGGCGGGGCTGCCGATCCCGCCGGGGGAGCCCGCGATCAATCCGGTGCCGCGTCAGCTGATGCGCGATCACGTCGCCGAGGTGGCCGCCCGGTACGGGGGCAGCGGTGACGTGGTGGTGGAGATCTCCGTCGACCACGGCGAGGAGATCGCCCGCTCCACCTGGAACCCGCGGCTCGGCATCCTCGGCGGACTCTCCATCCTGGGGACGACGGGCATCGTGGTGCCGTACTCCTGCTCGGCCTGGATCGACTCCATCCGGCGCGGCGTGGACGTCGCCCGGGCGGCCGGCCGCACCCACGTGGCCGGGTGCACCGGCTCCACCTCCGAGAAGGTGGCCGTGGCGGTGCACGGCCTGCCCGAGGACGCGCTGCTCGACATGGGCGACTTCGCCGGGGCCGTCCTCAAGTACCTCAAGCGCCACCCCGTCCCGCGCCTCACCATCGCCGGCGGCTTCGCCAAGCTCTCCAAGCTCGCGGCCGGCCACCTCGACCTGCACTCCGGCCGCTCCCAGGTCGACAAGTCCTTCCTCGCGGAGCTGGCCCGTCAGGGCGGGGCCACGCCCGATCTGGTCACGGCGGTGGCGGAGGCCAACACCGGCCTGGAAGCGGTGCAGTTGTGCACCGCCGCCGGCGTCCCGCTCGGCGACCTGGTCGCCTCCCGGGCCCGCCGCACCGCCCTAGACGTCCTGGCCGGCGCCCCGATCGAGGTCGACGTCATCTGCATCGACCGCGCGGGCACCATCGTCGGCACGGCCTGAGTCACGTCCTGGGGCACGGCCTGATCACGGCCTGATCCGGCGTCAGGGCCGGGGGTTCTCGCGCTGCTCCGTCCACCAGCGGAGGTGTTCCAGCCGGGGGTTCCAGCCGCCGTCGGCCTCGGAGTACGGGCCGAGGCGGCGGTAGGCCTCGACGGCCCGGTCGTCGTCGCGCATGGCGAGGCCGTAGCCGCCGCTCTCGCGGAGCTCTTGGTCGGGCTCGTCCAGCAGGGACCAGAGGAGGTCGTTGATCTCGGGACGGGGGTCCTTGCTGTGGGAGAGGGCCCACGCGGCGGAGAGCCGGACGCGGAGGACCGGGTCGTGCAGCAGCGTCAGCAGGGGTTCCCAGAACTCCGGTGCGCGCTCCGGCAGGAGCCGGTACGCGGTGGCGTTGCGCACCTTCCAGTTGGAGTCGCCGGCCAGGGCGAGCAGCGCGGCGACGGCCGCCGGAGCATCGGCCGCCAGCAGGTCGGGCACCTGGAGGCGGATGTCCGGGTCCGGGTGTCCGGCGTACCGGAGGCCGATCGCGGAGTGGTCGGGGTGCTCCGTCTGCGCGTAGGCGAACAGGACCGAGGCGAGCACGGTGGAGTCGCTCTCCTCACGTGCCCAGGCCGCGAGCATCGACGGGTCGTCGAGGTCGTCGACGGTCGCCCGGTAGCCCAGGGACTCGGCGACGACCCCCCGTCGGGCGGGGTCGGGGTGGTGGCGGAGCGCCACCAGGTCCGCCCAGGCCTCCGGGCCCTGACGCCGGCTCAGCACACCGCACGCGCTCGTCCGGTCGGGGTGGTCCCGCTCCGTGTGACGGACCGCCCGGTCGACCAGCTCCCCGGGCGGCGTGCGGATGCCGAACTGCTCCTCCAGCCAGGTCAGCACGGCCCCGTGCCCGGCCCGGACGGTCCTGCCGTCGAGGACGAGCTGCTGGACCCGTGAGCCCTCCTCGTCCTCGACCCAGCCGAACGCAACGAGCCCGGCCACGTCCCGCCGGTACCAGCTCCGGGCGACGGCCAGCAGCTCGTCGCGCTGCTCCGGCGTGAGCCGCCGGCGGGCGTCCCAGCCGAGCACCGCGGAGACCAGCAGCGGCGAGCCCGACTCCACGGCGAGCCGCACCGGCGTGGTGCCGTCGGGCCCGGGGGCGAGCGGATCGGCGCCGGACTGCAGCGCCTCCTCGACGGCCGGGGCGTCGAAGGCGGCGATCGCGGTGAGGAGGTCGGGCACGGGGCTCTCCAGGATCGGACGGTGCGTCAGTCGCAGGTGTGGGTGCGGTCGCGGTCGGTGGAGTAGAGGTGGCTGTCGCGGAACTGTTCGGCGCCGAGGGTGCGGCCGACCAGGATGACGGCGGTGCGCAGGAGGCCGGCCTCCTTGGTCTGGGCGGCGATGGTGGAGAGGGTGCCGCGCAGGACGAGTTCGTCGGGGCGGCTGGCCATGGCGACCACGGCGGCGGGGCAGTCGGGGCCGTAGTGGGGGAGGAGCTCCTCGACCACGGAGTCGACGTAGCGGGTGGCCAGGTGGAGGACGAGCAGGGCGCCGCTGCGGCCGAGGGTGGCGAGGTCCTCGCCCTCGGGCATGGGGGTGGCCTGGCGGGCGACCCGGGTGAGGATGACGGTCTGACCGACCGTCGGGACGGTGAGCTCGCGCTTGAGGGCGGCGGCCGCGGCGGCGAAGGCGGGGACGCCGGGGACCACCTCGTACGGGACGCCGGCCGCGTCCAGGCGCCGCATCTGCTCGGCGACGGCGGAGAAGACGGACGGGTCGCCGGAGTGCAGGCGGGCCACGTCCTGGCCGGCCTCGTGGGCGCGGACCAGCTCGGCGGTGATCTGGTCCAGGTCGAGGCCGGCGGTGTCGACCAGGCGGGCGTCGGGCGGGCACTCGGCGAGCAGCTCGCGCGGGACGAGGCTGCCCGCGTAGAGGCAGACCGGGCTGGCGGCGAGCAGGCGCTGGCCGCGGAGGGTGATCAGGTCGGCGGCGCCGGGGCCCGCGCCGATGAAGTGGACGGTCATGAAGGGGATTCCTCTCCGAGGGCGGGCTTGACGACCGACCACTGGGTGACGGGCATGGCCTGGCGCCAGCCGGTGAAGCCGCCGACCGGGACGGCGTGCGCGACGGCGAGCTTGAGCAGTTCGCCGCCGTGGCGGCGGTACCACTCGGTGAGCAGGGCCTCGGATTCGAGGGTGACGGTGTTGGCGACCAGCCGGCCGCCGGGGGCGAGCGCGGCCCAGCAGGCGTCCAGCAGGCCGGGCGCGGTGAGGCCGCCGCCGACGAAGACCGCGTCGGGGGTGGGGAGCCCGGCGAGGGCGGCCGGGGCGGGGCCGGTGACCACCTGGAGGCGGGGGACGCCGAGGGCGGCGGCGTTGCGGGTGATCCGCCCCGAACGGACCGGGTCGCGCTCGACGCTGACGGCCCGGCAGTCGCGGTGGGCGCGCAGCCACTCGATCGCGATCGAGCCGGAGCCGCCGCCGACGTCCCAGAGCAGCTCGCCGGGCGCGGGGGCCAGGGTGGCCAGGGTGACGGCGCGGACGTGACGCTTGGTCAGCTGGCCGTCGGTCTCGAAGGAGTCGTCGGGCAGGCCGGGGGTGAGGGTGGCGCGGGGGCCGTCGGGGGCGCAGTCGACGGCGATCACGTTCAGCGGGTCGCCGGCCGGGTGCGGCCAGGCGGCGGCGGTGCCGTCGAGGTGGTGCTCGGACGGGCCGCCGAGCTGCTCCAGGACGCGCAGGCGGCTGGCGCCGAAGCCGCGCTCGGTGAGCAGGGCGGCGACGGCGGCCGGGGTGGTGGCGTCGGCGCTGAGGACCAGGACGCGGCGGCCGGGGTGGAGCGCGAGGGTGAGCGAGTCGAGCGGCCGGCCGACCAGGCTGACCACCTCGGTGGACTCCAGCGGCCAGCCGAGCCGGGCGCAGGCGAGGGAGAGCGAGGAGGGGTGCGGGTGCACGGCGAGGCGCTCGGGTCCGGCGAGTTCGGCCAGGGTGCGGCCGATGCCGTAGTACATCGGGTCGCCGCTGGCCAGGACGGCCAGCCCGCCGGGGGCGTGCTCGGCCAGCAGGGCCGGGACGGCGGGGCGCAGCGGGGACGGCCAGGCGATCCGCTCGGCGGTCACCGAGGCGGGGAGGAGCGCGAGTTGGCGCGGGCCGCCGAGGACGGTGCGGGCCTCGGTGAGGGCGGTGCGGGCGGCCGCGGCGAGGCCGTCCCAGCCGTCGGCCCCGATCCCGACCACCGCGACGGGCGGCCCGGGGAGCGGCGGCCCGGGCGGCGGTGGGGTGCTCAACGGGTGCTCCTCGGGGCTTCGGAAGCCGGCGCGCCATGATCGGCCGGGCACCCGGCAGCCTACCCGGGGCCCACCCGGTGTCTCGGGCGAGGTGGCGGGGCGGAGACGCGGAGGGTCCGGGGGAGAGTTCCGAGGTCGCGTCCCAAGGGACGGTAAAGGATTGCCTGACGGGCCATCAGGGCCCTTGACGGACAACTGGTCTAGTCCAACTATTGGCGATGTCCATCCGACCGGGACGCACTGTGGGGGTGTCAGATCCGGGCGGCGGGCGCGTACTGCCCTGCCCTTTTTCCCGGACGCCCCCAGATCGCAACGGTGACCGCGTGCCTCCCTGCACCGCCGTCCCGCCTCCCTTTCCGATGACCACACGTCTGCTGGAGAACCCCCATGCGCCCAGGTAGACCACTCCGTGCCCTGATGGCCGCCTTCGCCACCCTGGCCGCCTCGGCCGGTCTGATGACGGCCGGCACCACCACCGCCCAGGCCGCGACCCCACTGCCGGCCCGGGTCTTCGCCCCCTACTTCGAGGCCTGGACCGGGCAGAGCCCGGCCACCCTGGCCGCGCAGTCCGGCGCCAAGCACCTCACGATGGCGTTCCTGCAGACCGCCACCAAGGGGTCCTGCACCCCGCTGTGGAACGGCGACACCGCGATGCCGGTCTCGCAGTCCGTGTTCGGGGCCGACATCGCCACCATCCGCGCCAACGGCGGCGACGTCATCCCGTCCTTCGGCGGCTACACGGCCGACAACACCGGCACCGAGCTGGCCGACAGCTGCACCGACGTCAACCAGATCGCTGCCGCCTTCGAGTCGGTGATCACCACCTACGACGTCAGCCGGATCGACCTCGACATCGAGGACAACTCGCTGACCAACACGGCCGGCATCGACCGCCGCAACAAGGCGATCAAGCTGGTCCAGGACTGGGCCGCCGCCAACGGCCGCTCGATCCAGTTCTCCTACACCCTGCCGACCACCACCAGCGGTCTGGCGGCCAGCGGGCTCAAGGTGCTGAAGAACGCGGTCAGCAACAACGCCCGGATCGACGTCGTCAACCAGATGACCTTCGACTACTACGACAACGCCGCGCACGACATGGCCGCGGACACCAAGACCGCGACCACCGGCCTGTACAACCAGCTGGCCTCGCTCTACCCGGCCAAGACCCCGGCCCAGCTCTGGGCGTCGATCGGCATCATCGAGATGCTCGGCATCGACGACTTCGGCCCGGCCGAGACCTTCACCGTGGCCAACGCCACCGAGGTCTACAACTGGGCGCTCTCCAAGGGTGTCAACACGCTCTCCTTCTGGGCGCTCCAGCGTGACAACGGCGGCTGCCCCGGCACGGCGGGCTCGGACAGCTGCTCCGGCATCAGCCAGGGCACCTGGGACTTCACCCGGATCTTCGCGCCCTACACCAGCGGCGGCACCACCCCGGCCAACGACTTCTCGGTGACCGCCTCCCCGGCCGCCGGTTCGGTCCAGGCCGGCGCGGCCACCACGGCGGGCATCGCCACCACCGTCACCTCCGGCTCCGCGCAGAGCGTCGCGCTGACCGTGGCCGGTGCCCCGGCCGGGGTCACCGCGAGCGTCAGCCCGTCCTCGGTCACGGCCGGCGGCAGCGCCACGCTCTCGGTCTCCACCACGGCGGCCACCGCCCCCGGGACGTACCCGCTGACCGTCACCGGTACCGGCGCCTCCGGCACCCACACCGCCACCTACACCCTGACGGTGACGGGTGGTCAGCCCGGCAACGACTTCTCGCTGGCGCTCAGCCCGGCGGCGGGCTCGGTGCAGGCGGGCTCGTCCACCACGGCCGCGCTCTCCACGGCGGTGACCTCCGGCTCCGCGCAGAGCCTGGCGCTGACCGTCACCGGCGCCCCGGCCGGGGTCACCGCCACCGTCAACCCCGGTACGGTGAACGCCGGTTCGGGTGCGACGCTGTCGGTCGCCACCACCGCCGCCACCGTGCCGGGCAGCTACCTGCTGACCGTCAAGGCCACCGGCGCCTCCGGCAGCCACACCGCCACCTACACCCTGACGGTCACCGGCACCGCCCCGGCCGGCCTGGTCAACGGCGGCCTGGAGACCGGCAGCCTGGCCCCGTGGAGCTGCCAGCCCGGCGGCGCGGTGGTCTCCACCCCGGCGCACACCGGCTCGTACGCGCTCCAGGCCGCGGCCACCGGCGCGCAGACCGGCCAGTGCTCGCAGACCGTCACCCTGGCTCCCAACACCAAGTACACGCTCACCGGCTGGGTCCAGGGCACCTACTCCTACATCGGCGTCAGCGGCGGCGCCACCGCCTCCACCTGGACCCCCGGCTCGTCCGCCTGGACCAAGCTCACCGTCCCCTTCACCACCGGCGCCAACGGCACCGTCACCGTCTACCTGCACGGCTGGTACGGCCAGGGCAGCGTCTACGGCGACGACTTCTCCATCGCCTGACCCGTCATCGGGTGATCCACCGGGCCCGGTCCTCGGCAGCCAGCCGAGGGCCGGGCCCTTCGCGTGGATCAGGGCTTCTGGGTCGTCGGGACGAACGGCGGCGGCGGGGAGGGGAGGAGGTGCTCGAAGGGGAAGGTCTGGACGGGCCCCAGGGGCATGCAGCCGTTCCAGGTGGGGAGCTGGCCGGGCGGGCAGTTCGCGGGTCGGGTGCCCTCCGGGGTGGGCGGTGGAAGCGGAGCCGCGGTGTGGGACGGGCGGGACCCGGCACCGGCGGTGGGGGTCGGAGTCGCGGTGCGCTTCGCCGTCGCGGTGGGCCTGGCGGGCGGGGTGAAGGTGGTCTCCGTGGCGACCGGTGACGGGGCTTCAGCCGAACTGGGCGGAGCGGCCGTCGGGCTCGGGCTCTGAGGCGGCGCGGCAGGCGGCGTCTCCACCGGGGATGAGGTGCTGGGGGGCGGGACGGACGGTGCCGGGGCGGACGGTGCTCCGGTGGAGCCTGGCTCGGCGGCTGGCCCGGTACTGTCGGGGTCGGGGAGCAGGAGGGCGGCCGTCAGCCCGATCAGGCCCGCGGCGGCCACGGCCGCGAGGGCCGTCCGCCGGCGCCGGGCGCCCTTCGACGATACCGCTGCCGCGTCGTCCTCGTGCACGTGCTCTCCCGCCCCTGCCAGGTCCGTCGTTCGAATCGGCGGATGCTAGCAGGGGGCGGAGGACGACGGTCAGGCCAGGGTGAGGAAGAGCTTCTCGAGTTCGGCCTCGGTCAGGGGCTGGGAGCCGTCCTCGGACTCGCCGTTGAGGCACTGGCGCATGCCGCTGGCCACGATCTTGAAGCCGGCCCGGTCCAGGGCGCGGGAGACGGCGGCGAGTTGGGTGACCACGTCCTTGCAGTCGCGGCCGGCCTCGATCATCGCGATGACGCCGGAGAGCTGGCCCTGGGCGCGGCGCAGCCGGTTCAGGACGGCCGCCTGGGCCTCTTCTTCCACCTTCACCGGGCTCCTCCTCCGTACGGGGGTGTGGGCCGCCCAGGATACCCCAGTGGGTATGGCGGACGCCCGCCCACCCGGACGGGGGTGGACGGGCGTCGCGGTGGAAGGTGAGTCAGTCGCCGATCCCCGGGAAGAGGTCGAGGAAGGGCTGCGCGGTGACGGACAGGCCCCGGCCGAAGGGGTTGTCGAAGTCCCAGATCAGGAAGAGCAGGAAGGCGATCAGCGCACTGAACGCGGCGGCCAGGAACAACTCCCGTCCGGAGCGCCGGATCTGGAGGGTGAAGAGCAGGCCGACGGTCACCACCGCACCCGCCACCAGCCCGAACCAGACCACCCCCGGCATGGTCGGGCCGGCGTTCTGGCCCCGGGAGTTGCGGGCCTCGTCGGCGGTGGCGATCCGGTCCACCATCGGCTGGTAGGCCTGGTTCTCCAGCTCGGTCTGCGGGGTGCGCTCGGTGACGGTGCGGCGCAGCTGGGCCAGCTTCTCGGTGCCCTCGGGGGAGAGGCTCTCGTGCTTCTCCATGTAGGACCACTCGGTGTCCACGATGTAGGAGACGTAGGCCTCCACCTCGGCACGCACCTTGTCGCGGTCGGCGGCGGGCAGCACCTCGGCCCGGGCACTGACCTCGTGCAGGGCCTGCGCCTCGCGCAGCGCGTCGGCCTGGGCGGAGCCGCGGGCCTCCCAGACGCCCGCGATCGCCAGGCCGAGCACGATCGCGTAGACCACGCCGATCATCATCGTCATGTACTCGATGACGTCCGGTGTCTCGGACGGGTCGTCGTCCTCACCGACCCGCCGTTGTCGCAGGACCACGACGGCCAGCACCACGGCGCAGACCGCGGCCATGGCGATGACGAGGGCCACCCACTCGGACATGAGGGAACTCCACTTCGGTGACCGGGACGGCTGTCCCGGTTGGGGACGGTCGGGGGGTTGTGGGGTGACGGTGGGTCAGGAGCGGCGGCCTCGGCCGCCACTGCCGCCGCCGCGCGGGCGCAGGGCACCGGCCGCCAGCACGGCCGGGACGGTGACCAGCAGCACCGTCCGGGTGGTCGGCATGCTGTTCCGCTCCGGGGGCTTGGCCACCGGCACCACGACGGGCTTGCGGAACGTCACCGAGGGCCGGGGGGCCGGTGGTGGCGGAGGAGGAGGCGGCGGCGGGGTGGTGACGGGCGGCGGCAGTGGCGGCGGGGGGATCACCGGCGGTGGCACCACCGCGCGGGACGGGCTCGGCTTCGGCGTGGCCTTGGGCGAGGGCGGCGGCGGTGTCGGGCTGGGCTTCGGGGCCGGCGGCGGTGGAGGCGGTGGCGGTGGCGGGGGAGTGGGTGTCGGTGTGGGTGTCGGTGTCGGGGTGGGGGTCGGCTTGGGGCTCGGGGTCGGCTTCGGAGTCGGGGTGGGGCTGGGCTTCGGGGTCGGCTTGGGGCACGGGTGGTGGTGATCGTGGTCGTGGCCCTTGCCGTTCCCGGTGCCGAACTCGTACTCGAAGCCGACCTCCACCTCGACGGGGGCGAGGCCGACCGCGACCCAGTGGCACCAGCCCAGGTGCAGGCCGTTGTCGTGCGGGTCCCCGCCGCGGGAGGCGCCCGGGGCGGCTCCCGCCAGGGTGAAGCAGAGCGCGGTCGCGCCCAGCACGGTGGCGGCCCGTCGGAGCAGCCGACTGCGGGGTGCGGTAGGGGAAGAGTCGCTCACGTGGAAGATCACCGAGCGACCTGGCGGACAGGTTCTCCGGTTGGCCACTGAATACCTCGAAAGGGCTAACGTATGGTCAGAAAGTCTGACCACGAACCAATGGCGGGAACGCCGATGGAGGGGTCCAGGTGATACCCACCCGGACCCCTCCGCAGGAGAGGCGGTGTCAGCTCCTGCCCAACAGCTCCAGCACCCGGGCGGCCGAGGTGCCCAGGCCGGTCGGGGCACCCGGCACCGACCGGACCGGGGTGACCTCGGGAGCGCTGGGGGCGGCGGGCGGCGCGAAGCGACGCAGCAGCGACGGCTCGTCGTAGCGCCGGCACTCCCGGTGCCAGTGCAGGATGCCGTACATCCAGTGCCGGAGCTCCTGGACGTAGCCGTCCAGGGCCTTCCTGGCCTCCTGCGGCAGCTTCAACTGGTCGCAGAGCGCCGGGAGTTCGACGGTGCTCAGGTGCTCGAACTGCCGCATCCGCTCGGTGTTCAGGTCGTGCACGATGGCGATCGCCTGCTCCCGGTCGCAGTCCAGGAAGTTCTGCACCACCACCACGGCGTTGTGCAGCTCGCCCTCGAACTGCGCCTCCTTCTGGTACGAGAAGAGGTCGTTCATCAGCGTCGCGTAGTCGAAGGCCGCCGCCTCGAGCTCCAGCAGCGGTGAGGCCCGGAGCACCTCGGGAGGGATCGTGTGACCCCGGCCGGTCCGCATCAGACTCTTGGTGAGGTCGGATCCGAAGGTGTGCCGCCGCATCTCCAGGTAGTCCACCGGGTCCGGCACGTGGTTCTGGATCTGGTTGACCAACTCCCAGAGCCAGCTCTCCAGCATCACCTCCACGGCCGCCCGGAAGTCACGCCGTTCCTCCGGTCCGAGCGGCCCGGCGGTGCGTCGCCAGAGATCGTCGAGTGCGGTCTCGGCCGGGTGCGCCGGCACCACGGACGGCTCGCCCTCGATCGGCATCAGCTCCAACAGCCGCTGGTGCAGCAGCTTCGCCCCGGCCAGGTCGTGGCTGCGGCCGAAGACCAGGGGGTAGTAGTCGTCCGTCCAGGTGCCCCAGGTCAGCCACGCCGCGTTGATGTCCAACTCGTCGGCGGAGGCGTGCGGCTGGATGCCTGCCGAGCAGAGCGGGAAGTCGAAGCCGCGCAGGTCGGCCTCGGTCCACAGCCCGCTGCCGGGCACCTTGGGCAGTTCGCCGAGCAGGCCCATCCGGTGCGCCCAGGCGACGGTGTTCTCCCGGGAACGCTGCAGGTGGGGACTGAGGCCGTTGCCGAACGGCATCCGGAACTCCGGGAGTTCGGTGGCACCGACCTGCTGGAAGGGAGCGTAGGAGAAGCTCCGCTGCCGGGCCGGCATGGTCCTGGCCACCGAGGTGAAGAGCCGGGCGGCCGAGGTCCCGAGGCCGACCGGGCCGCCCAGTACCGCGAGTCCGGGGCCGAGGTCGGCCTCCTCGTTCATGTAGCGGCTGGACCGCATGTGCCACTCGTGGCCGCCGGACTGCCAGTCCTGGAGGCCCTTGGTGTAGGCGAGGACGTCCGCGGCGGCCCGCGCGTCCAGCCCGCGGTCGAGCAGCAGGGCCGGCACCTCGGTCAGCGCGGTGTGTTCGAACTGCTGGAGCCGGGAGGTCAGCAGGTCGTTCAGGCGGTCGGCCGCCTCCTGGGTGGAGCAGTTCAGGAAGGTCTCCAACACCAGGACGCCGTTGGAGAGTTCGCCCTCGTCCTGGACTTCGCGCTGGTACGAGAAGAGGTCGTTGCGCAGGTGCACCGCGTCCGAGAAGGTGTCCCGGAGCACCTCCATGGGCCGGGTGGCGGCGATCTCCGCGGGCACCTCGGCGCCGGCCGCGTGCTCGACCAGCCCGGCCGACCAGGGGGCACCGCCGACCTTGCGGCGCATCGCGATGTACTCGATCGGGTTGGAGACGCGGCCCTTCTCCATGTTGGAGAGCTCCCACATCGACTCGTTCAGCAGCTCCTCGGTGGCAACGGCGAACCGTTTCCTCCAGTCGGCCGACATGGCCGGGACGGAGCGCGCCCAGAGGTCGGCCAGCCCGGCCTCCACCGCGTTGGTCGGCTCGGGGTAGCCCTGGGAGTCGTCCAGCGGCATGAAGGCGGCCAGCCGGTCGAGGTAGGCCTTGCCGCCCGCCATGTCCAGGGTCCGCTTGAAGATGTCCAGGAAGTGGTCGTCGAAGAAGAAGACCCAGACGTACCAGTCGGTGATCAGCCCCAACTCCTCGGCGTCGCAGTCGGGGTGGGTGTACGCGCAGAGCAGCGCGTAGTCGTGCCGGTCGAAGTCGTCCTCGTCCCAGATCCCGGAGCCCTCGATCATCACCATCTCGCGGGCCCAGGCCTTGGAGTGCGTCCGGGCGCTCTCCAGGTGGGGATTGAGCCTGGCGGGGTACGGCATGTAGAAGTCCGGCAGTCGGAAGGGTTGCGCCGCCATCGGTGCCAAGCCTTTCGGGGATACGGTGCTGGGCGGACCGGAGGATTCCGGCCCGCCCAGCACTGCGCTCACTGAGGGTCAGTCACGCGGAGTGTCAGTCGCGGCCGTTCGCGATCTGGACGTTCTCCAGGACGCCGAGGGCGTCCGGGACCAGCACGGCGGCGGAGTAGTAGGCGGTGACCAGGTAGTTGATGATGGCCTTCTCGTCGATGCCCATGAAGCGGACCGACAGGCTCGGCTGGTACTCGTCCGGGATGCCGGTCTGGTGCAGGCCGATCACGCCCTGCTCGGCCTCGCCGAGGCGCAGCGCGATGATCGAGCTGGTGCGGTCCTTGCTGACCGGGATCTTGTTGACCGGCAGGATCGGCACGCCGCGCCAGGCCGGCACCTTGGAGCCGTGCAGGTCGACGTGGTCCGGGTACAGGCCACGGGAGTTGAACTCGCGGCCGATCGCGGCGATGGTGCGCGGGTGGGCCAGCAGGAAGTGGGTGTCCCGGCGCATCGAGAGCAGCTCGTCCAGGTCGTCCGGGGTCGGGGCGCCGGTCTGGGCCTGGATGCGCTGCTTGAAGTCGGCGTTGTGGAGCAGGCCGAACTCCGGGTTGTTGATGAGTTCGTGCTCCTGACGCTCCTTCAGCGCCTCGATGGTCAGCCGGAGCTGCTGCTCCGTCTGGTTCATCGGCTGGTTGTAGAGGTCGGCGACCCGGGTGTGCACCCGCAGCACGGTCTGGGCCACGCTCAGCTCGTACTCGCGCGGCTTGAGGTCGTAGTCCACGAAGGTGCCGGGCAGCTCGACCTCGCCCCAGTGGCCGGCCGAGAGGGCGATCTCCGCCTCGCCCAGCTCGTTCTGCCGCTGCTGCGGGAGGGTGAGGAACTCGTCGAGGTGGGCCTGGAGTTCGGGGGACTGGCCGAGCACCGCCTGGAAGTCGGAGCGGCTCAGGGTGAGCAGCGTGCCGTTGGTGGCGGCGGTGACGGTGTAGTCCCAGAGCGCGTCGGACTCGGTCAGCGCCTGCTCGCCGAAGCGTGAACCGTCGGCCAGCACGCCGAGCTGGGTGGGCGCGTCGTAGGCGTCCAGGCCGGCCCGGTTCACCTTGCCGTGCGCCAGCAGGTGCAGCTGGTCGATGGGCTCGCCGAGCTCGGCCAGCACCTCGCCGGCGCGGAACTCGCGCTGCACGCAGCGGTCGGCCAGCGCGATCAGCACGTCCTGGTCCTCGAAGCCGCGCAGCAGGGCGAGCTCGCCGAGCTCGCCCGGGATCACCCGCACCTCCGAGCCGGTCTTCACGAAGTCGATCCGGCCGTCACCGACGGTGTAGGTCAGGCGGCGGTTGACCCGGTACGCGCCGCCCGAGGTCTGGACCCAGGGGAGCACCTTGAGCAGCCAGCGGGAGGTGATCTCCTGCATCTGCGGGGCGGACTTGGTCGTGGTGGCGAGATTGCGAGCGGCGGCGGTACCGAGGCTGAGCTGCTTCTCCGGTGCCTGAGTGTTCTCCAGGCCTGCGTCCACGGACATCTGCCGGGTTCTCCTTCAGTAGTGCTCGGCGGTCGCCCTGCCATCGCTGACAGGCCGTCAAAGTATGTGAATAACACCGGGCTTGGAGCCGACTGCCGATCCTCCGGCCCGCCCCCTCCCCGACCTCTGACGACCCTAGATCCACATCACCCGGACGGACCGGAGAGTGTCCGTCCACTCCCCCGAACGAGTGAATCCCCGAGCTGCTCCGGTCACGCACCGCCCCGATCTGCTCAAGAGCGTGTCCGAACGGATGGCGGAGCGTCCACGGTGATCGCTAACGTTCCGGTGCGAATGACCACCGGCAGGACAGGACGCGGAGACGACGATGCAGGCCCAAGAGGTCACCTTCATCAAGCTGGTGCAGGGAGAGAAGCAGTTCCAGGTGCCGCTGTACCAGCGGACCTACAGCTGGACGGGGGCGGAGCTGGCCCGGCTGTGGCAGGACATCCAGGACCTGGTCGAGGCCCAGGAAGAGGGGGAGCAGCCGGTCTCGCACTTCCTGGGGTCGGTGGTGCTCGCCCCGGGCCAGCTGGCCGCCGCCGGTCTCCAACGCTGGCTCGTGGTGGACGGTCAGCAGCGGCTCACCACCCTGATGCTGGCCTTCGCGGCGCTGCGGGACCACCTCCGCGAGGTCGGCGGCGACGGCTCGGCGAAGGCGGCGGACAAGATCGAGGACCAGTACCTGGTCAACAGGTACCTGGACGGTGACGAGCACTACCGGCTGCTGCCGACCCAGGCCGACCGCCAGGAGTTCATCGCCTGTGTGGGCGGCAGCAGCCAGGCGGGTGGCGCGGGGAACGTCGGTGCCGCCTACCGGTTCTTCCGCGGCGAGATCGCACGCGGTGCGGAGGGCCGGAGCCAGGGATGGACCGAGGCGCTGACGACCACGCTGGGCGGTCTGCTCTCCATCGTCGAGATCACCGCCGACGCGCGGGACAACGTGTTCCGGATCTTCGAGTCCATCAACAACACCGGGGTCGGGCTCAGCCAGAGCGATCTCCTGCGGAACTACGTCTTCATGCTTCTGCCCAAGCAGGGCGAGCAGGTGTACCAGCAGCACTGGCTGCCGATGCAGCAGCAGTTGGGGCCGAAGAACCTCGACCTGCTGGTCTGGTTGGACCTCGTGGTACGCGGCGACAGCCGGGCCAAGCAGACCGACGTGTACCGGGACCAGCAGCGGCGGCTCCAACCCCTGGAAGGCGACGAGGCCGCCCTGCGGCGCGAGGTCGAGGTGCTGGCCGACCGTGGCGGGAGGCTGATGCGCATCCTGGAGCCGCACCGCGAATCCGACGGGGCGCTGCGGTCGGCCCTGGAGCGGCTGGGTCGGTGGGGCGGGCAGGTGCACTACCCGCTGGCCCTGCTGCTCCTGGAGGCGGTGGACGCCGGAACGAGTACGGCCGGCGAGGCGGCCGAGGCGCTCCGGTACGTGGAGAGCTACCTGGTCCGCCGCTTGCTGACGCAGTTCTCCACCACCGGCCTGAACCGCTTCTTCATGGAGGCGCCCAGGGAGTTGGAGCGCGGCGTCCCGGTGGACCAGGCCGTACGGCGCTACCTGTCGGCCCGTCGGACGGTGGCCAGGGGCTGGCCGACCGACGAGGAGCTGGCCGAGGCTGTGGGACGGATGCCGTTCTACACGGCCGGCCGGCCGCAGCAGCGGCTGTTCGTCCTGCGCAGCCTGGAGGAGAGCTACGGCGGGAAGGAGGTGGTGGACTTCGTGAAGTCCCCGCTGACCATCGAGCACGTACTGCCGCAGAATCCGCCCAAGGCGTGGCTCGAGCAGCTGGCCGGCGAGGCGTCGGACGGGGAGACCCCCGAGGAGCTGCACGAGCTGCTGGTACACACCTTGGGCAACCTGACGCTGACCGGGGAGAACAGCCGGCTCTCCAACCACCCGTTCCGGCGGAAGCAGGAGATCCTCGACGGCAGCAAGCTCAGCATGAACACCGAGATCGCCGAGGCCGAGCAGTGGGGGGCGGAGCAGATCCGGGGCCGTTCGGTGCGGCTGGCCGAGCGGGCGGTACGGCTCTGGCCGGGGCCGGTCAGGGAACCGCGGGCCTCCGTCACGGCTGCCGAGTGGCCCGGATGGGAGAACCTCCGGGCGGTGCTGCCGGAGATCCCGGCAGGGGCCTGGACCACCTACGGTGCACTCGGCGCGTTGATCGGCCGGGCGCCGATCCAAGTAGGCGAGTACCTGCGGAAGAACGGTCAGCTGCCGCACGCCTACCGGGTGTTGAACTCGCAGGGGCGAGTGGCGGAGGGGTTCACCTGGGTCGGTGAGGACCAGGGCGACCCGAAGGAGCTGCTGGAGCGGGAGGGCCTGCGTTTCGACGGCCACGGCCGGGCGGACCGGGACTCCCGGCTCGATGCCGAGGAGCTGGCGGGCCTGCTGGGGCAGGAGCTCATGGTGGCCGGGGCGGACCCGGACCCCGCGGAGGCGGACGGTGAGACCGCGAGGCGGGCGGCCGGGTTCTCGGCGCTGCTGAGGGAGAGTCAGCCCGAGGTGGCCGAAGGGGTCCTGGCCACGCTGGACTTCTGGACCGGTCTGTCCCCCTCGTGCCGGCTGGCGTACGGTGCGGCGGCGGAGACCAGTTGCTTCCCGACGGTCCAGCTCAGTGCGCGCAAGAGCCACACCATCTGGCCGATCGCGGTCTACCCCGTCTACGGGACGGTCGAGGTGGTCTTCCAGTACCTGAGGACCCGGCCGCCCTTCGACGAGACCGAACTCCGGCGCGAGCTGATGCGCAGGTTGAACTCCGTCGACGGAATCCGGCTCCCCGAAGTGAAGCTGGACCTGCGTCCCTCGTTCCCGATCGCGGTGCTGGCCGAGCAGGCCGGGGCCGTCCGGGAGGTGCTGGAGTGGTTCGCCACCGAGGTGCACCGCTCGGCGGCGTACGCGGACTGACCGGCGGCGGGCCGCCTCCCACAGCTCAGGGGGAGGCGGCCCGTGGCCGTCGTCGGGGTCAGCCGCCGATGTGGAGCCAGCCGTTCGGGTCGGCGGCGAGGCCGTGGTGGAGGTCGGTGAGGGCGGTGCGGAGGGCGTGGGTGACGGGGCCGGTGGTGCCGTCGCCGATGGTCCAGTCGCCGTCGCGGTCGCGGACCAGGCCGACCGGGGTGACGACGGCGGCGGTGCCGCAGGCGAAGACCTCGGTGACGGTGCCGTCGGCGCACTCGCGGCGCCACTGGTCGAGGGTGATGCGCTCCTCGCCGGTGCGGTAGCCGAGCCGTTCGGCGAGGGCGAGCAGGGAGTTGCGGGTGACGCCGGGGAGGAGGGTGCCGGTGAGCTGAGGGGTGATCACCTGGGCGTCGGGGCCGGTGCCGCGGACCAGGAACATGTTCATCCCGCCCATCTCCTCGATGTACCTGCGCTCCAGCGCGTCCAGCCAGACCACCTGCTGGCAGCCGAGCGCCTCGGCCTCGCGCTGGGCCACGAAGGAGGGCGCGTAGTTGCCGGCGATCTTCACGTTGCCGGTGCCGCCGGGGAAGGCGCGGACGTAGTCGTGGCTGACGTGCACCGAGACGGTCGAGGTGTTGTCGCCGAAGAAGCCGCCGGCCACGAAGGCCATCAGCAGGAAGCGGTAGGTGCGGGACGGACGGAGCATCAGCGAGGTGTCCGTGCCGAAGATCATCGGGCGGATGTAGATGCTGTGCGCGGGGTCGTCGGAGAGCTGGCCCTGGTCGGCCTCGATCAGCTGGTCGATGACCGAGACGAAGGTCTCGACCGGGAGCTCGGGGATCGCGAGCCGGGCGCAGGAGCGCTGGAAGCGGAGCGCGTGGTCGCGGGAGCGCCAGGTCCCCACGGTGCCGTCGGCCCGGCGGTGGGCCTTGAGGCCCTCGAAGGCGACCTGGCCGTAGTGCAGGCCGATCATCGCGGGGTGGATGGAGAGGTTCTCCAGCGGGCCGAGCAGCGGGGCGGACCAGCCGTCCCGCTCGTTCCAGTCCATCGAGATCATGTGCGCGGTGAAGGACTCGCCGTGGCCGGGGTTGGTGATGACCTGGGCGGCGGGCTCGACGGTGGTGGTCATGGTGGTCTCCTCGGAGGTGATGGCCGGTCAGACGAGCGGGGCGAAGAAGTAGGTGTCGCGGGTGGCGAACAGGCCGTCGGGGCGGACGGTGAAGCTGTCGGCGAAGCGCAGGTCCACCGGGGCGCCGGAGTGCAGCAGGCCGTGGAACTCGCCGAACACGCCGACCGTCGCGCCGTCCGCGAGCACCGTGGTGAGGGTGTGGGCGCCGGAGGCGATGGTGCGGTCGCGGCCGTAGAAGCCGAGCAGGCCCTCGGGGCCGGTCATCAGCCCGTAGCCGGGGCGGCGGTACTCCGCGTCGGGGGCGAACAGCGCGGCCAGGCCGGCGGCGTCCCCGGTGTCGACCAGGTGGTAGAAGCGGCGGACCACGGAGACGGCGGAGGCAGAGGTGGTGGGGGACTCGAGGTCGGGGCTGGTGGTCATCGGTCCTCTTCGGGGAGCGTGGGGAGTAGGGGGAGAAGGGGGAGCAGGGCGGCGGTCAGGGTGGGCCGGATCGCGGCGAGCGGCTCCGGACGGGTCATCAGGGCGTGGGCGCTGTCGATCTCGTGGACGGTGAGCCGGCCGCCGACGTGCGGCAGCCAGAGCGCGGGGTCGGCCGAGTCGGCGGTGCGGCCGGCGGCGGCCAGGTAGAACAGCACGTCGCCGTCGAAGCGGCCGGGCGTGTGGCCGGCCAGCAGGTTGAGGTTGGCGGCGAAGACCCGGGGCAGCGCGGTGGTCAGCTCCCGGTCCAGCCCGGCCAGCGGGCCGTCGGGGTGCCGGACGGCTGCCCGGTACTCCTCCGGCGTCGGGCGGCCGTCCCGGTAGGCGTCCAGCGGGTAGCCGAGGGTGGCCAGCAGGGCGGCCAGGGTGGCGCCGTCCTCGGCGGACCACTCGCGCAGCTGGGCTGGGATCGGCGGGTAGCCGTCGAGCATCGCCAGCAGCGCCACCTCCTCACCGGCGGCGCGGAGCTGACAGGCCATCTCGTGGGCGACGGCCCCGCCGTAGGACCAGCCGAGCAGCTGGTACGGGCCCTCGGGCTGCACCCGGCGCAGCTGCTCCAGGTAGTCCTTGGCCATCTCCTCGATGGAGGCCGGGGCGGCCGAGGGTTCGGCGAAGGCCCGGGACTGCAGGCCGTAGACGGGCTGCTCGGGGTCGAGGGTGCGCAGCAGCCCGGAGAACACCCAGCTGATCCCGGCGGCCGGGTGGACGCAGAACAGCGGGGGCCGGGAGCCGCGCGGCCGCAGCGGCAGCAGCACCGCCAGCGAGTCCGACTCGGCGCCGGAGTCCAGGAGTTCGGCCAGCGCGGCCACCGTCGGGGCCTCGAAGAGCGAGCGCAGGCCGAGCCGTACGCCGAGTGCGGTGCGGATCCTGCTGACCAGGCGGGTGGCCAGCAAGGAGTGGCCGCCGAGGGCGAAGAAGTCGTCGTCCACGGTGAGGTCGGGCTGGGCGAGGGCCTCGGCGAAGAGGGTGAGCAGGACCTCTTCGCGGGGGGTGCGGGGGGCGCGTCCTTGGGCGCGCTGGGGGAGTTGGGGGGCGGGCAGGGCGCGGCGGTCGAGTTTGCCGTTGGGGGTGAGGGGGAGGGCGTCCAGCCGGACGAAGGCGCTGGGCACCATGTACTCGGGGAGCTGCCCGGCCGCGTGGCGGCGCAGCTCGGCCTCCTCCACGGGGCCGGTGACGGTGAGGTAGGCGACCAGCCGTCCGTCTCGGACGTCCAGGGCGGCCTGGAGGACCGCCGGATGGCGGGTCAACTGGGCCTCGATTTCGCCGAGTTCGATCCGCAGGCCGCGGATCTTGACCTGCTGGTCGGCCCGGCCGGCGAAGGCCAGCTGTCCGTCGGGGCGGCGGCGGACCAGGTCGCCGGTGCGGTACATCCGGCCGCCGGGCGGGCCGTACGGGTCGGCGGTGAAGCGCTCGGCGGTCAGGCCCGGCCGGTTGAGGTAGCCGCGGGTGAGGCCGGCTCCGGCCAGGTACAACTCGCCGGTGGCGCCGACCGGGACGGGGTTCAGGTGCGCGTCCAGCACGTACGCCCGGGTGTTGTCCACGGCGGTGCCGATCGGCGGGAGCGCGCCGGGGGCGGGCTCGGGGCCGAGGTCGGCGGCGGTGGCCGCCACCGTGTACTCGGTCGGGCCGTACATGTTGACCATCCGGAACGGCACGCCGGGGGCGGGCCAGCGGCGCAGGGTGTCCCCGCCCAGGTAGACCAGGCGAAGGGCGCCCGGATCGGCCGTCAGGTCGTCGAGCGAGGCCTCAAGCCGGGGAGTGGGCATGAAACAGGCGGTGATCCGGGCCTCGGCCACCCACCGGGTGAGCGCCTCGGCGTCCTCCAGCAGGGCCGGCTCGGGCAGGCAGGCGGTGCCGCCGGCGGTGAGGACGGGCCAGAGCTCCATCACCGAGGCGTCGAAGCCGGGGGTGGCGATCTGGCTGGCCCGGTCGGTGCCGGTCACGCCGTAGGCGCGGCGCATCCAGGAGCAGAGGTCGTTCAGCCCGGCGTGCTCGACCACCACGCCCTTGGGGCGGCCGGTGGAGCCCGAGGTGTAGATGACGTAGGCGGCGTCCCGCTGACCGACCGTCACCTCGGGGTCGGTGGTGGGGGCGCCCGACTGCTCGCCGTAGAGCAGGAGTTCGGCGTCGGAGAGGCGTTCGGCGAGGGAGGGTTCGGTGACCACCAGGCGCAGTCCGGCGTCCTCGGCCAGGAAGGCCAGGCGGTCGGCGGGGTAGGAGGCGTCCAGCGGGACGTACGCTGCCCCGGCCTTGAGGACGGCCAGCAGGGTGACCACCAGCTCCGGTCCCCGGTTCAGGCAGACCCCGACCAGGTCGCCGCGGCGGACTCCACGGGCGATCAGGTGGTGGGCCAACTCGTTGGCGGCGGAGTCGAGTCGGCGGTAGCTGAGCAGTCCGTCCGGGTGCTCCAGGGCGGGTGCGTCCGGGGTCAGCCAGGCGTGTTCGGCGATCAGCTCGTGCACCGGGGCGGTGGTCGGTTCGCTGACCGGACCGGAGGCCAGGGCGGCGGTGTGCTCCTTCTCGGTGAGCAGAGCGAGGGTGCCGATCGGGCGGTCCGGGTCGGCGAGCGCCGCGTCCAGCAGTCGGAGCAGCTGGGCCAGCAGGCGGTCCACCGAGCCGTGGTCCAGCAGGTCGGTGGCGTAGTCGGCGGTCAGCCGCAGTCCGTCCTCGGTCTCGGCCACGGCCAGGGTGAGGTCGAACTTGGCCGATCCGGTGCCGATCGCCACCGGGGTGGTGGTCAGGCCCGGGTAGGAGGCGGGGTGCCCGGCGCCGGGCGGCTGGGTGAGCAGCATGATCTGGAAGAGCGGGTGGCGGGAGAGCGAGCGCGCCGGGTTGGCCTCCTCCACCAGGCGCTCGAAGGGGACGTCCTGGTGGGCGTAGGCGGCCAGCGCCGTCTCCCGGGCCCGGTGCAGCAGTTGACGGAAGCTCGGGTCGCCGGAGGCGTCGGTGCGCAGCACCAGGGTGTTGACGAAGAAGCCGACCAGGTCGTCCAGTGCCTCGTCGGTACGCCCGGCGGTGGCGGTGCCGATCGGGATGTCGGTGCCCACCCCGAGCCGGGCCAGCAGGGCGGCCAGCGCGGCCTGCACCACCATGTAGGTGGTGGCGTGCTGGGCGCGGGCGAAGCCGAGCAGCCGGGCCTGCAGCGCGGGGCTGCCGGTGGCGGTGGCGGCGGCTCCCCGGAAGGTCGGCCGGGCCGGGCGGGGGCGGTCCAGCGGGACGGTGACCTCGTCCGGGATCCCGGTCAAGGTCTCGCGCCAGTGGGTGAGTTGGGCCGAGAGCAGGCTCTCCGGATCCTGGTCGGAGCCGAGCAGCTCCCGCTGCCAGAGGGTGTAGTCGGCGTACTGGACCGGCAGTGGCGTCCAGGCGGGGGCCGCGTCCTCGGAGCGGGCCCGGTAGGCGTCGGCCAGGTCGCGCAGCAGCGGGCCCAGCGACCAGCCGTCGGTGGCGATGTGGTGGGTCACCAGCAGCAGCACCCGCTCCTCCGGGCCGGTCCGGAACAGTACGGCGCGCAAGGGGAGTTCGGCCGTGAGGTCGAAGACGTGGCCGCCGGCGGCGGCCAGGGCGGCGTCCAGGCCCTCCTCGGTGACGGTGGTCTCGGTCCACTCCGGGGCGGTGCCGGCGGGCAGCACGTGCTGGAGCGGGCCGTCCGCGCCCTCCAGGTAGGTGGTGCGCAGGATCTCGTGACGGTCGGTCAGGTCGGTGAGTGCCCGGCGCAGCGCCGCGGTGTCCAACTCCCCGCTCAGCCGGAGCGCGTGGGGCAGGTTGTAGGCCGCGCTCGGCCCCTGCACCTGCTCGTGGAACCAGAGCCGGGCCTGTGCGGGGGAGAGCGGGGCGGTGGTACCGCGCTCGGCCGGGAGCAGCGCGGGGCGCAGGGCCCCGGTGGTGCCCAGGTGGCCGACCAGCTCGGCCACGGTGGGGGCCTCGAAGACGGACCGGACCGTGAGTTCGGCGCCGAGCGTGGTGCGGACTCGGCTGATCAACCGGGTGACCAGCAGGGAGTGGCCGCCGAGGTCGAAGAAGGAGTCGTCGACGGAGACCCCGTCCGCGCCGAGCAGTTCGGCGTAGATTCCGCAGAGCAGCTCCTCGGTGGTGGTGCGGGGGGCGCGTCCTTCGGCACGCTCGGGGAGTTCGGGGGCGGGCAGGGCGCGGCGGTCGAGCTTGCCGTTGGGGGTGAGCGGCAGGGCGTCCAGCTGCACGAAGGCGGCGGGCACCATGTAGGCGGGCAGCCACTCGGCCGCGTAGGCGGCCAACTCGGCTGCCTCCAGCGGGCGGTGACCGGTCAGGTAGGCCACCAGGCGCCTGTCGCCGGGGCGGTCCTCGCGGACCAGCACGGCGGTCTGCGCCACCTCGGGATGCCTGGTCAGCAGGGCCTCGATCTCGCCGAGCTCGATCCGCAGGCCGCGGATCTTCACCTGCTGGTCGGCCCGGCCGAGGAAGGCCAGCTGCCCGTCCGGCCGCCACCGCACCAAGTCGCCCGTGCGGTACATGCGTTCGCCCTCGCCGCCGTACGGGCAGGCCGGGAAGCGCTCGGCGGTCAGGCCGGGGCGGCCCAAATAGCCGCGGGTGAGGCCCGCTCCGGCGAGGTACAACTCGCCGGTGGCGCCGACCGGGACGGGCCGCAGGTACTCGTCCAGCACGTAGGCCCGGTTGTTGGCGGCCGGGCGGCCGATCGGGGGCAGCGCACCGGGGGCGGGCTCGGGTCCGAGGTCGGCCGAGGTGGTGGTGACGGAGAACTCGGTCGGGCCGTACTGGTTGGACATCCGGAACGGCACGCCCGGCTCCGGCCAGCGGCGCAGGGTGTCACCGCCCAGGTAGAGCAGGCGCAGCGCGCCGGGGCGGGCGGTCAGGTCGTCGAGCGCGGCCTCCATCCGGGGGGTCGGCATGTAGCAGGCGGTGATGCCCGACTCGGCCACCCAGCGGGTCAAGGCCTCGGCGTCGTCCAGCAGTTGCGGAGTCGGCAGGCAGGCGGTGCCGCCGGCCACCAGGATCGACCAGAGCTCCATCACCGAGGAGTCGAAGCCGGGGGTGGCGATCTGGCTGGCCCGGTCGGCGGCGGTCAGCCCGTATTCGTGGACCATCCACTCGGTCAGGTTGGTCAGCCCGCCGTGCTCGCAGACCACGCCCTTGGGGCGGCCGGTGGAGCCGGAGGTGTAGATCACGTACGCGGCGTCGTGCGGGTGCACCGTCACGGCCGGGGCCTCGTCGGAGGCGCCCGACTGCTCGCCGTGGAGCAGGAGTCGGGGGCCGGAGAGCTGCCCGGCGAGGGAGGGTTCGGTGACCACCAGGCGCAGCCCGGCGTCCTCGGCGATGTAGGCGAGGCGCTCGGCCGGGTAGGAGGCGTCCAGCGGGACGTACGCCGCCCCGGCCTTGAGCACGGCCAGCAGGGTGACCACCTGCTCGGTGCCGCGGCCCAGGCAGACCCCGACCAGGTCGCCACGGCGGACTCCCCGGGCGATCAGGTGCTGCGCCAACTGATTGCCACGGGAGTCGAGTTGACGGTACGACAGGACGGTCTCGCCGCACTCCAGGGCGGGTGCGTCCGGGGCCAGCCGGGCGTGCTCGGCGATCACCTCGGGCACCCGGCGGTCGGTGCGGAAGGGCACGGCGGTGTCGTTCCACCCGTGCAGCACCGTCTCCAGCTCCTGCCCGCCGAGCAGGTCGTGCCGGCCGACCGGGAGCTCCGGGGCGTCGAGGGCCGCCTCCAGCAGGCGCAGGAAGCGCTCCAGCATGCGCTGCACCGTTGCGGCGTCCAGCAGTTCGGCGGCGTAGTCGGCGTTGAGCCGCAGGCCCTCCGGGGTCTCGGTGACGGCCAGGGTCAGGTCGAACTTGACGGTGCTGGTGCCGACCGGGACCGGACCCGCCGTCAGACCGGCGAAGCCCTCGCCGCCGCCGGTCGCGGAGACCGGGGGCTGGGCGAGCAGCATGATCTGGAAGAGCGGGTGGCGGGCCAGGCTGCGGGCCGGGTTGAGCTCCTCCACCAGGCGCTCGAACGGCACGTCCTGGTGGGCGTAGGCGGCCAGGTCGGTCTCCCGGACCCGGGCCACCAGTTGGTCGAAGCTGGGCTCGCCGGAGACGTCGGTGCGCAGCACCAGGGTGTTGACGAAGAATCCGACCAGGTCGTCCAGCGCCTCGTCGGTGCGCCCGGCGGTGGCGGTGCCGATCGGGATGTCGGTGCCCGCGCCGAGCCGGGAGAGCAGGGCGGCGAGCACGGCCTGCGCGGCCATGTGGAGGGTGACGTGCCGCTCCCGGGTGAAGGCGAGCAGCCGGGCCTGCAGCTCGGGCGAGCTGGTCAGGCCGACCGCCGCGCCCCGCTGGGTGGGTGCCGCCGGGCGCGGGCGGTCCAGTGGCAGGGTGACCTCGTCCGGCAGTCCGGCCAGGGTCTCGCGCCAGTGGGCGAGTTGACGGCTGAGCAGGGACTCGGGGTCCTCGTCGGTGCCCAGCAGCTCGCGCTGCCAGCGGGTGTAGTCGGTGTACTGGACCGGCAGCGGCCGCCAGTCCGGTGCCGCGCCCTCGCGGCGGGCCCGGTAGGCGGTGGCCAGGTCGCGGCTGAACGGGCCGAGCGACCAGCCGTCGGTGGCGATGTGGTGCAGCACCAGCAGCAGCACGTGCTCCTGCTCGCCGAGCCGGTAGAGGTACGGGCGCAGGGGCAGGTCGGCGGCCAGGTCGAACGGCAGGTCGCCGGCCCGGGCCAGCTCGGCGCGCAGACCGTCCGCGTCGACCTCCTCGAACGCCCAGACCGGGCGGGCGAGTCCGGGCTCCCGGACCACCTGCCGCGGCTCGCCGTCGACCTCCCGGTACCCGGTGCGGAGCACCTCGTGCCGGGCGATCACGTCGTCCAGGGCCTGCTCCAGCGCGGCCCGGTCCAGCTCCCCGGCCAGCCGGATCGCGTACGGGAAGTTGTAGGCGGTGCTCGCGGCGCCCTGGGCCTGCTGGTGGAACCAGAGCCGGGCCTGCGCGGGGGAGAGCGGGGCGCTCGGACCCTGGGCGGATGGGCGCAGGACGGGGCGGGAGGTGTCGGTGGTGGAGAGCTGGGGCACCAGCTCGGCCACGGTGGGGGCCTCGAAGACGGACCGGACGGTGAGTTCGGCGCCGAGCGTGGTGCGGACTCGGCTGATCAGCCGGGTGACCAGCAGGGAGTGGCCGCCGAGGTCGAAGAAGGAGTCGTCGACGGAGACCTCGTCCACGCCGAGCAGTTCGGCGAAGATGCCGCAGAGCAGCTCCTCGCGGGTGTCGCGCGGTGCCCGTCCGCCGCCCCGGCCCGGCAGTTCGACGGGAGGCAGGGCGCGCCGGTCCAGTTTGCCGTTGGGGGTGAGCGGCAGGGCGTCCAGCTGCGCGAAGACGGTGGGCACCATGTAGTCCGGGAGCCAGTGCGCGCAGTGGCGGCGCAGCTCGGCCGGGTCGAGCGGCTCGGTGGCGGTCAGGTAGGCGACCAGCCGGTCCCGTTGGACGTCCAGCACGGTCTGGACGACAGCCGGGTACTTGGCCAACAGGGCCTCGATCTCGCCGAGTTCGATCCGCAGGCCGCGGATCTTGACCTGCTGGTCGGCGCGGCCGGCGAAGGCCAGCTGTCCGTCGGGGCGGCGGCGGACCAGGTCGCCGGTGCGGTACATCCGGCCGCCGGGCGGGCCGTACGGGTCGGCGGTGAAGCGTTCGGCGGTGAGGCCGGGCCGGTTGAGGTAGCCGCGGGTGAGGCCGGCTCCGGCGAGGTAGAGCTCGCCGGTGGCGCCGACCGGGACGGGGCGCAGGTGCGCGTCCAGCACGTAGGCGTGGGTGTTGTCCACGGCGGTGCCGATCGGCGGGAGCGCGCCGGGGGCGGGCTCGGGGCCCAGGTCGGCGGCGGTGGCCGCGACGGTGAACTCGGTGGGGCCGTACTGGTTGGACATCCGGAACGGGACGCCGGGGGCGGGCCAGCGGCGCAGGGTGTCGCCGCCCAGGTAGACCAGGCGTAGCGCGCCCGGATCGGCGGTGAGGTCGTCGAGCGAGGCCTCCAGGCGGGGGGTGGGCATGAAGCAGACGGTGATCCGCTGTTGGGCGATCCACCGGGTCAGTGCCTCGGCGTCCTCCAGCAGCCGCTCGTCGGGCAGGCAGGCGGTGCCGCCGGCCACCAGCACCGGCCAGAGCTCGATCACCGAGGAGTCGAAGCCGGGCGTGGAGACCTGGCTGGCCCGGTCGGCGGGGGAGTGGCCGAACTCGCGCAGCATCCAGGCGCAGAGGTCGCTCAGCCCGGCGTGCTCGACCACCACGCCCTTGGGGCGGCCGGTGGAGCCCGAGGTGTGGATGACGTACGCGGCCTCGCGCTGATGGACCGTCACCCCCGGGTCGGCGGTGGAGGCCCCGGCCTGCTCGCCGTAGAGCACCGGCACGGCCTCGCTCTCGGGCAGCCGCTCCAGCAGCCCGGGCTCGGTCACCACCAGGGGGAGGGCGGCGTCCTCGACGATGTAGGTGAGGCGCTCGGCCGGATAGGAGGCGTCCAGGGTGACGTAGGCGGAGCCGGTCTTCAGGACGGCCAGCAGGGTGACGATCCGTTCGACCGAGCGCCCCAGGCAGATCCCGACCAGCCGGCCGGGCGCGGCGCCCAGCGGGATCAAGTGGTTGGCCAACTGGTTGGCCCGGGCGTCGAGTTCGGCGTAGCTCAGCCGGAGCTCGCCCGCCTCGACGGCGATCGCGTCCGGGGCGGTGCGGGCCCGCTCAGCGATCAGCTCGTGCACCGGCACGGTGGCCGGGGCGGTCAGCCTGCCGGGTGCCAGCGCGGCGCGCTCCTCCTCCTCGGTGAGCAGCGGCAGCCGGCTGACCGGCAGCTCCGGGTCGGCCAGCGCGGCGTCCAGCAGCCGCAGCAGCTGGGCCAGCAGCCGGCGGACGGTGTCGGCGTCGAGCACCTCGGTGGCGAAGTCGGCGTTCAGCACCAGCCGGCGGGCGGACTCGCCCACGGCCAGTGTGAGGTCGAACTTCACCGCGTCGGTGCCGACCGGGAGGACGGCACTCTCCAGCCCGGCGAACTCCGGCCCGCCGCCGCCCTCCTCACCGGCCTGCCGGGCCAGCAGCATGATCTGGAACAGCGGGTGGCGGGCCAGGCTGCGGGCCGGGTTGAGCTCCTCCACCAGGCGCTCGAAGGGCACGTCCTGGTGGGCGAAGGCGGTCAGGTCCGCCTCCTTGACCCGGCGCACCAGCTCGGCGAAGCCCGGGTCGCCGGAGGCGTCGGTGCGCAGCACCAGGGTGTTGACGAAGAATCCGACCAGGTCGTCCAGCGCCTCGTCACCGCGCCCGGCGGTGGCGGTGCCGATCGGGACGTCCGTGCCCGAGCCGAGCCGGGTCATCAGGGTGACCAGCGCGGCCTGCACCACCATGAAGCCGGTGGCGCCGTGCTCCCGGGCGAAGGCGGTCAGCCGGGTGTACAGCTCGCGGGAGCTGACGGCGGAGACCGCCGTGCCCTTGTGCGCCGGGACGGCCGGGCGGGGCCGGTCCAGCGGGAGGGCCACCTCGTCCGGCAGGCCGGCCAGGGCCTCGCGCCAGTGGGCGAGTTGGGCCGAGAGCAGGCTCTCCGGATCCTGGTCGGAGCCGAGCAGCTCCTGCTGCCAGAGGGTGTAGTCGGTGTACTGGACCGGCAGCGGCTCCCACTCCGGGGCCGCCCCGCCGCGGCGGGCGGTGTAGGCGGCGGCCAGGTCGCGGACCAGCGGGCCGAGCGACCAGCCGTCGGTGGCGATGTGGTGCATCACCAGCAGCAGCACGTGCTCGCGCCCGCCGTCCAGGCGGTACAGGAAGGGGCGGATCGGCAGGTCGGTGGTGAGGTCGAAGGTGAGGTTACAGGCCCGGTCCAGCTCGGCGGGCAGGCCCTGCTCGGTGGTCTCGGCCACCGTCCAGTCGGGCCGGGCGAGTCCGGGGTCCAGCACCCGCTGGTACGGGTGGCCGCCGTCCTCGCCGTAGGTGGTGCGCAGCGCCTCGTGCCGGGTGAGCACGTCGGCCAGCGCCAGGCGCAGCGCCCCGGTGTCCAACTCGCCGCGCAGGCGCAGCGCGTGGGGCAGGTTGTAGGCGGAGCTGGTGCCGGCGATCTGCTCGTAGAACCAGAGCCGGGCCTGGGCGTAGGAGAGCGGGATCACGAGGTGACCTCCTTGGACCGGGCCCGCAGGGCCGGACGGGCGCGGACGGCGGTGGTCAGGCGGCCGGTCAGGTCGGCCACCGTGGGCGCCTCGAAGACGGCCTTGATGGTGAGTTCGGCGGCGAGCACCGAACGGACCCGGCTGATCAGGCGGGTGACCAGCAGGGAGTGGCCGCCGAGCTCGAAGAAGTTGTCGTCGATGCCGACGGTCTCCAGGGAGAGGATCTCGGCGAACAGGCCGCAGAGCTTCTCCTCCTTCTCGTCCCGCGGGCCTCGCCCGGCCGGACGCTGCGTCAGGTCGGGTGCCGGGAGGGCGCGCCGGTCGAGCTTGCCGGTGGGCGTCATCGGCAGTGCGTCCAGCTGGACGAAGGCGGAGGGCACCATGTACTCGGGCAGCCGCTCGGCGACGTGGGCCCGCAGCGCGGCGGTGTCCACCGGGTGGTCGGCCGTCAGGTAGGCCACCAGGCGCCTGTCGCCGGGCTGGTCCTCGCGGACCACCACCGCCGTCTGGCCGACGGCGCCGAAGGAGGCGACCGCGGCGCGGACCTCGCCGGGTTCGACCCGGAAGCCGCGGATCTTGACCTGGTCGTCGGCGCGGCCGAGGAACTCCAGGGTGCCGTCGGGGAGCCAGCGGACCAGGTCGCCGGTGCGGTACATCCGGCTGCCGGGGGTGCCGTACGGGTTGGCGAGGAAGCGTTCGGCGGTCAGGCCGGGCTGGCCGGTGTAGCTGTGGGCCAGGCCGAGTCCGGCCATGTGCAGCTCGCCGGCCACACCGGGGGCAACCAGGTTCAAGTACTGGTCCAGCACCCAGAGTTGCTTGCCGTTCAGGGCGCGGCCGACCGGGATGGAAGGGCGTTCCGCGTCGGCGGCGGTGATGTGGTGGGCGACGGTGAAGATCATCGACTCGGCGGGCGAGTAGCCGTTGACCAGCTTCACGGACGGGTGGTCGTGGACCAGCCGCATCACGTGCGGGATAGAGGCGGCCTCGCCACCGGTCATCACCTGGCGGAGCTTCGCGAAGGTGGCCGGGTACTCGTCCAGCAGGAAGTTCAGCAGGCTGGCCGAGACGTGCAGGGTGGTCACCGCGTGTTCGGCGGCCAGCGCCGCGATCACCGTGGGCTCCGGGCGCTGGCCCGGCTGGAGCACGCAGGTGCCGCCGGAGAGCAGCGGGGAGAACAGCTCCAGGGCGAAGGCGTCCCAGGAGACCGGCGAGCACTGGAGCCAGACCTGATCGGGGCTCAGCTCCGCGAAGTCCTGCCCGAGCAGGGTGCCGACGATCGCCCGGTGCGGGGAGACCACGCCCTTCGGCGTGCCGGTGGAGCCGGAGGTGAACATCACGCAGGCGGCGTCCAACGGGCCGGCCAGCTCGGGCAGTGCGTGCCCCGGCTGTCCTGCCGCGCCCTCGACCAGCAGCTCGGGGGCGTCGATCCGGCCGCGGTTCGCGGCGTCGGTCACCACCCAACGCGTTGTGCGGGCCAGCGCGTTGAGCCGCTCGGCGGGGAACTCCGGGTCCAGCACGGTGTAGGTGCCACCGGCCTTGAGCGCGGCCAGCACCGCCACCACCAGCTCGGGGGTGCGCTCCAGGTGGATGCCGGCCACCTCGCCGCGCCGCAGGCCGCCCGCGATCAGGTGGCGGGCGAGCCGGTTCGACCGTTCCTCCAACTCCCGGTAGCTGAGGCGCTGTGCGCCGAAGACCAGGGCGGTGGCCTCCGGCCGGGCGGCGGCCTGCTCGGCGAAGACGCCGTGCACGGTGCGCTCCGGGTCCACGGTGGACGGGCCGCCGCTGAGCTGCCCGGTGAGCAGCCCGCGCTCCGCCGGGGAGAGCACGTCCACCCGGCCGACCGGCAGCTCCGGCGCGGCCAGCGCGCCCTCCAGCAGCCGGACCAGCCGGGCCGCCAACTCCTCGACGGTGCCCCGGTCGTAGAGGTCGGAGGCGTAGTCGATGTTGATCTTCAGCCCGGCCGGGGCACCGGCCTCCCGGCGCTCGGTGACGGCCACCGTCAGGTCGAACTTCACGGTGTCCACCCCGGCCGGGACGATCGAGGCCTCCAGGCCCGGGATGCTCAGCTCGGCCGCGCTGTTGTTCTGCACCACCAGCATGATCTGGAACAGCGGGTGGCGGGAGAGGGTGCGGACGGGGTTGAGCTCCTCCACCAGCCGCTCGAAGGGGATGTCCTGGTGGGCGTAGGCATCGAGGTCGGACTCCCGGACCCGCTCGACCAGTTGACGGAAGCTCGGGTCGCCGGAGAGGTCGGTGCGCAGCAGCAGGGTGTTGACGAAGAAGCCGACCAGGTCGTCCGCCGCCTCGTCCACCCGCCCGGCCACCGGGGTGCCGAGCGGGATGTCGGTGCCGCCGCAGAGCCGGGAGAGCAGGGCGGCCAGACCGGCCTGGAGCACCATGAAGAGGGTGGCCTGGTGCTCGCGGGCGAAGCTCAGCAGCCGGCCGTGCAGCTCGGCGTCGGTGCTCACCCAGACCGCGTCGCCCCGATGGCTCGGCGTGGCCGGGCGGGGGCGGTCGGTCGGGACGTTCAGCTCCTCCGGGAGTCCGGCCAACGCTCCGCGCCAGTAGGTGAGCTGCCGTGATACCAGGCTGGCCGGGTCGTCGTCCGCACCGAGCAGGGACTGCTGCCAGAGGGTGTAGTCGGCGTACTGCACCGGGAGCGGGGCCCAGTCGGGCGCCTCGCCGGCGGTGGAGCGGGCCGCGTAGGCGGCGCCCAGGTCGCGGATCAGCGGGCCCATTGACCAGCCGTCGCTGGCGATGTGGTGCATCACCAGCAGCAGCACGTGCTCCTGTGGGCCGAGGCCGAACAGGTGCACCCGCAGCGGCGGCCGGGTGGAGAGGTCGAAGCCCTGGTTGGCGGCCCGGGCGATCGCGCCGGGCAGCCCCTGCTCCGTCACCGGTGCCTCGTCCCACGGGATTTCGGCCTGCTCGGGGGAGAGCACCCGCTGGTACGGGCGGCCGGCGAACTCCTCGAAGACGGTACGCAGCACCTCGTGCCGGGCCACCACGTCGTCCACTGCGGCGCGCAGCGCGCGGGTGTCCAGGGCGCCGCGCAGCCGGACCGTCACCGGCACGTTGTAGGCCGAGCCCTGCTCCTCCAACTGGCCCAGGAACCACAGGCGTTGCTGGGCGAAGGAGAGCGGAAGGCGGTCCGGGCGGGCCACCGCGCGCAGGGCCGGGCGGGCGTGCTGGGCGCGGTCCACCCGCTTGCCGAGCCGGGCCACGGTGGGGGCCTGGAAGAGGTCCCGGATGCCGATCTCCACGCCGAGCACCGAGCGCAGCCGGCTGACCAGGCGGGTGACCAGCAGCGAGTGGCCGCCGAGGTCGAAGAAGTCGTCGTCGATGCCGACCGACTCCAGGCCGAGGATCTCCGCGAACAGGCCGCAGAGCAGTTCCTCCTGGGCGTTGCGCGGCTCGCGGCCGAGCTCGCCGCGGTTGTGGTCGGGGGCGGGCAGGGCGCGCCGGTCCAGCTTGCCGGTCGGGGTGATCGGCAGGGCCTCCAGGAAGACCACCGCCGAGGGCACCATGTACTCGGGCAGCAGCGCGGCCACGTGGGTGCGCAGCGCGGCGGCGTCCACCCCGGCGGCTTCCGGCGAGCCGTCGGTGACCACGTAGGCCACCAGGCGCCTGTCGCCCGGGCGGTCCTCGCGGACCAGCACGGCGGCCTGGCCGACCCCGGGGAAGGCGGCCAGGGTGGCGCGCACCTCGCCGGGTTCGACCCGGAAGCCGCGGATCTTGACCTGGTCGTCGGCCCGGCCGAGGAACTCCAGCACGCCGTCGCCGCGCCAGCGCACCAGGTCGCCGGTGCGGTACATCCTGGTCCCGGGCTCGCCGAACGGGCAGGCCACGAAGCGCTCGGCGGTGAGCCCGGCCTGCCCGGCGTAGCCGTGGGCCAGGCCGACGCCGGCCATGTAGAGCTCGCCGGTGACGCCGGGGGCGACCAGGCCGAGGCCGTCGTCCAGCACGTAGAGCCGCTTGTTCCCGAGCGGACGGCCGACCGGGATGGACGGGCGGGAGCCGTCGGCGGCGGTGATCTCGTGCGAGACGGTGAAGATCATCGACTCGGCGGGGGAGTAGCCGTTGACCAGCTTCACCGACGGGTGGTCGTGGACCAGTCGCATCACGTGCGGGATGGAGGCGGCCTCGCCGCCGGTCATCACCTGCCGGAGGTGGGTGAAGGTCTCGGGGTACTCGTCCAGCAGGAAGTTCAGCAGGCTGGCCGAGACGTGCAGGGTGGTGACCTGGTGGCGCGTCACCAGCTCGGCGATGACGGCCGGTTCGGGCCGCTGGCCGGGCTGGAGTACGCAGGTGCCGCCGGAGAGCAGCGGGCCGAACAGCTCCAGGGCGAAGGCGTCCCAGGAGACCGGGGCGCACTGGAGCCAGACCTGGGCCCGGTCGAAGTCCACGAAGCCCTGGCCGACCAGGGTGCCGACGATCGCCCGGTGCGGGGAGACCACGCCCTTGGGCACGCCGGTGGAGCCGGAGGTGAACATCACGCAGGCCGCGTCGCCCGGGTCGGCCGGGCCGCCGAGCGGGGTGGCCGGGTACTGCGCCACCGCCTCCGCGTCCAGATCCAGGTGCAGCTCCCGCGGGCCGTCGGGCAGGCGTCCGCCCAGCTCGGAGACGGTGAGCAGCAGGGCCGCCTCGGTGTGGCCGAGCACGGCGGCGATCCGGTCGGCCGGGAAGTCCGGGTCCAGCATGGTGTACGTGGCACCGGCCTTGAGCACCGCCAGCACGGCGGTGACCAGCTCGGTCGAGCGCTCCAGGTACACGCCCACCACGTCACCCCGGCGCAGCCCGCTCGCCACCAGGTGGCGGGCCAGGCGGTTCGCCCGCTCGTCCAACTCCCGGTAGCCGACGGTCTCCTCGCCGAAGACCAGCGCGGTGTCGAGCGGCCGGCGGGCCGCCTGCTGCTCGAACAGCTGGTGCACGCAGGCCTCGGCCGGGTACTCGGTGGTGGTGTCGTTCCAGTCCACCAGCAGCGCGCGGCGCTCCTCGCCGGAGAGGATCTCCAGCCGGCCCACCGGCACGTCCGGCTCGGAGAGCTGACCCTCCAGCAGCCGGACCAGGCGGTCCAGGATGACCTCCACCGAGGCCCGGTCGAACAGGTCGGTGGCGTACTCGGCCATCGCCCGGATGCCGGCCGGCTCGCGGTCCGCGCCGAAGGTCTCGGTGAAGCCCAGGGTGAGGTCGAACTTGGCGGTGTCGGTGGTGACGGGCGCCATCTCGGTGTCCAGGCCGGGCAGCCGGAGCTTGGCCTCGGCGTTGTTCTGCACCACCAGCATCACCTGGAACAGCGGGTGGCGGGAGAGGGTGCGGACGGGATTGAGCTCCTCCACCAGCCGCTCGAAGGGGACGTCCTGGTGGGCGTAGGCGTCGAGGTCGCTCTCCTTGACCCTGGCCACCAGCTGACGGAAGGTCGGGTCGCCGGAGAGGTCGGTGCGCAGCACCAGGGTGTTGACGAAGAACCCGACCAGGTCCTCCAGCGCGTCGTCGGTGCGCCCGGCGGTGGGCGTGCCCAGCGGGATGTCGGTGCCGGCGCCCAGCCTGGTCAGCAGCCCGGCCAGGGCGGCCTGCATCACCATGAAGAGGGTGGCGTTGTTCTCCCGGGCGAAGGCCAGCAGGCGCCGGTGCAGGTCCTGGTCCAGGTGCGCGGTGGTCACCTGGCCCTGGTTGGAGGGCAGCGCCGGGCGGGAGCGGTCGGCCGGGAGCGCGATCTCCTCCGGCAGGTCGGCCAAGGCCTCGCGCCAGAAGGCGAGTTGCTGCGAGAGCAGGCTCTCCGGGTCGTCGGCCGAGCCGAGCAGGTCCTGCTGCCAGAGGGTGTAGTCCACGTACTGCACCGGCAGCGGCTCCCACTGCGGGGCGGCCCCGTCGCAGCGCGCGGCGTAGGCGGTGGCCAGGTCGCGCATCACGGGGCCGAGCGACCAGCCGTCGCTGGCGATGTGGTGCATCACCAGCAGCAGCACGTGCTCCTCGGGGCCGACGGCGAAGATGTGGGCCCGGATGGGGAGTTCGACCATCAGGTCGAAGGCGTGCCGGGAGGCGAAGTCCAGCTCCAGCGGCAGCTCCTCGGCGTCGGTGTCCAGCACCGTCACCATCGGCCGGGCCACGCCCGGGGCCACCACCCGCTGGTAGGGCTCGCCGTCCACCTCCAGGAAGACGGTGCGCAGCGCCTCGTGCCGGCCGACCACGTCGGAGACGGCGGTGTGCAGGGCGTCCACGTCCAGCACGCCGCGCAGCCGGATGGTGTGCGCCACGTTGTACGTGCTGTTCGGCCCCTCCAGCTTGTTGAGGAACCAGAGGCGGCGCTGCGCGTACGACAGCGGGATCTCCTCGGGACGCTCTTCCATGACGTAGGACCCCTTTCGCGCCCCACGGGCGCCACGGATTCGCTCGGCGAGGCGCAGCACGGTGGGCGCCTCGAACAGGTCTCGGACGGTCAGCTCGACGCCTGCGGCGGAGCGGATACGGGCGATCAGCTTGGCGGCCAGCAGGGAGTGGCCGCCCAGGTCGAAGAAGTCGTCGTCGATCCCGGCCCGGTCCTGGCCGAGCAGCTCGGCGTAGAGGTCGCAGAGCACGGCCTCCTGCCGGGTGCGCGGCGGGCGGGACTCCTGACGGGGCGTGAGGTCGGGGACGGGCAGGGCGCGGCGGTCGAGCTTGCCGGTGGGGGTGAGCGGGAGCGCGTCGAGCCGGACGAAGGCGGCGGGCACCAGGTGCTCGGGCAGCAGCCTGGTCAGGTGGGCCCGCAGCTCGGTGGTGTCCACCGGGTGGCCGGCGGTGAAGTAGGCCACCAGGCGCTTCTGGCCGGGCCGGTCCTCGCGGACGGTGACGGCGGTCTGCGCGATGCCGGGGAAGCCGGCCAGCGCGGCGCGGACCTCGCCGGGTTCGACCCGGAAGCCGCGGATCTTGACCTGGTCGTCGGCCCGGCCGAGGAACTCCAGGGTGCCGTCGGGGAGCCAGCGGACCAGGTCGCCGGTGCGGTACATCCGGCTGCCGGGGGCGCCGTACGGGTTGGCGAGGAAGCGTTCGGCGGTCAGGCCGGGCTGGCCGGTGTAGCCGTGGGCCAGGCCGAGGCCGGACATGTAGAGCTCGCCGGGGGTGCCGGGTGGCAGTAGGGCCAAGTGGTCGTCCAGCACCCAGAGTTGCTTGCCGTTCAGGGCGCGGCCGACCGGGATGGAGGGGCGGGAGCCGTCGGCGGCGGTGATCTCGTGCGAGACGGTGAAGATCATCGACTCGGCGGGGGAGTAGCCGTTGACCAGCTTCACGGACGGGTGGTCGTGGACCAGTCGCATCACGTGCGGGATGGAGGCGGCCTCGCCGCCGGTCATCACCTGCCGGAGGTGGGTCAAGGTCTCGGGGTACTCGTCCAGTAGGAAGTTCAGCAGGCTGGCGGAGGCGTGCAGGGTGGTGACCTGGTGGCGCGTCACCAGCTCGGCGATCAGGGCCGGTTCGGGGCGCTGGCCGGGCTGGAGTACGCAGGTGCCGCCGGAGAGCAGCGGGCCGAACAGCTCCAGGGCGAAGGCGTCCCAGGAGACGGGGGAGCACTGGAGCCAGGTCTGCGCGGGGTCGAGGGAGGCGAAGTCCTGGCCGAGCAGGGTGCCGACGATCGCCCGGTGCGGGGAGACCACCCCTTTGGGGGCGCCGGTGGAGCCGGAGGTGAACATCACGCAGGCGGCGTCCAGCGGGCCGACCAGCTCGGGCGGTGCGGTGGCGGGGTGCCCTGCCGCGTCCTCGACCAGCAGCTGCGGGGCGTCGATCCGGTCGGCCAGCGCGGCCCGGGTGACGATCAGGTCCGTGCTCCTGGCCAGGGCGTTGAGCCGCTCGGCGGGGAACTCCGGGTCCAGCACGGTGTAGGTGCCACCGGCCTTGAGGACGGCGAGGACGGCCACCACCAGCTCGGGGGTGCGCTCCAGGTGGATGCCGGCCACCTCGCCGCGCCGCAGGCCGCCGGCGCGCAGGTGGTGGGCGAGCCGGTTGGAGTGCTCGTCCAACTCCCGGTAGCTGACGCGCTGTTCGCCGAAGATCAGGGCAGTGGCCTCGGGCCGGGCGGTGGCCTGCTCGGCGAAGACGCCGTGCACGGTGCGCTCCGGGTCGGTGGCGGACGGGCCGCCGCTCCACCGCCCGGTGAGGGTGCGGCGCTCCTCGGCGGAGAGCAGGTCCAGCTGCCCGACCGGGAGTTCGGGGCCGGCCAGGGCGGCCTCGACCAGCCGCAGCAGCCGCTCGCCGAAGGTCTCGACGGTGGCCCGGTCCAGCAGGTCGGTGGCGTACTTGAGCAGCACGCCGATGCCGTCCCGGTCCTCGGCCAGCTCCACGATCAGGTCGAACTTGGCCACGTCCAGGTCGATGACCTCGGCCTCTGCGGTCAGACCCGCGAAGTCGGGCCGGGCGTCCGGGCTGTTCTGCAGCACCAGCATGACCTGGAAGAGCGGGTGGCGGGCCAGGCTGCGGGCCGGGTTGAGCTCTTCCACCAGGCGCTCGAAGGGCAGGTCCTGGTGGGCGTAGGCGTCCAGGTCGGCATTCCGGACCCTGGCGACCAGCTCGCGGAAGCCCGGGTCGCCGGAGAGGTCGGTGCGCAGCACCAGGGTGTTCACGAAGAACCCGACCAGGTCCTCCAGCGCGCTGTCGGTGCGCCCGGCCACCGGGGTGCCCAGCGGGACGTCGGTGGCGCCGGTGAGCCGGGAGAGCAGGGTGGCCAGGGCCGCCTGCACCACCATGAAGAGGGTGGCGTCGTTGCGCCGGGCGAACTCCTGGATCCGGTCCCGGAGTTCGCCGTCGATCCGGGTGGCCAGCACCTGGCCGTGGTAGGAGGGTGAGGCCGGCCGGGGCCGGTCGGCGGGGAGGGTCAGCTCCTCCGGAAGGTCGGCCAGGGCCTCGCGCCAGTAGGCGAGTTGGGTGGCCATCAGGCTCTCGGGGTCCCCGGCCGCGCCCAGCAGCTCCTGCTGCCAGAGGCTGTAGTCGGTGTACTGCACCGGCAGCGGCTCCCAGTCGGGGGCGGAGCCGGTGGTGCGGGCCCGGTGGGCGGTGGCCAGGTCCCGCAGCAGCGGGGCCAGTGACCAGCCGTCGGCCGCGATGTGGTGCAGGGTCAGCAGCAGGGTGTGCTGCTCCGGGCCCTCCTCGAACAGGTCGGCGCGGACCGGGAGTTCGGCGGCGAGGTCGAAGCCGTGCGCGGCGGCGGCGCGGACGGCCCCGACCAGCTCGCCGTCGGCGGGGCGGGAGACGGACCAGGGGATCTCGGGCCGCTCCAGCACCTGCTGGTACGGGATGCCGTCCCGCTCGGTGTAGACGGTGCGCAGGGCCTCGTGCCGCTCGGCCAGGTCGGTGACCGCGGTCCGCAGGGCGGCCCGGTCGAGCGGGCCGGTGAGGCGGACGGTCAGCGGGACGTTGTAGGTGGGGCTGGGGCCCTCGATCTGGTTGAGGAACCAGAGGCGGGCCTGTGCGAAGGACAGCGGAGTCATCGGGCCTCCCGGTGCCAGGGCATTCGACCTCTCGTGGGCCCGCCCCCGTGCGGATGGATGGTCAGGAGGCCTGGGCGACCAGGCTGGCGGGACGCAGGTCGGTCCAGTGCTCCTCGATGTAGGCGAGGGCGTCGGCCCGGGTGGCACCGGACCTGACGGTCTCCCAGCCGGCCGGGACGTCGATGGTGGCGGGCCAGAGCGAGTGCTGGTTCTCGTGGTTCACCAGCACCAGGAAGGTGCTGTCCTCGTTCTCGAAGGGGTTGCTCATCGGATCCTCCTGAGGAGTCGTTGTGAGGCTTACGCTATGAGCCTTGAGTGGCCCAACTGGGCAGTCGTGCAGGGCAGTTGACCGGCAGTTAGGGCAGCAGCGCGGGGGTGCGGCGGACCGCGCAGGCCTCGGCCACCCGCAGTGCGACCGGCAGCAGCCGGGCCAGCGTGGGCGGGCCGAAGACCGAGACCCCGAGCGGGAGTTCGCGGAACTGGCCGACCGGCAGCGAGACGTTCGGGTACCCGGCCAGCGCGGCCGGGGTGGAGCTGCCGGGGGTGCCCGGGTCGCCGAGCTCGTAGTCCAGCACCGGGGCCGGCTCGTTGGTGGGCGCCAGCAGCGCCTGGACGCCGTAGCGGCGCATGGTGCGGTCCAGCAGCCTGCGCGCCGCCTCCCGGGAGCGCAGCCGGGCGGGAACGGCCCGCTCCCGCTCCTCGGGCCCGATCAACTGCGCCTGCTCGAACAGGTCCTGGCCGAAGAGCGAGAGCTCGACCGGATCGCTCCGGTTGCCCTCGATCAGCTCGGCCAGCGTGCGCGGCCCGCCGGGCCGCCCGGCCAGGTAGCGCTCGAGTGCCGGGCGGAACTCGGCGTACATCGCCAGCAGGCCGTCCTCGACGGTCTGCTGGTCCAGCGTCAGGTCCACCGGCACCACCGCGATCCCGGCGGAGCGCAGGGCCTGGGTGGTGGAGTCGAGTACGGCGTCCACCACCCCCGGCATCCGCGGCACCCGCCAGAGGCCGACCCGGAGCGTCCCCCGGTCGGGTTCGGGGGCGGTCTGCCCGCCGAGCACCGCCAGGGCCAGCGCGGCGTCGGAGAGCCGGGAGGCCAGCACGCCGACGCTGTCCAGCTCCGGGGTGATCGGCACCACCCCGTCCAGCGGGAGCAGGCCGGTCTCCGGTTTCACCCCGACCACCCCGCAGAGCCCGGCCGGGCCGACGATCGAGCCGTCGGTCTCGGTGCCCAGCGCCAGCGGGGCCATCCCGGTGGCCACCGCCACCGCCGAACCGGCCGAGGAGCCGCCCGGGCTGCGGTCCAGCCGGTACGGGTTGCGGGTCTGCCCGCCGACCCCGGACCAGCCCTCGGTGGCCTGCGTGGAGCGGAAGTTGGACCACTCGGAGAGGTTGGTCTTGCCGAGCACCACCGCCCCGGCCGCGCGCAGCCCGGCCACCACCCGGGCGTCCCGGGCCGGCGGGTGGCCGGCCAGCAGCCGGGAGCCGGCCGAGCCGGCCAGCCCGGCGGTGTCGATGTTGTCCTTCACCAGCACCGGGATGCCGTCCAGCGGCCCGCGTTCGGCCCCGGCGGCGTACCGGCGGTCGGCCCGCGCGGCCTGCTCCAGGGCCGACTCGTCCACCGCGAGCACCGCGTTCACCAACGGGTCCGCCAGCTCGATCCGCTCCAGGCAGCGCCGGGTGAGCGAGACGCTGGTCAGCCGTCCGTCGCGCAACTGCGCCTGCAGCTCCCGGAGTTCCGGGAAGCCCGCCGAGCTGTGGTCCAGCCCGGCGGAGCCCAGGTGCGAGGTGTCAGTCAAGACGCACCCCGCGCAGACCGGGGGTGGCCAGCGTGACCAGGGCCGCGGCCACCGCGAAGACCGCGAAGACCGCCATGGCGGCGGTGAAGCCGAGCAGGCTCACCATCGCGCCGACCGCCAGGTTGGCCAGCGGCGCGGCGGCGAAGATGACCAGCGAGAGCACCGACATCACCCGGCCGCGCATCGGCGCCTCGGTCCAGCGCTGGAGCATCGAGACCAGCACCAGGCCGGACTGACCGGTCACCAGACCGAGCACGGCGTAGCAGGCCAGGGCCACCGCGAGCGAGTCGCTGAAGGCCATCCCGGTCAGCGCGAGCGCCGCCGCCCAGACGGTGGACACCAGCACCCGGCCGCCGTGCCGGCCGGGGGGCCAGGCCATGGTCAGCACCGAACTGGCCACCGCGCCGAGGGTGTACGCGGTGAGCAGCAGACCGGCGCCGGTGGCCCCGGTGCCCAGCCGCTCGGAGAGCAGCACCAGGCCGAGGTTGACCGGCGGGGCGCAGGCCAGCTCGGTCAGGCCGATCACCAGCAGCACCAGCTTGATCCGCCGCTGGCCGCCGACGTAGCGCAGCCCGTCCACCAGCATCCGCTTGAACGGCGGCTTGGGCGGGGCCGGTTGGTCGGTGGGCGCGGGCTGGGCGGGGGCCCGGGTGTACTTCACCCGGCCGGAGGCGAAGGCCGAGAGCAGGAAGCTGGCCGCGTTGGCCAGCGCCACCAGCGGGACGCCGCCGGCCGCCACCAGCCAGGCGCCGACCGGACCGCCGGCCGCCTGCCCGCCCCGGATGCCGAAGACGAACAGCGCGTTGCCCCGGACCAGGTCCTTGTCCTCCAGGATCAGCGGCTTAACCGCGCCGGAGGCCGGGATGAAGAAGGCGCTGATCAGCGCGAGCAGCAGGGCCGCGCCGAGCAGGACCGGCACCGAGGGGCTGCTCACCGCGATCAGGCCGGCCGCGGCCAGCATCACCGCGCCGCGCAGCAGGTCGGTGATCACCATCACCCGGCGCGGGCCGCTGCGGTCGGCGATCACGCCGCCGCCGAGCAGGCCGATCAGCCGGGGGATGCTGGCCGCGGTGAGCACCGCACCGGCGGTGGCCGGGCTAAAGTCCCGCACCAGGGTCCAGGTGAGCGCCACGTACCAGGCGGAGTCGCCGAGTTGGGAGAGGCTCATGGCCCCGGTGAAGGACAGGTAGTTCAGGCCGAGCGGGCCGTTGCGGCGCTCCGGCGCCGCCGCGTCCTGCTCGGTCCTGGGGAGTGTGTCAGCCATGGTGCAGCACCTCCGGTACGCGCGGGACGGGGCCGGTCGTGGGGAGGGCGGCGGGCTGCGGCCAGACGTCCTCGGGGGTGAGGGCGGCGGGCACGTACTTGCCCACCGCGCTGATCAGCAGCCGCAGTTCGAGCGCCAGGGCCTCCACCAGCCTGGTCAGGCCGGCCTCCGGGTCCTCGTCGGTGGCGAGCAGCGCGGCCCGGCCGAGACCGGCGGCGGTGGCGCCGAGCGCCAGGCTCTTCACCACCCGGCTGCCCTCCCACATCCGGCCGGAGACCAGCAGGCAGTCCGCCCGGGGCTGCGGGCGGGCGCCGATCCGGGCCAGGCACTCGCCGAGCGGCAGCCCGGCGTGCGCGATCGAGGCCACCGGCGCCCAGCCGGTGCCGCCCTCGGCGCCGTCCACGGTCACCGAGTCCGCCCCGGCGGCCCAGGCGGTGGCGGCGGCGTGCGCCACGTCCCGGCCCGGGTGGAGCTTCACCCAGACCTTCACCCGGGGGTAGTTGTTGCGCATCAGCCGGATCTGCTGACGGAGGATCTCCTCGGTGAAGGTGCCCGGGCTGCTGCACCGCAGCACCCGGTCGGAGTCCGGGCCGAAGACCTCGTCCAGGGCGAACTGCTCGTCCACCCTGGCGGCCGCCGCCCGGTCCAGCACGGTCATCCCGCCCAGGCCCGGCTTGGCGCCCTGACCCACCTTCAGCTCGAAGGCCAGCCGCCCGCTCTCCAGCAGCAGCTGGGTGCCCGGGTCGCTGTAGACCAGGTTCCACACCTCCGCGTCGGCGTCCTCGGTGGACTGCTGGACCGCCACCCCGCCCAGCCCGTACGGGAGTTCCTCCAGATAGGCGGCGATCCGGGCCAGCGCGGTGCGCCTGGTCCGCTCCCCGGCGCGGCCGTAGCCGCTCATCGGCACGATGTTCTCGCCGATCACCATCGGGATGCCCAGGCGCCCGGCCTGCCGGCTCGCGGCCAGCACCTGCTCGGTCCCGGCGGCCCGGGTGGAGCCGAAGGCGGAGAGGTAGAGCGGCAGCGAGGAGCGCAGGCCGCCGACCACGGTGTCCAGCGCCACGTCGGTGTGCAGCGGCTCCCGGCCGAGCTCGATCAGCTTCTCCAGCCGCTGCGGCATGAAGACCGGCGGGGTGATCCGCAGCTGCTCCAACGGGTCGGTGGAGAAGGCCGGTTCGGCGCCGAACAGGGTGTGGCCGTAGTGCGCCTCGGCGGGGAAGGCGGCGGCCGCGCCGAGCCGGGCCCGCTCGCGGACGGCCTGCTCGGGCAGGCCCGCGGTGTGCAGGCCGGGGTTCTGAGGGTTCGTCACGGCGAGACCACCCCCGGCAGCTTCGGGAAGGCGTTGGCCTGCCAGGCGGAGTTCAGGCCGGTCACGTAGCGGGTGAAGCGCTCCACGCCGATGCCGAAGCCGGCCGAGGCGGGGATGCCCTCGCGGACCAGCCGGAGGTACCAGCCGTACTTGGCCGGGTTCTCGCCGGTCTCCCGCATCCGGGTGACGATCCGGGCGTAGTCGGACTCCCGCTCGCTGCCGCTGCACAGCTCGCCGTAGCCCTCCGGGGCCAGCAGGTCGAAGTTGCGCAGCACGCCGGCGGTCTCGGCGCTCTCCCGGTCGTAGAAGCCGCGCGACCCCTTGGGGTAGTCGGTGACGAAGAACGGCTTGGCGGCCCGCTCGGAGATCAGCGCCTCGCCGGTCCAGTCGATCTCGGCGTCCGGGCTCTGCGGGTGGCCGCCCTCGCGCAGTCCGGTCACCGCCTCGGCGTGCGTCATCCGCCCGAAGGCCTCGCCCAGCAGCCCCGCGAAGGCGCTCACGTCGCGGCCCAGCTCCTCGAACTCGCGCGGCAGCCTGGTCACCGCCCGGGAGACCATGTGCCGCACCAGGCCCTCGACCACGGCGGTGATCTCGTCCCGGGAGGCGCCGGCCATCTCCACGTCGATCTGGTGGAACTCGGCCAGGTGGCGGTTGGTGTTGCAGGTCTCCAGCGGCTCCAGGCGGACGTTGGGCGCGATGCAGAAGATCTTCGGGAAGGCCAGCAGCGAGGCCTGCTTGTAGAGGATCGCACTGGTCATCAGCTTGTACTGGTGGCCGTAGTAGTCCAGGTCCACCTGCTTGGCGCCGCGCGCGCCCGGGTCGGTGACCGGGCCGATCACCGGCGGCAGCATCTCGTGGAAGCCCAGGCCGGTGAGGTACTCGCGGGCGCCCGCCAGCAGCTCCTGCTGGACCCGCAGCACGGTGCGGGTGGTGGCCGAGGTCAGGTGGGCGCGCGGGTCGGCGGGGGGCAGCAGCTGCTCCCAGGTGCGCGCGGTGGGCTCGACGGTGCTGGTCATCGGACGGACTCCTTGGTCTGGGAGGGGAGTTGACGGGTGGTGGCGAGATCGAGGGCCAGCCGGTCGAAGCGCTGCTGGACGTAGGAGAGGGAGCCGAGCAGCCCGGTCGAGGTCATCCGGGCGGCGGAGCGGGCGCTGCCGCGCACCGGCATCGCGCCGGTGTCGGACCAGTGCAGCCGCCCGGCGGAGTCCAGGTAGCTGCGCGCCCGTCCGGCGTTGTCCGGGTGCAGGCAGTACGGGACGTCCAGCACGCCCCGGGCGAACGCCTTGGTCAGCGCCCGGCCCAGGTCGGGGTCGAGGCCGAGCACGGCGTGCACCAGGCCGAGCGCCTCGGCGTGGATGCCGGTGTCGTCCGTCTCCGGCGGTGGGCCGGCCGTCTCGGAGGCGCGGGCGGCGGCCTCCAGGGCGGCGACGTTCTCCGCCACGCCGGGGATCCGGTGCGCCTCCGCGGTGGTCTTGACGATCAGCCGCGCGGCGCCGGTGTGCACCGCCAGCCGGGCGGCCTCCTCCAGCAGCAGGGTGGCGCCGCCGGGGGTGCGCGGGTAGACGCCCATGTAGGCGTAGACGACGAGGTGCCAGTCGGTGTCCCCGAGCAGCTCGGCGGCGATCCGGCCGAGCGCGGTGACGGCCTCCACGTCCTGCCCCGGGTGGGTCTGCTGGGCGTAGCTGAGCGAGACGGAGCGCAGCCCGTGCGCCCGGAAGAACAGTGCCTCCAGCACACTGATCGCCACCAGCAGCCCGGGCGGGGCGAGTTGGCCCATCATGCAGCCGCCGAAGGTCTCCAGGTGCGGCTCCAGGCCTTGGTCCCGAAGCCGGGCCAGCACGGCCACGCTCGCCTTCCAGTTGGCCACCGACTGCTCGACCGGGGTCCGGCTGTAGGGCAGGCAGTAGGAGATCGGGCCGCCCTCACTGGCCGTCAGACCGGCCGCCACCGCCGCCTCGAAGATCTCCTGCGGGGCGGCCGAGCCGTGCCGGACCTGCACCGGGAAGGAGGGGCCGGCGATGCCCTCGGTGACGCCGCGGGTGGTGGCGGTGGAGTAGGCGACGATCGGGTAGCCGTTCAGCGGCACGCCCTCGGCCAGCGCCCGGCGGGCGGCGCGGTGGTCGCCGACCCGGGTGTAGCTGTCCAGGGTGAGGGTGCCGACGGTGGTGGCGTCGGCCTGACGGGTCGCCAGCAGCCCGGCCCGCATCAGCTGCGGGTCGCTCATGCCCATCCGGGGCTGCACCACCAGCCGGCCGGAGGCGCGGGCGGCGCGGACGTAGCCGCCGAAGGAGCCGGCCGGGACGGGGGCACCGGTGCCGGGCGGGGGCGCGGGGGCGTTCACCGGGCACCGGCCAGCGGGACGGCGGGCCGGGCGGGGATGGCCTGCACGTAGTCGTGGAAGCGGGCGAGGCCGGTGCCGTCCTGGAACACCGCGTCGAAGCCGGCGGCGGTCAACTCGGTGACCTGGTCGTCCTGTTCGGCTCCCGCGATGCCCAGCTTGCCGCCGATCACCACCCGGGTGCCGCGCAGCTCGGGGTGGGCGCGCAGCTGCTGGATCACCCGGCGGCCGTCGTTCAGGCCGTGCCCGTTGACGGTGGAGACCACCACCAGGTCGGGGCGGCGGGCCAGGCACTCGTCGACCAGCAGCTGGTCCGGCACACAGGCACCGAGGTTGGTCACCCGGTGGCCCGACTCCTCCAGCAGCAGCTGGAGGTAAATGAGGTTCCAGGTGTGGGCGTCGGAGGCCACGCTGGTGACCAGCACGTCCAGGCCGGAGTGGGCGGCCCGGGCGGCGGTGCGGGGGCGCGGCTGGGCAGGGCGGTGCTTCAGCTCCATGGTCGTCTCACAGGATGGTCGAGGGCACGCCGGACCACGGGGGTCGGTACGGCGGAGGGGCCCGGTGGGCTGCGGCGCTGCGGTGATCGGCGCCGACAGCCGAACGCTAGGCGTCCGTGCGGCGCGCACCCGGCAGTTCACACCGGCAGGCGGGCGGCGGTTCTTGGGCCCCGCAGGGGCCCTCAGGGGCGCGAGGAACTGCGCGAGACGGAAGACCGAGACCCGAGTGCCGGGCACGGACTCTCACTTGCAACTGGTTCCCCGTGCCCGGCAATCGGGTCGGATCCTCCGTCTCGCGCAGTTCCTCGCGCCCCTGGCGGCGACGCCGCCGGACGCCCAGAAGGCCGCGGTTCAGCCGGTGGCGGCGAGGACGCGCAGGGGACGTGCGGCAGGGGCCGGCGTGGTCGCCTCCAGGAGGGCGTGCCGGACGAGGTAGGGCACGGTGAAGCGCTCGCCGGAGTCCACGTCCTCGGCGGTGCTGCCGGGCGTGGCCCGCACCAGGCCGCGCACCAGCAGGGCGTGCACCGCGGTGGCCAGTTCGGCGGCCGGGGTGCACGTGCGGGTGAGCAGCTGCTCGAAGGAGCGTCCGGGGCCTCGGCCGGGCCCGGCCAGATGGCGGAGCAACTCACGTTCGGCATAGGAGAGTTCGCCGATGCTCTGGTGCAGGGCGGCGCGCAGCACCGGCCCGGCGGCGGGGGAGTCGGCCGGCTCAAGCGGGCTCTGCCTGGCCCAGAGCAGCAGGCGGCGCGGCGGCTGGATCAGGCACCACTCGGCGGCGTGCTCGATGGCGGCGGGCAGTCCGTCCAGGCGGCGGCAGAGCTCGGCCACGGTGGCGGCCTCGGCCGGGTCCAGCCGGTGGCCGGGGCGGACGTGCTGGAGGCGGGCGAGGAACAGCCGGACGGCGTCCTGGCGCAGCAGCCCGGCCGGGTCGGCGCCGGGGGTGGGGCGCGGGGTGGGCAGCGGGGCCAGTGGGAGGACCAGTTCGCCGGGCAACCGCAGCGGCGCCGAGGCGGTGGTCAGGACGCGCAACCCCGGGTGGCGGGCCAGGAGTTCACCGATCGGCGGGCCGTCCTGCGGGCGGTCGGCCAGCAGCAGGGCGTCGCGGTCGCCGAGGCTGCCGTTCACGGTCCAGCCGCTGCGGTGCAGACGGTCCGCGGCGGCGCGGGCCAGCCGGGTCTTGCCGACCCCGGGCAGGCCGGTGACGGTGACCAGCCGGCGTCCGCCCTCGCGGATCAGGCTTGTCAGGGCGGTGAGTTCGGTCTCGCGTCCGATCAGGGCGGGATCGGGCGGGGCGTCGCGGCCCTCGGCGGTCTCGGTGGCGGCCCGCTCGAAGGCGGCCCGTCTGGCGCCCTCCAGGCGGAGGGTGGCGACCAGCAGCCGGACGGTCTCCCGGCGGGGCCGGTGGACCCGGCCCGACTCGAGATCGCGGACGGCGCGGACGCTGAGTGCGGAGAGGTCGGCCAGTTCCTGCTGGGTCAGTCCGGCGTGCCGGCGGAATTCCCTGAGGAGGCCGGAGAATCGGACAGAATTCAACGCTTCGTCCACGGTCTGATTTCCCCACGTCTCTCTGTCCGTATTGGATGTCTGTCGCGTTTCGGCGGCCTATCCGGACTCTTCTGTCATGTCCGTGCAGCGCCGGTCGGGCCGATTGCCCGCTCGCGCTCCGGTGTTCCGCTCCCGTGCGGCCGGGGTGGCCGTCCGCGGGGTGCGGGCCCGGGGGTTGCGGTCAGCCCCAGCCCAGGTCGGAGCCGGTGCTCGGGCTCGGAGAGGGGGCCACGGTCACGTTGGTGGTCTGCGAGCCGGTGTCGGCGACGGTGTCGGCGGAGGCGGGGGAGGTGGCCAGCGTGGCGAGGAGGGCCGTGGCGGTGGCGGCGAAGAATACAGCGGCGGCGGTGAAGAGCTTGCGGTCCATGGTGAGTTTCCCCTCGACTTACCGATGTCCGCCGGGTGTTTCCCGACATCGACGAGTCTGCCGGGGCTCCGAAGGGCCGGTAAGGGCCCTCCAGGGGCCGTGAGTACGCCATGACGCAGATACGAGGGGGTCATACCGGGCAAGGCCGGACATGACGGGCCGTCATGTGGTTGCTCCGTGAAGGAACTGCGGTCGGATCAGGTGCCCTTGTCGGCCACTGGGCGATAACATGACATACGACTCCCCTTCGTATGTACATTCGACCATGGCGGGATGTGTGGCCGTGCGCTCCGTCGGACCTGGCACAACCTATGTGATGGCAGAACTGGGCCAGGAAGAACTGGAGTTGTTCCAGTACGTGGCCGAGCGGCAGCAGGTGGACGGAGACGAGTTACGCCAGGATCCGGCCCGCGCCCGGGTGGTCGACCGGCTGCTGGAGCTCAAGCTCCTCAAGCGCTCGGCGACCAGGCCCGGGATGCTGCTGGCCGGCCTGCCGGAGGCCGCCGCCGCCGAGCTGCTGGCCCCCGCCGAGCGGGAGATCGAGCAGCGCAGACGGGAGATCGCGGCCACCCGGGAGCGGCTCGCCGCCTTCCAACACGCCTACGAGCACGCCAAGTTCACCGCCGGAGCGGTCGGCGGCGGGGTCCAGCGGCTGACCGACCTGGACGAGGTGCGGGCCGTCATCACCGAGCTGGCCGACGGCGCCACCGAGGAGATCCTCACCTCCCAGCCGGGCGGCGCCCGCAAGGACGACGTGCTCAAGGAGTCGCTGGCCCGCACCGAGCGGGTGCTCGCCCGGGGCGTGCGGATGCGCACGCTCTACCAGCACACCGCCCAGTTCTCCACGGTGACGGTGGAGTACGTGGACCACGTCTCCCGGCTGGGCGCGGAGATCCGCACCCTGGGCGACGGCTTCATGCGGATGCTGGCCTTCGACCAGACCGCCGCCGTGATCGCCATGCGGGACAGCGACGCGGGCTGCATGCTGCTGCGCGACCCGAGCCTGGTGGACTTCGCGATCGGCGCGTTCGAACGGGCCTGGACCTCGGCCACCCCGTTCCCCGAGAACTACAGCCAGGAGCGGGTGCTGGCCATCTCCGAGGACATGAAGCTCTCCATCGTCCGGCTGCTGGTGCAGGGGCTGGAGGACCGGGCCATCGCGCGCCGGATGGGCATGTCACTGCGCACCTGCCAGCGCCACGTCTCCGACATCATGGACAAGCTCGGCGCCCGCAGCCGGCTCCACGCGGGCTTCCTGATCAGCGAGTTGGGCCTGGACCTCGGCCCCGGCGGCTCCGGGGGAGCGCCCGGGGAGCGGGCGTCGCTCTGAACGGCGGTGCCCCGCAGGCCGGTTGGGCCTGCGGGGCAGCGTTGCGCGCTGGTGCTCAGTACTGCGTGGTGACGCTCGCGCCGCTGAAGCCCTGCTGGGCGTAGAGGCTGAAGAACACCCAGCCGGACGGCGGGTTGCTGATGGTCAGCGTCTCGCCGTTGCCGGAGTTGGCGGACTTGGCCAGGCTGGACGAGGTGGTCGCCCAGCTGCCGCCGTTGTAGTAGAGGTCGGCGTTGCCGGTGCCGCCGCTGCTGGTGATGGTGAGCTGCGGCACCCCGGCCGGCAGGTAGACGAACATGTAGGCGTAGTTGCCGGTGGCCGCCGCGATGCCGTCCCGGCGGCAGTTCTTGTCGTACTGCCGGGTGTCGGCCTGGGTGCAGAGCGGCGCCTGCGGCGGCAGGAGACTGCCGCACTGACCGGTGCCGCAGGCGGTCAGCCAGGTGGCGAAGTCGGCGTCGTAGCGGGTGCCGATGGTGGAGGTGAGCAGGGTGCGGGCACCCGCCCAGTCGCCGGCCCGGTACTTGGCCAGCAGCGCGGCCATGTCCTGCGGGTGCGACTGGAGCATGTAACGGACCGCCAGGTATCCCCAGTTGTAGATCCGGGTGGAGTCGGCGTTCTCGTAGGTGGAGTCGAACAGCGTGCTCAGCTTGTAGGTGCCCTTGGCCGCCTGCGCGATGGCGTCGTCGTAGCGGACGTCACGGTAGCTGTAGGAGACGTACTCGGCGACGCCCTCGACCCACCAGACGGTCGGGGTGGACATCCCGGCCTCGAAGTCGCCGGCCATGTCGTAGCGGCCGTCGAGGTAGTGGGTGTACTCGTGGTTCAGGTTCCAGATCTGGAACTTGGGGCGCTCCCAGGTGGCCTCGTGGGCGATGAAGCGGGCCTGGTTGTCGGCCTTGGACGGGTCGCCCTCCAGGTACATGCCGCCGTTGTCGACCTCGATGTCGTAGATCGACCAGGCGTAGAGGCTGTAGTCGTAGTAGGAGTCGAAGACCACCACCTCCAGGCGCTTGTTCTGGTCGCCGGCCACCGGGCCGCCGTCCTTGACCAGGGCGTGGAAGAAGGCGTCCTGGTTGGCCAGGCTGGTGCAGGTGTCGGCCAGTTCGGTGGCGCTCATGTTCTGGGCGCGGATGCGCAGCGAGGGGCTGCAGGTGTGGTCGACGGTGAGCACCAGCGGGATCAGCCGGGTGGGCAGGTCGCAGATGCCGTAGGCGGCGCAGTTGCCCTTGTCGCGGTTCTCCGCGAACCAGGCCAGGTTCATGGTGAGCGGGCCGGAGGCGCCGACCAGCGGGTAACGGGCGATCAGGTCCTTGACCAGCGGGCGGGCCTGGGTCCGCAGCTCGGGGAAGGCGACCAGCGAGCCGAGCTGGATGCCGATCGAGGTGGCCAGGTCGCCGCCGGTGAGGCCGCCGGCGTTGCGGGTGACCAGGCCGGACATGGCGGCGGCAAAGGCCGGGTCGGCCTGCAGGGCCGCGATGAACTCCGGGTACTCGGTGCCGTTCTCGATGACGGTGCGGGTGTTGTCCACCGCGCTCCACATCGCGCCGCCGGTGGCGGGGGTGAGGCTGTTGAGCAGCCACTTGACCACGCCGGTGTAGCGGGCGTTCTCGTGGGCGCTGTCGATCAGGGTGACGGCCTCGGCCAGGGTCTCGCCGTTGGCCTGGCTGACGTCCTTGGAGCGCGGGGCGCCGAAGAAGGCGTCCAGGGCGCCGCGGGCGGCGGTCTTCAGCGGGGTGCCGTAGGCGCCGACCCGGTCCGGGAAGCGCCACTGGACGTAGTAGCCGACCCGCAGGAAGAGCACCAGCTGGCCGATGGCGGCGTTGTTGGTGCCGTCGTAGGTGGCGGAGGCCGTGCGCAGTGCGTCGGCGACGGTGGCCATCTGGTCCTCGCGGAAGACCTTGGCGGCGCCGTCGGCGTCCAGGGTGAAGAGCGAGTTCATGCAGGCCACGTCGACCGACTTGACCTGCTGGACCAGCGCGGCGCCGGTCTTGGCGAAGTCGGCGGGGGTGCAGCTCGCGGCAGCGGCGGCGGCCAGCGCGTTCGGCGCGGAGCGCAGCGCCTTGCCCTGCTGCGCCTGCTGCGGGGCACTGCCCGCCTTGGGGGAGTCCTGAGCGTCCGTCAGGGTCTCGCCCGGGACGGGGCGGTGGTCGTCCGGCAGCTTCGGGGACTTGGGCAGCGGGAAGCTGCGGGGAGCCGTCCGGCCCTGGTCCTGCGGGGCGGTGGTGGCGGCGCGACTCTGCGGGGCGAAGAAGCCGAGGGTCAGCAGGAACGCGAACGCTAGGGTGAGCAGACGGCCCAGCTGGGCCGTCGGTATCCGGGAGGGTCGCACGGTGGGGGCCTCCGGGCCGAGTAGTGGCCGCGCTGTTGGGGGACGCAGCCGACTCAATGTGTGACATGTAAAATGGCACACATCACACCGCGCACGGAAGGCCCGTCACATCTCGGATGGGTATCGGAAGGGAAGGTTCCGGGTGGGCGGGGTGTCCGGACCGGAGAACCCGCAGGACAGGCCCTGGGGCGTGCCGCCACTCTCCGACATTCCGATACCGGACGGGCGGCGCCGGGTCAGGGGATCGGGGGCCTCGCGGGGCCCGGGCCCAGGGTGGTGGTGCCCGGGGCGGCGCGGTGGCCGAGGCCGGTGCGGTAGACGTCCAGCGCCTGTCCGGGGCGGCCGGTGCGTCGCAGCAGGTCGCCGAGCAGCCGGCAGAGGTCGGCCAAGTCGCCCGCCGCGCCGGTCTGTTCGAGCAGCGAGAGGGCGTTGACGTAGTGCTCCTCGGCGGTCTCGGTGTCGCCCTCCTCCTCGGCCACCAGGCCGAGCAGCCGGTGCGCCCCGGCCGCGTGCACCGCGCCCCTGGTCGGCCCGAGCCGGTCCAGCAGGGCGCGCAGCAGCTCGGCCGCCTCCTGCCGCCGCCCCCGGCGGCGCAGCACGTCGGCCAGCTCCACGTCCACCTGCTGGGTGAACAGCTCCGCCCCGTGCGCCGCCAGCATGGTCCTGGCCGTGCGCAACTCCCGCTCCGCCCGGTCGAGTTCGCCGTCCTGGGCGAGGACGTAGCCGCGCATCCAGTGGCACTTGGCCAGGTCGGAGCCGAGCCGCAGCTGCTGGTAGAGCTGCTGCGCCTTGGCCAGCGAGGCGTCCGCCTCGGCGGCCCGGCCCTCGGCGATCAGGGTGCGGGCCACGCTGCGATGCAGCCCGGCCACCAGGGCCGGGTCGGTGGCGCCGGGGGCCAGCGCGAGGGCCAGCTCGGCGGCCTGGGCGGCCCGGGCGTGCGCGCCCATGTCCATGTACGGGCCGATCACCGCGGAGTAGAGCAGCAGCAGTGCGTCCGGGTCGGGCAGCCCGGCGGCGTTGAGCTGGTCGATCGCGGTCTCCAGCAGGTAGCAGGCGTACCGGAGTTCACCGCCCAGCAGGTGGGCCACCGCCCGGCCCCGGACGGCGGCCGCCCGGCGCGGTGGCGGTTCGTCGGCCAACAGCCGCTCGGCCGCCTCGAACTCCTCCCGGGCCCGCTCCAGCTCGCCGCTCTCCAGGGCGCATTCGCCGAGCCCGAGGTGGGCGGCCGGGAGCAGCGCGGCCAGGCCGTGCCGCTCGGCCCGCTCCCGGACGGTGGCGAAGCGGACGGCGGCCCCGGTGTGGTCCCCGGTGGCCAGCGCGCCCTGCGCCTCGGTGAGTTCCAGCCACAGCTCGGTGGCCAGATGGGCGGGGCGGCCGGTGGCCAGCTCGTCGTGGGTCACCCCGAGCCGCTCGGCCAGGTAGCGCAGCGCGGCCTCGGAGGGGCGGACCCGGCCGGCCTCCAGGGTGGAGACGTAGGCGGCGGTGTAGCCCTCGCCGGCCAGCGCGCGCTGGGTCAGGCCCCGTTCGCGGCGCAGCTGTTGGAGACGTCTGCCGATCACGGCCGGTTCGTCCTGCTCCGTCACGTCCGTCCCCCTGCCTCGGCGGGCTGCTGGTCCTGCCCGTTCCGCCGCCCCATTGTCGGGGGCCGTACGGGTGCCCTACATTAACTCACCACTTAAGTGTGATTAACCCTCAACTTACTCCCATCGGAGGTCCGTTCGTGCCCTCGACCAGGATCGTCCCGTCCGCGCTGGCCACCGCCCTGCTGGCCGGCCTCGCACTCGCCGCCCCCGCCGCGGCCGCCCCGGCCCCCGCTCCCGCCCCGGCCGCCCGCCACCAGGTGGAGACCTTCGCCGAGGACGGCACCATAGGCCGCGCCGAGGTGGCCGTCACCGCCGCCAAGGCCGCCCCGCAGCGCCTCGCCGCCCCCGTGCAGGGCGACGGCGACGTCTCCACCGTCGTGCAGAACGGCTCCACCGCCACCAAGCTCGACGTGGTGGTGATCGGCGACGGCTACACCGCCGCCGAGCAGGGCAAGTTCCACACCGACGCTGCCGCCAAGTGGCAGGAGATCACCGCCGTCGAGCCCTACGCGAGCTACCGCTCGCTGTTCAACGTCTGGGCGGTGGACGCCGTCTCCGCCGAGTCCGGCGTCACCGGCGACCCGGACCGCACCACCACCCGCAGGACCGCGCTCGGCTCGTACTTCTGGTGCGGCGACGTCGAGCGGCTGCTCTGCGTCGACACCGACGCGGTCGAGCGCTACGCGGCCAAGGCCCCCGCCGCCGACCTGGTCATCGTGGTCGCCAACAGCGCCAAGTACGGCGGCGCCGGCTACAACGACGTCTCCTCCGAGCTCGGCTACTCCGGCATCGCCACCGTCGCGGGCGGCAACGCCAAGTCCGGCCAGATAGCCGTGCACGAGACCGGGCACTCGCTCGGCAAGCTCGCCGACGAGTACTGGTACGACGGCCAGGGCGGCTACACCGGCAAGGAGCCGGCCGAGAGCAACCTCAGCAAGCAGACCCTGGCCCAGATGAAGCGCACCAAGACCAAGTGGTACCGCTGGCTCGGCCAGACCTCGCCCGACGGCGGCACCGTCGGCGCCTACCAGGGCGGCGGCTACTACCCGACGGGGCTCTACCGGCCCACCGACAACTCGATCATGCGATCGCTCGGCCGCGAGTTCAACCTCCCCGGCCGGGAGGCGATGATCGCCGGCTTCCACCGCTACGCCACCACCCTGGCCAGCACCACCCCGACCGCCGCCCCGCTCGACGCCAATGCCGTGGTCACCGTCGAACTCCCCACCCCCGGAACGCGGTTGCGCTGGTACCTGGACGGCCGCGAGCTCACCGGCCTGCGCGACCGCACCACCGTCCGCACCGCCGACCTGCACCTCGGCAAGGGCCAGACCCGCGAACTCACCGCCCGGGCCACCGACCCCACCCCGGCCGTGATCGACCCCGACCTCAAGCTGCTGCTCACCGACACCCTCAGCTGGCAGGTCACCCGCTGACCCCGCCACCCGGGGCCGGCTGGTGCGAACCTACGGCCCCGGGCCCGGGCCGCAGCCGGTCTGTGGTCAACTCACCCGATTCCGCCCGGTGCTGACGGCTCGTTAGCGTCCGCCCATGACCATCGAACAGGTGCGGACCGGGCGGCGGGAGAGCGGGGTGCCCCTCGTCCTCGGGGCCGCCGTGCTCTGGGGGACGGTCGGCCCGGCCCAGGTGCTGGCCGGCTCCACCGCCGCCCCGGCGGCCGTCGGCGCCGGGCGGATGCTGCTCGGCGGCCTGGTGCTGGCGCTGTGCACCGTCCGCCCGAAGGGCCTGCGCACCCTCGCCCGCCCCGGCGTCCGCCGCTGGCTGCTGCTGAGCGTCCTGGTGACCGCCGCCTTCCAACTCTGCTTCCTGGAGGCCGTCAGCCGCACCGGCGCCGCCCTCGCCACGGCCGCCGCCTTCGGCACCACCCCGGTGGCGGCCGGCCTCTGCGCCCGCGCGCTGAACGCCGAGCGGCTGAGCCCGGCCTGGTGGCGCGGCACCGCCCTCGCGGTGGCGGGCATCGCCCTCCTCCTGGTCCCCGGCGGTGGGGCCCGCGCCGACCTCGCCGGCATCCTGCTCGCGGTGGCCGCCGGTGCCAGCTTCGCCGTCTACATCGCGGCCACCGGTCCGTTGGTCCGGCACGGCGGGGACCCGTCCGCCGCCGCGCCGGCCAGCGTGCTCGGTGCGGGCCTGCTGGTGCTGCCGGCCCTGCTCGCCGCCCCCGAGGGCCTGGCCACTCCCCGGACCGCGGCCCTGATCGCCTGGCTGGCGCTCGGCACCACCGCCCTCGGCTACCTGCTCTTCACCCGGGGCGTCGGCCGGGTCGGCGGCGCCACCGCCGCGACCCTGAGCCTGGCCGAACCGCTGGTCGCCGCCCTGCTCGGCCTGCTGCTCGGCGAACGCCCCGGCCCGGCCGCCGCCCTCGGCCTGGCCCTGCTGCTCGGCGGCCTGGTGCTGGTCGCGCTCCCGCGGCGGGGCAGCTCAGAACCTCAACGGTCCTGATACTCCGCCATGGTGGCGCGCACCCGGGCCGAGAAGAACAGCGGCCCCACCGCGTCCGCGTGCGCCATCCCCTCCGAGGTCAGCCGCAGCACCGCACCGTCCACCAGCCACACCCACCCCCGCTCCACGAGCGTCGCGAACTCCGCCGGGAAGTCCTCCTCCGGCCCGGTCCCGAACAGCTCCCGGTACCCGCCGACCGCCAGGCCGTCCGCGTCCAGCAGCCGCTGGAGCACGTACATCCGGCGCCGCTCGTCCCCGTCCATCCGGAACGCCCACTGCGCCCGCCGGAACTCCTCGGTGGGCGTGGCGATGTACCCGTCGATGATCCGCCGCACCTCCGGCACCGCCACCGCGTAGTCCGTGGTGTAGTGCAGGCCGGTGGTGAACGACCGTGCGCCGACGCCCAGTCCGACCATCCCGGCCTGCTGGTTGTACTCGGCGATGCCGGCCTCGCCGGCCCCCTCCACCGCCGCCGTGCCGATCCGCTGGAACACCCGCATCGACGTCTGCCGGTACCCGGCCGCCAGCAGGTGGTCCCGCCCGAAGCGGTAGAGCCGCAGCCGCTGCTCGTCCCAGCGCCGCCCGTCCCGGTCGTGCCGGGCCATCAGACCGGTCAACGGCCGCACGTAGAGCGGGTAGAGGTAGATCTCCTCCGGCTCCCAGCCGAGCGCCGCGTCCAGCGAGACCTGGAAGGACTCCTCGGTCTGCCCCTCGATGCCGTAGATCAGGTCGATGTTGAGGATCGGGAACGCCGCCTCCTTCAACCGGCCCAACGCCGCGTCCACCTCGGCCCGCTTCTGCGGCCGCACCGCCGCCCGCGCCTCCTCGTCCAGGAAGCTCTGCACCCCGATGCTCAGCCGGGTCGCGCCCCGCTCCCGCAGCACCGCCAGCCGGTCCGCCGTCGCGGTGGCCGGCGAGGTCTCCACCGACCACGGCACCGCCCGCAGGTCGGCGCCCATCACCCGCTCGCAGACGTCCGCCAGCCGGGTCAGCTCACCCGCGGTCAGGTACGTCGGCGTCCCGCCGCCGAACGCCGCCAGCGCGAACCGCACCTCCTCGCCCTTCGCCTCCAGCGCCTCCCTGGTCACCCGGGCCTGCCGCTCCAGCGTGCCGAGGAAGGCCCCGGTCACCTCCTCCGGCGCCCCGGTGCGGGTGAAGAGGTTGCAGAAACCGCAGCGCATCTCGCAGAACGGCACGTGCACGTAGAGCGAGAGCGCGTCCAGCCGCTCCTTCGCCCACAGCTCGCTCAGCAGCGGCCGCTCCTCCAGCAGCCGGTAGGACTTCTGGTGCGGGTAGGCGTAGACGTACTGCTGGTACGGCGAGTCGGCGGCGGGCCGCTGCTCGGAGCCGAGCGGCACGATCGGCAGCGAAGTACTGGTATCCGTCATGCTCGCAACGGTATTGACGCACCGTCAGGTCTGATCATCGGGCGATCCTTCAGAATCCGCGCGCTCCGGGCGCGCCCTCCTCGGTACTTTCACAACCTTGTCGGCCCCCGCCGCGCCGGGATAACCCTCGTACCCATGACCACGACCCGACTCCTGATCGCCGCCGGCGGTGGCGGCGACGCCATCGCCACCGCCCTGGTGCACGCCGCCCTGCACGGCCCCGACGCCCCGGCCCTGGTCCTCACCTACGCCTGGGAACGCCTGGTGGTCGACCCGCTCCCCGGCCCGCGCCGCACCGCCGACTTCACCGGCCTCACCCCCGGCGGCGGAGCGCTCCGCCTGGTCACCCCGGCCACCGCGCCCCGCCCGCCGGCCGGCTCCCTGCTGCCCCGCCTGGCCGCCCAACTCCGGCCCGCACTCGGCCTGTTGGATCCTTACGGCGGAGCCCTCGGGCTGGCCCGCCAGCTCCGCGACGCCGCCGCGCACTGCGGCGCCGACCGGATCGACCTGGTCGACGTCGGCGGCGACGTGGTGGCCGACGGCACCGAACCCACCCTGCGCAGCCCGCTCGGCGACGCCCTCGCGCTCGCCGCCTGCGCCGCGAGCGGCCTGCCCACCACCGTCCACGTGGCCGGCCCCGGCCTCGACAACGAAGTGCCCCTCCCCGTCCTACTGCCCCGCCTCGGCCCGCCCGCCCTCCGGCTGACGGCCGCTCACACCACCGCCGTCGACCGGGTCTTCGACTGGCACCCCTCCGAGGCCGGTGCCCTGCTGGTCGCCGCGGCCCGGGGCGTGCGGGGCGTCTGCGGCACCCGGGACGCACCCCAACCGCTCACCCTCACCGTCGGCAGCGCCGACGTCCACCGGCTCGACCTCGACCGGGCCCTGGACCTCAACCCGCTCGCCCGCGCCCTGCACGGCTCCACCTCGCTGGCCGAGGCCGAGCAGGCGAGCGTCGAGGTCTGCGGCTTCTCCGAGATCGCCCGCGAACGCGCCCGCGCCGCCCGGGGCGAGGGCGCGGTGCCGCCCGCCCTCCCGTTCGACCCGGCCGCCTTCGCCACCTGGGAGGCCGGCACCGCCGCCCTGGGCGTGGAGTACGTCACCACCCGCCGGATCACCGAGGAACTCGACCTCGCCCCGTCCGCCGCCCGCGCCCTCCGGTCCTGGCTCTCCGCCGACGCCCCCGACCGGTCGGCCCCGCCGCTCTGGCGGCTGCGCTCCGGCCGGGGGCAGGTGGCCTGAGAGCTCGACGGGCCGGGGGCGCCGGGGGGAGCCCGACCTCACTCCGGCGGCTTCTCCCGCCCTGCGGGCCCGCCACCGTGGCGGCTGCGCGTCCCCGCGCCCGTCCGACGGCTGCTGCCGGGGCCGGCCCGCCGGGCACTCACGCGCCTTCGGCCTGGCCTGATCCCGGCGCGAACCCCCCGGCCGGGTCGGCTCGGTCCGGAGCGAGCCCCCAGGCCGGGCCCGGGGCCCGGAGGGTCAGGAGCGGCGCTTGGGCTTCGCCCGCTTGGCCGGGGCCGCCTTCTTGGCGCCGCCCCGGCCGGGCTGGGCGCCGCCCCGGCCGCCCTTCGCGGCGGGCTTCCCGCCCTGCTGCGGCTTCTTCTTCGGCGCCGCCTGCTTGGCCTGCTGCTGCTCCTTCGACTGCGCCGCCATGCCGCGCGAGCTGTTCACCGTCCGCCCCCGGACGATCCCGATGAACTCCTCCACCAGGTCGGTGGTGTGCTCCTCCGGCCAGGCCAGCGCGATCTGCGACTGCGGAGCGTCCGGCACCGGACGGAACGTCAGGTCCTTCCGGTGGTGCAGCCGCGCCAACGACTGCGGCACCAGCAGCACGCCGATCCCCGCCGCCACCAGCTCGATCGCGTCCGCCGTGGTGGCCGGCCGCTCGAAGGCCGGCCGGCCCGGCAGCTCCTGCCAACCGAGCGTGTCGTCCAGCGGGTGCAGCAGGATCTCCTCGGCCAGCTCCGCGAGCTCCACCTCGTCCACCGCCGTCAGCAGGTGGTCCTTCGGGACCACCACGACGGTGGTCTCGGTGTACAGCGGGATCGCGCTCAGCACTGACCGGTCCACCGGCTGCCGCACCAGCCCGGCGTCCGCCAGCCCGTCCCGCAGCGTGGCCGACCCCTCCAACGCGTCCACCTGCACCAGCGTCATCGGCACCTGCGGGAGCCGCTCGTTCCAGACCCGCACCCACTTGGTCGGGGTCACGCCCGGGACGTACGCCAGCCGGAAGGAAGAAGGGGAGGGAACCACCTGCGAGTCAGTCACCCCGCCAGGCTACCGACCCCTCCGCCCGTCACCGACCACCGCCGTGACCGGGACGGGTGCCCGATTCCCTTACCCTTGTCCCCATGACATCGCTCAATTCCAAGACCTCCCAGCAGATGAAGCCGGCTACCGCGGCCAAGAAGCTCGGTGTGTACCTTCCGGCCACCCCTGCCGAGTTCCAGGAGGGCGTCGTCACCCGCGACGAGCTGAACGCGCTCCAGACCAACCCGCCGGCCTGGCTCACCGAGCTGCGCCAGAACGGCCCGCACCCGCGCCCCGTGGTCGCCGCCAAGCTCACCGTCTCCATCGCGGGCCTGACCCGAGGCGGCGTCACCGAGGCGCTCACCACCGAGCAGATCGAGGCCATCAAGGCCGAGAACCCGCTCTGGCTCCAGCACGAGCGCGCCTCCCTGGTCGACGTCCGCAAGGAGACCAAGCGCATCAAGGACAAGAACGAGCAGGAGGCCTCCGCCAAGAAGGCCTGACGCTCCACCGGCAGCGCACCGGCCCGGGACCGATCGGTCCCGGGCCGGTGCGCGTCACGGACTCTCAGACCTTCTTCACCACGCTCGACTTGAGCTGCATCGCCCCGAAGCCGTCCACCTTGCAGTCGATGTCGTGGCCGTCCACCCCGTCCACCAGCCGGATGTTGCGCACCTTGGTCCCGGCCTTGATCCCCGACGGGCTGCCCTTCACCTTGAGCGCCTTCACCACCGTCACGGTGTCCCCGTCGGTCAGCACGTTCCCGACCGCGTCCTTGACCACTCGTTCCCCGGCCTCGGCAGCACCCGGCTCCCACTCGTGGCCGCACTCCGGGCACACCATCAGGGCGTCCATCTCATAGGTGTACTCACCGGAGCACTTCGGACAGGCAGGCAGGCTCTCACTCATCCCGCCAGCCTAGTGCCGGGCACGGCACTAGACCGCACTCTAGGCTCCACCCATGCACGCACACCTGAGCCAGGTCGTCGTCGACTGCCACGACCCGCGGGCCCTCTCCCGCTTCTGGGCGGCGCTGCTCGGCAGCACCCCCGTCGACCGTGCCCGCGGCTGGTCCCACGTCGACCTCCCGGCCGGCGGGCGCCTCGCCTTCCAGCCCGTCCCCGAACCCCGCGCCGCCAAGAACCGGCTGCACCTCGACATCGCCGTGGACGACCTCCCCGCCGCCGTCGCGCTGGCCGTCTCCCTCGGGGCCGCCGCCACCGGCGGGACCGTCACCGACGACCAGGGGTCCTTCCGCACGATGGCCGACCCCGAGGGCAACGAGTTCTGCTTCGTCACCGCCTGAGCGACGTTGATCGAACGTTGATCGGGCTCGGCGAGAGTGGTCCGGACATCACGGCCGGTCGCTGACCGTCCGTCAGGCAGGACCGCACCCGAAGAAGGTCAGACCACTCATGCGCATCGGACTCTCGCTGCCCCAGTACGGGCGGTTCGCCGACCCCGCCCTCGCCGCCCGGATCGCGGCCGCCGCCGAGGGGATCGGCTACGACAGCCTCTGGGTCGGTGACCGGCTGCTGGTCCCGACCGCGCCGCGGAGCCGCTACCCGGGCGGCGACGGGACGGTCCCGCCCGAGTTCCGGACCTTCCTGGACCCGCTGACCCTGCTGACGGTGGCGGCCGGCGCGACCGGGCGGGTCCGGCTGGGCACCAGCACCCTGAACGCCCTCTGGCACCCGCCCGTCCTGCTGGCCCGCACCCTGACCACGCTCGACCTGGTGAGTGCCGGGCGCCTGGACGTCGGGCTCGGCCTGGGCTGGTCCAAGGACGAGTACCAGGCAGTCGGCGTCCCCTGGCAGGGGCAGGGCGCCCGGCTCGAGGAGACCCTGGACGTGCTGGAACGGGTCTGGGCCGAGGGCGAGGTGGTCCGGCACAGCGGCCCCCGCTGGACCGTCCCCGCCGCGGCCATCGGTGCCAAGCCCGCCCAGCGCCCCCGTCCGCCCCTGCTTCTGGGCGGCTTCAGCCCGGCCACCCTCGAACGGATCGGCCGGCGCGGCGACGGCTGGCTGGCCGCCGGGATGCCCGCACCGGTGCTGGCCCACATGTGGCGCACCGTCAGGCAGCACGCCACCGACGCCGGGCGCGACCCGGAGGCACTGCGCCTGGTGCTGCGGGTCAACCCCGTGATCGTCCCCGACCCGGCACCCGGGGACCAGGTCCCGCGCCGGGGCACGGTCACCCAGCTCGCCGACCACCTCGCCGCGGCGGTCGCCGACCTGGGCGCCGAGCCGCTGATCGACCTGCACTTCGCCGCGCGCGACGCCGACGAGTACCTCGCGCTCGCCGGTGAACTGCACGACCGGCTGCGCGCCTGACGCGACATCAGTTCCTAGGCCCGCCAGTGCTCGGCGGCGTGGGCGAGGGCCGGGCCGTCGAGCTCCGCGACCAGGCGTTCGAAGAGGCGGACGGCGGCGGGGCCGCTCCACCCCTCGGTCAGCACCTCGGGCGGGAGGCCGGGGTCGCGGAACGGCAGTTTGCGCCAGTGGTCGACCACCGCGAGGTAGGAGACGAAGGCCTGGGCGTCGTCGGTGGCGGCGGCCCGGTCCCCGTACTCCTCGATGAAGGCGCGGTAGCGTCCGTCGATCCCGGCCAGGTCCCAGCCGTTGCCGACCATGGTGGTGAGCTGCTGGCCGCCGGCGTAGTCGCCGACGAAGACGGCGCACTGCCCGTCGAGGTCCAGCTCGGCGATGGCGCGCCGGGCGGCGGGGAGCATCCGGGCGGGCGCGATCCACACCGCCGCGCCGATGTTGCCGAAGCCGAGCGAGGCCAGGTGCGCGGTCAGCTTGTGGCGGACCGCGCGGGCGGACTCCGGCACCGAGAAGTTCACCAGGCACCAGCCGTCGCCGAGGTCGGCGGGCTGCCGTGCGTGCCAGATCACCTCGTCACCGGCGGCCAACGCCTCCAGTGCGGTGGGCGTCAGGGCGTAGCCGCGCAGGCCTGAGCGGGACTCCGACTCCAGCCAGCCGCGCTTCTTGAGCCGGAAGACCGCCGTCCGGACGCCGGAGGCGTCGAGGCCGGCCTGGCCGAGGAGCTCCACCGTGCCCGCGATCGGCATCCAGTTGCCCATCGGACGGACGACCGCGCCGAGGAAGCTCACCAGCAGGGTCCGGGAAAGGCGGGCGGCGGCCGGAGAAGGGGGCGGGGCGCTCTTCGTCTCGCTCATCCGGTTCAGTTTGACTTCATCCCCGCATTAACGCACGGGGATTCCGGTCGCCCGTGCGGAACGGGGGCTTCGCCCCATGCGTGCGCGGGTGGCCGGCGGTTGGCGCTTCACGGACCGGCCAGTGCCGAGGTCTCCACGCCCTGACACCGCATGCCCTGCGGCGTTGAGGATGTTTTTCGCGGCGTTCACGTCGGCGTGCGCAGTGTGTCCGCAAGCGGTGCACTCGAACTCGGCTTGGCTCTTGCGCGAGTTCGGGTCCACGTGCTTGCACTCGTTGCACGTCTGGGAGGTGTACGCCGCCGGGACCAGCACCTGAGTTCCGGTGGTGCGCGCCGCGTTGCGGAGCGCGAGTTCGAGCGTGTGCCATCCCTTGTCCAGGATGGCCCGGTTCAGGCCGGCCTTCTGTTGGACGTTCGCTCCGGGGGCATCCACCGTGCCGGCGGCGCTGCGGGTCATGTTCTTCGTTCGGAGGTCTTCCAGCATTACGACCGCATGACGGGTGGTCAGGTCGGCCGCTGTCCGCGCGCAGAAGTCTGCCCGGCGGTCGCGGACACGGCCGGTGCTGGCGTTGATCTTCGCCAGCACCGCTCTGCGCCGGTTGCTGCCGCGCGTGCTCCGCGAGAGTTGCTGCCGCAAGCGGCGTAGCCGCGCCATCACCCGGAAGGTCCCGTGCCGCCTGCACGCCGTGTCCAAGTCCCTGAGCGTCTGCTGCAAGGCGTGCGACGGGGCCTCTCCCAGCCAGGGGAACTCCCGCTTCGCCTCGGCAAGTTCGGCGGCCTGCGGCACGTAGTAGTTCGTCCACGCGCCACGCCGCCGGTACTCACGCCGCTGCTCAAGAGCGGTGTTCCACACCGACCGGCACACATCGCCGAACATCTCGCACAACCCGGCCTGCGCCGAGTCGAGTTCAAGCCGGTACCTGCGACCCTGCAGCATGGAACACCCCCTCCGAGCCCACGTTGATCACCCTAGTGCCGTGCCCGGCAAGGTTTGCCCCGTCACGCCGCCCGGCACGCACTCTCGCCGCACCGGCCAAAAGCCCGGGTAGCTCCGCTACGACGGGCCTTCGCCCGGCACGCCGACAGCACGCACTCTCGCACCAAAGGCCGGGATTTGCGGCGAAGAGCCACCTGATCACCGACGTGGCGGTTCATGATTTCAGCGGCGCGCCCCAGGATCAGAGCCGCTGCCCGAGCCCGGCGTCCACCGCTGGTGCACCCGGTCCACGGCCCCCTCGCGCAGCAGCTCCAGCCGCGGCGGGACCCGGTCGGTCCGGGCGGTCGGCGGCCGGCGGCGGCCCGCGTCCCACTGGACCGGCCAGTCGGCGCCCGCGCCGCGGTACTCCTGCTCGGCGGCCGCCTGCAAGGTCCACTGCGGGTTGTAGAGGTGGGTGCGGCCCAGCGCGCACAGGTCCGCCCGCCCGGCCAGCAGGATGGAGTTCACGTCGTCGTACGAGGAGATGGCGCCGACCGCGATCACCTTGACCCCGGCGGGCCCGGCCACCTTGTGGCGGATCTTGTCGGCGAACGGCGTCTGGTACGAGCGGCCGTAGGCCGGCCGCTCGTCCTGGGTGACCTGCCCGGAGGAGACGTCGATCGCGGCCGCGCCGTGCTCGATGAACGCGCGGGCGATCTCCACGGCGTCGTCCTCGGTGTTGCCGTCCGGCACCCAGTCGGTGGCCGAGATGCGGACGGTCACCGGGACCTCCGGCGGGACGGCCCGGCGCACGGCGTCGAAGACCTCCAGCGGGAACCGCAGCCGGTTCTCCAGCGAGCCGCCGTACTCGTCGGTGCGCCGGTTGGCGACGGGGGAGAGGAAGGAGGAGAGCAGGTAGCCGTGGGCGGCGTGCACCTCGACCAGGTCGAAACCGGCCTCCACCCCGCGTTCGGCGGCCGCGGCGAAGTCGGCGACCACCTTGTCCAGGTCCGCCCGGGTGGCCTCCCGGGGGAGGTGGCAGCCGGGGCCGTAGCGGAGAGCGGACGGGCCGATCACCTCCCAGTTGTCCTGCTCGAGCGGCTGGTCGATGCCCTCCCACATCAGCCGGGTCGAACCCTTGCGGCCGGAGTGGCCGAGCTGCAGCCCGATCCGCCCGGTGGTCCGCTCGTGGACGAAGCCGGTCACCCGGCGCCAGGCCTCGCGCTGCCCGTCGGTCCACAGCCCCGGGCAGCCCGGGGTGATCCGCCCCTCGGGCGAGACGCAGACCATCTCGCTCATCACCAGGCCCGCCCCGCCGAGCGCCTTGGAGCCGAGGTGCACCAGGTGGAAGTCCCCGGGAACCCCGTCCACCGAGGAGTACATGTCCATCGGGGAGAGCATGACCCGGTTCTTCAGCCGGAGCTGACCGATCGTCACCGGCTGGAACATCGCCGGGGCCGCCCCGTCCGCCCGCTCGTGCCGGGCGTACTCGCGCTCCATCAGCTCGGCGAAGCCGGCGTCCCGCTCCCTGAGGTTCTCGAATGTGATCCGCCGGGACCGGGTCAGCAGGTTGAAGGCGAACTGGGCCGGGGCCTGGCCCGCGTACATCCCGATGTTCTCGAACCACTCCAGCGAGGCCTGCGCGGCGCGCTGGGTCGACTCCACCACCGGCTTGCGCTCGGCCTGGTACGCCGTCAGCGCCCCCTCCACCGTCGGGTGTTCGTGCAGGCAGGCCGCCAGGGCGAGGGCGTCCTCCATGGCGAGCTTGGTGCCCGAGCCGATCGAGAAGTGGGCGGTGTGGGCGGCGTCGCCGAGCAGCACCACGTTCCCGGCGGACCAGCGCTCGTTGCGGACGGTGGTGAAGTTGAGCCACCGGGAGTTGTTGGTGAGCACCTGACGGCCCCCCAGCTCCTCGGCGAACAGCTCCCGGATCCGCGCGACGGCGTACTCGTCCGAGGCCCCCGCCGGCAGGGTCAGGTCCTCGTCCCGGTCGAAGCCGGCCCGCCGCCAGACCTCCTCACGCATCTCGACGATGAAGGTCGAGCCGGTGTCGGAGTACGGGTAGCCGTGGATCTGCATGGTGCCCCACTCCGTCTGCTTGACGAAGAACTGGAACGCCTCGAAGACCAGGTCGGTGCCGAGCCAGATGTACTTGTTCCGCCGCCGGTCCAGCGTCGGCCGGAAGACGTCGGCGTACTTGGTGCGGATCGCGGAGTTCAGCCCGTCGGCGGCGACCACCAGGTCGTGCGAGGCCCGCAGCCCGTCCACGTCCGGTACCGCCGTGCGGTAGTGGACGGTGACGCCCAGCTCGGCGGCCCGCCGCTGCAGGATCCCGAGCAGGTCGTGGCGGCTCATCGCGGCGAAGCCCTGGCCGCCGACGGTGAACCGGTGGCCGTCGAAGTCGATGTCCACGTCGGTCCAGCGGGCGAACCGGCTCTCCATCGCGGCGTGCACGACCTCGTCGGCGTTGTCGATCCCGCTGAGCGTCTCGTCGGAGAAGACCACGCCGAACCCGAAGGTGTCCTCCGGCGCGTTGCGCTCCCAGACGGTGATCCCGTGCGCGGGGTCGAGCCGCTTGAGCAGGGCGGCCAGGTAGAGGCCCCCCGGGCCGCCGCCGGCGATGGCGATCCTCATGTCCGGTCCCTCGCTGCCTGCTCCTCCACGATCCGGCGGAGCTTGAAGTGCTGGAGCTTGCCGCTGGGATTGCGCGGCAGCGCGTCGACGAAGCGCACGTCGCGCGGGTACTTGTAGGGGGCGATCAGCCGCTTGACGTGGTCCTGGATCTCCCGGGCCTTCGCCGCGTCCCCGGCCACCCCGTCACGGAGCACCACGAACGCGCAGACCACCGAGCCGCGCGCCGGATCGGGGGCGGCCACCACAGCGGTCTCCGCCACGTCCGGGTGGGTGACCACCGCGGCCTCCACCTCGGGGCCGGCGATGTTGTAGCCGGAGGAGACGATCATGTCGTCGCTGCGCGCCTGGTACCAGTAGTAACCGTCCTCGTCGCGGACGAAGGTGTCGCCGGTGACGTTCCACCCGTTCACCACGTAGTCCGCCTGCCGCTCGTCGTCGAGGTAGCGGCAGCCGACCGGGCCGATCACGCCGAGCCGCCCCGGGACGCCGGGCGCGGCCTCCTCGCCGTCCGGGCCCAGCACGGTGGCGCGGTAGCCGGCCACCGGCCGGCCGGTCGCCCCCGGGCGGATCTCCGCACCCTCGGCCGAGATGAAGATGTGCAGCAGCTCGGTGGCGCCGATCCCGTCGATCACCTCCAGGCCGAGCTCCTCGCGCAGCTGCTCCCACAGCGCCAGCGGGATGTGCTCGCCTGCGCTGACGGCCCGTCGCAGACCCGAGAGCTGGTGCACCGCACCTGACTTGACGATCTGTTGGTACGCGGTCGGCGCGGTGGCCAGCACCGTCACCCCGTGCTCGGCGACCAGCCCGGCCAGCTGCACCGGAGTGGTGGTCTCGGTGAGGAAGGCGCAGGCGCCCGCCCGCAGCGTGAAGACCACCAGCATGCCCAGGCCGAAGGTGAAGGCGAACGGCGCGGTGCAGGCGACCAGGTCGTCCGGGCGCAGCCGCAGCGTGTGCCGCCCGAAGGTGTTGTCGATCGACAGGACGTCGCGGTGGAAGTGCACGGTGATCTTCGGGACGCCGGTGGTCCCCGAGGTCGGCCCGAACAGCGCGACGTCCGCCGCGGCGGTGTCCACCGCCCCGAACCGCCCCGACTTCCGGCCGGCCCGGCTGCACAGGTCCTCGGCCCCGTCGCCGCCGTGGGCCAGCACGGCCAGCCCCGGCGCCGCCGCGTCCCGGACGGTGAGCAGCTCGTCGAGGAACCGGTGGTCGACCAGCGCCACGGACGGCCGGGTCTTCGCCACGATCGGCGCCAGCTCGCCGGCCCGCAGGGCGGCCATGGTGGAGACCACGATGCCGCCGGCCTTCAGCACGCCCAGCCAGGCGGCCACCGCCCAGGGGTTGTTGGGGGAGCGCAGCAGCACCCGGTTGCCGGGGACCAGGCCCAGGTCCTCGGCCAGCACCTGGGCGATCTGGTCGGACCGCAGGCGCAGCTCGCCGTACGTCCAGACCTCGCCGGCCGGGGTGCGCAGCGCGGGCCGGTCCGGCCCGAGGGCCGCCGTCGGACGGTCGATCAGTTCGACGGCGGCGTTGAGGCGTTCGGGGTACTGGAGCAGCTCGGTGGTGAACTCCAGGACCGGCCACCGGTCGGCCGGGGGCAGGTGGTCGCGGGCGAAGCTGTCGCGGTGCGCCGATGCCGGGTCCGTCATGGCCGGCCCGCTCCGCTTGTCCCGTCCGCCCCGTCCGCCCCGTCCGCCCCGTCCGCCCCGGGCACGCGGATCATCCCCTCCTGGACCACGGTGGCCAGGTGGGTGCCGTCGGGGGTGAAGAACCGGCCCGAACCCAGGCCGCGCCCGGCCTCGGCCGCGTCCGCCCGCTGGGCGTAGAGCAGCCAGCCGTCCGCCGCGCCCGGCGGCAGCGCGCGGTGGAACCACATCGCGTGGTCGAGACTGGCGGTCACCAGCCCCTCCTGCGCCCAGTGCAGGCCGAGCACCCGCAGCACCGGCTCCAGGATCGTGTAGTCGCAGACGTAGGCGAGCGCCGCCGCGTCCCGCTGCGCGTCGGTGAGCCCCTCCACCGGCCGCAGGGCGTCGAACGGCCGGACCCAGACCGCCTGGTGGGGCACCCGCGCGCCCTCGACGCCGAGGTAGACCGGGCCCGGCACGTGCCGCATGTCGAAGCTGCGCCCGGTGGACCAGTACTCCTTCGACCTCGGCGTCATCGTCCCGCCGGTCCGCTCCGCGAGGTACTCGGCGGAGCTGGGCAGGGCCTCGGGGCCCGGCAGGTCCGGCAGGTTCGGGAGTTCGGCGTGGTGGCTCGGGCCGGGCTCGCCGGCCGCGAAGTTGGCCAGGCAGACGTAGAGCGGCTTGCCGTTCTGGTAGCCGCGCACCTGCCGGGTCGCGTAGCCCCGGCCGTCGCGCAGCAGCTCCACCTCGTAGCGCACCTCCTTGCCGATCTCGGCGGGGCGCATGAAGTAGGAGTGCGCGGAGTGCAGCGCCTTGCCGTCCTCCACCGACCGCATGGCGGCCGCCACGGCCTGGGCGACCAGGTCGCCGCCGTAGGCCTTCGGCCACGGGCAGGCCTGGGTGACGGCGGTGAACGCGAGGTCGAAGTGCTCGGGCTCCGCCGGGGTGAGGGTGACGGCGGCGGTGAAGGTCTCCGAGGTGGTGTCGGTCATCAGGGGCGCTCCAGCCAGTCGCGCAGGTCCGCGTCCGGGACCTCGGGGAGGTTGACCACGATGTTCTCCGGGGTGCGGGTCGTCATCCAGGTCAGCGGGTTGTCGCGGTCGAGGTTGCACTCGACGTGGGGCATGAAGGGCGGGACGAAGACCCAGTCGCCCTCCGCCAGGTCGACGTAGTCCTCGAACTTCCGGCCGAAGTAGATCCGGCCCCGGCCCAGCAGCACGTAGCCACCGGTCTCCGCCTCGCCGTGGTGGTGCGGCACCGAGCGGTAGCCGCCCTCGTTGTGGACCTTGCCGAACCAGAGCCTGGTGGCCGGGGTGTGCTGGATGCTGATCCCCGAGATCCGGGTGGCACCGGCGGACTGGCCGGTGTCCCCGGGCTCGGTGCCGGCCCGGGTCACGACCGGGACCACCAGGCCGCTCTCCGTGGCGTACATCGAGTTGTCGCCGTCGAGGACGTAGTCACCGGGTGTGGGGTCCATCGAAGCTCCTTGCTCCTTGCTCCTTGTGGGAGGGCGTTGTCGGAGGATGTTCGGAGGATGTGACGAACGGTCAGTCCGTGAAGCGCACGGTGTTGCGCAGCGTGCCGATGCCGGGGATCTCCGTCTCCAGCACGTCGCCGTCGGAGAGGAAGCGCCGCGGCTCGCGGGCCGCGCCGATGCCGCCCGGGGTCCCGGTCAGCACCAGGTCGCCGGGGCGCAGCACGGTGAAGGACGAGATGTACGCGAGCAGGTCGGCCGGGTCGAAGACCAGCGTCCGGGTGGAGTCGCGCTGCACCTGCTCGCCGTTGACCCGGCAGATCACCTCCACGCCCGCCGCCGGGTCGAGCTCGTCCGGCGTCACCACCACCGGGCCGACGGGGGTGGAGGCGTCCCAGGCCTTGCCCTGGAACCACTGCAGCGTCCGGTACTGCCAGTCGCGCACCGAGACGTCGTTGGCCACCGTGTAGCCCGCGATCCCGGTCAGCGCCGCCGCCCGGTCGGCGCGGCGCAGCGTCGCCCCCACCACGACGGCGAGCTCGGCCTCCCAGTCGACCTCCAGGCCCTTCGGCAGCACGAGGTCGTCCCCGGGGCCGGTGAGGGTGTCGGCGTGCTTGGCGAACAGCGTGGGGTGGGTGGGGAGTTCACGCCCGGTCTCGCGGATGTGGTCGGCGTAGTTGAGGCCGCAGCAGACGACCTTGCGGGGCGCGGGCAGCGGCAGCACCGGGACGGCGCCGTCGATCACCGCACCGGCTGTCGTCGGTGCCCCCGGTGCCAGCAGCGCCGACAGGTCGGCCGCGGGCAGGGCCCGCCAGACGTCCCCGTCGAGCACCGCGGCGCTGGTACCGCCCGCATGGGCCACTGTCGCGAGGTGCATGAGCCGTGCTCCTCCTTCGTCCGCCGCGTCCCGCCGGTATTTCATTATTTCTGCGACCGTCACGCGACTGTCAATAGATGCTACGGTGACGGCGCCCAAGTTCCCGTCACGCAGGAGCTCGCCATGGCAACCGATCTGACGCCCCGTCCGGTGAACCCCCCGTCCCTCCCGAAGCCCAGCGGCTACTCGCACGGCACGCTCAGCGGCAACACGCTCCACCTGGGCGGCCAGACCGCCCTCGACCGGGACATGAAGATCGTGCCGGGCGGCATCGTCGAACAGTTCCGCCAGGCCTTCGGCAACCTCCTCACCACCCTGGCCGCGGCGGGCGGCATCCCGCAGGACCTGGTGAGCGTGACGATCCACCTGACCGACATCCCCGACTACCAGGCGCACGGCCGCGAGATCGGCGAGGTCTGGCGCGAACTGGCCGGGCCGGTCTACCCCGCGATGGCCGGCATCGGCACCACGGGGCTCTGGCAGCCCGAGGCCCTGATCGAGATCCTCGGCGTCGCGGTCATCCCGGACGAGCGGCTCGTCCGGCCCGCCCGGCCCGAGGCCTCCTGACGCACCATCGGACCGAGCGCTCGGAGGCCGCAGTGCCCTCGTTCACCCCAGCTCCCGCAGGCCTGCTGCTCCGGGCCGGCCGCATCCACACCCTGGTCCCCGGCCAGGAGCCGCAGCGGGCGCTGGCCGTGCGCGGCGACCGGGTGTTCGCGGTCTCCGCGTCCCCGGACGGGCTGGACCACCTCCTCGGCCCGGACACCCGGGTGCTCGACCTGCCCGGCTCCACCGTGCTCCCGGCCTTCGACGACACCCACACCCACCTGATCGCCGCCGCCGACAGCGCCTTCGACGTGGCCGTGGACGGCGCCCGCTCGATCCCCGAGTTCCTCGACCTGATCCGCGCGCGGGCCGACCGGACACCGCCCGGCGAGTGGATCCGCACCGCCGGGCACTGGCAGGAGCTCAACCTCGCCGAACGCCGCTTCCCGACCGCCGCCGAACTCGACCGGGCCACCGACCGGCACCCGGCGCTGGTCCTGCGCGGGGTGCACAACCAGGTCCTCAACGGCCCCGCGCTGCGCCGGTGCGGCATCGACGCCGCCACCCCCGACCCGGTCGGCGGCGCCATCGCCCGCGACCCGGCCGGCCGCCCCACCGGCCACCTGCGCGGCGGCCTGGCCCTGATCCGGCCCCACCTCCCGGCGCCCGACCCGGCGGCCAAGCTGGACGGCCTGCGCCTGGCCACCCACTCCTACGCCGCCACCGGCATCGGCACCGTCCGCGACACCAACTCCACCCCGGCCGACCTGGCCGCCCTCCGGCAGCTCCGCGACTCCGGCCAACTCGGCTGCCGGGTCCGGGTGTTGCTCGGCACCCTCGGCTTCACCTCGGTGCGGCAGGTCGAAGACCTCCTCGACTCGACGGAGGACTCGCGGCAGGCCGACGACCCCTGGCTCCGCGTGTGGGGCGTGAAGTTCTGGATGGACGGCGGGATCGAATCCGCCGCGCTGGAGGCCCCGTACTGCCCGGCGCACTGCCCGACCCCCGGCTACACCGGACAACTCGCCTGGGATCCACCGGAGTTGGAAGCCGCCGTGGAGCTGGTGGCGCGGCGCGGCCTGCGGGTCGGCATCCACGCCTACGGTGACCGCGGCGTCCGCACCCTCCTCGACCTGTACGAGCGGGTCCAACGCCGCCTCCCCGGCCTCCCGTACGGCACCCTGGTGATGGAACACGGCGGCCTGGCGGACCGTCAGCAGCGCGAGCGGGCCGTCCGCCTGGGCGTCCCGGTGACCATCCAGCAGCCCCTGCTCCACGACGTCGCCGCCATCCAGTCCGAGTACTGGGGCAAGGACCGGGTAGCCGCCCTCTTCCCCGCCCGCGCCTGGCTCGACGCGGGAGCCGACGTCTCGGCCGGCTCGGACTACCCCGTCGGCGCGTACGGCGCCGCCCACTCCCTCCACGGCCTGACCACCCGCACCACCGTCGCCGGCATCCTCGGCCCCGAGCACGCCATCGACCGCACGGAGGCCGTCGCCCTCCACACCACAGCCGCCGCCCGCCTCACCGGCGAGACCCACCTGCGCGGCCGGCTCACCCCCGGCCGCCTCGCCGACCTCACCGTCTGGCCCGACGACCCGACGACCACCCCCGCCCGGACCCTCGACGGCCTGCTCCCCACCCACACCCTGCTCGGCGGCCACCTCGTGCACGGGGGTGGCTGAAGAAACAGAAGGACCCCGGCTTCCGCCGGGGTCCGGTGAGCTGTCGTCGGCGTCCTAGCCGGCCTGGTACGTGCCCGTCTCGCGGTCACGGTAGACCGAGCCCGCCTTGCGCAGCTGCTCCAGGTCCCGCCGTACGGTGCGCGGGTCGGGCTCGACCACGTAGGTCGTGCGGGCGCGCACCCAGTCCCAGGAGCCGCCGCCGTCCCGCATCGCCTGAAGGAGCTGGGCGCGCCTCTCGATGGCCGAGGTGGGCGCGGTGGGGGTGTTCTCGTTCATGGACCACATTCTCACCCGGGACCGCCGTACCTCCCAATCCCGCCCCGTCGCGGTGGTTCAGGACGGCTCCGGGTCCAGGGCTGCGGCGAGGGCCGCCGCCGGGTCGCGGTCGGCGGGGCCGGCGGGCCACCAGGTGCCGGACTCCTTGCGGTAGGGGTACCAGAGCCGGTCGGAGCCCAGGCGCAGCTGTGCGGCGCTGCCGGTGACGGTGAGTCGGTTGCGGGTGGCCCGCAGGACGGGGGCGCGCCCTCCCTCCCAGGCCTGTCCGACCGCGTCGCGGGCGGCGGCGAGTTCGTACGGCTCCGGGTCCCACGACTCGTTCAGGATCCGAAGGCCCTCGGGGCCGCAGTGGTGCCATGCGCGGACAGCGCGTGCAAGGTCGGTGGGGCCGAGCCCGGCCGCGTCCGCCAGGCGCGCGAGGACGGCGGGCGGGCCCTCGGCCGCGGCGAGGCGGACGACGTCCTGGTCGATGTCCAAGGGGTCGGCGGGTGCCGCGTCGGGATGGGTGGGCGAGAGCGCCTCGGCCAGCAGCCGTGCGGCGCGGCCTGCGGCATCGGCGGCGAGGAACTCCAGCGCGGCCGGGTCGATCTCGGCACCGGGGCCGGCCGCGTCGGCGAGTACCGCCGTGGGCCCGGGGCGGTCGACGGCGGGCGGTGGGCCGGGAATCGGCGGGAGCCCGGCCCTCGCCGCGGCGAAGACGTCCTTGGCGGGGACCGATCCGGCGGCTGACGGTACGTCATGGGTGCCGGCGGACTCCAGGGCTGCCTGTGCGGCGTTGCGTCGCTGCAGCTCGTCCATGAGCTCCTGCTCGCCGCGGCCCCGGAGCAGCAGCAGGACGAAGGGGTCCTGGTCGAGCAGCCGGGCGACCTGGTAGTAGACGGCGGCCGCGTGCTTGCAGGGGTGGCCCCAGTCGGGGCAGGAGCAGGCCGGGGTGAGCTCGCCCTGCCGGGGAAGCAGCCGTACCCCCGCCCGTGCGGCGTCCTCGACCAGTTCGGCGGGCATGTCACGGTCGAGCAGGGCCGCGATGTGCCCGGCCTGCCCGGCGGCGGCGTCCAGCAGCAGTTCCCAGTCGCGCTCGCTCAGCACCGGGATGTCCATCGACGTCCGGTACGGAGTACGACGGCTGCCCTGGACCCGGGCGGCGACCCGGCCGGGGGTCACGGTGATCTCGCCGACGTTGCCGCTCCTGGCGTAGGTACGGCCGCGGGCCAGGCGGCCGGTGGCGGAGCGCTGCTTCCCCTCCAGCGCCTCGACCCAGGCGTTGCCCCACCAGGACTCGGCGAACGAGCGGCGGCCCCGGGCGGGCGGCAGCGGGGGGAACGTCCGACTGCGCTCGGCGTCGGCCTTCCGAGCGGTGCGGCGGGCGCTCACGCGAGGGCCGCCTTGCGGGGGCGGGCCGTGCGCACGCGACCACCGGCCGTCCGCAGCTCCACCAGCTCGGCCAGCTCCGCATCCGTCAGTTCGGTCAACGCGGCCTCGCCGCCGCCCAGGACGGCCTCGGCGAGGTCCTTCTTGCGTTTCAGCAGCTCGGCGATGCGGTCCTCCACGGTGCCCTCCGCGATCATGCGGTGGACCTGGACCGGCTGGGTCTGGCCGATCCGGTAGGCACGGTCGGTGGCCTGGTCCTCGACGGCCGGGTTCCACCAGCGGTCGTAGTGGATGACGTGGGCGGCCCGGGTGAGGTTGAGGCCGGTGCCGGCGGCCTTCAACGACAGCAGGAAGACCGGGACTTCGCCGCCCTGGAAGCGCCGCACCATCTCCTCGCGCCGCTTGACCGTGGTGCCGCCGTGCAGGAACAGCGCCGGGATGCCGCGCTGCGCCAGGTGGCCTTCGATGATCCTGGCCATGGCGACGTACTGGGTGAAGACCAGCACGGCGTCGCCCTCGGCGAGGATGGTGTCGAGGAGCTCGTCCAGCAGACCGATCTTGCCGGACCGCTCGGCGACCCGGCTCGACCCGTCCTCCTTCAGGTACTGCGCCGGGTGGTTGCAGATCTGCTTGAGCCCGGTGAGCAGCTTGACGACCAGTCCGCGCCGCGCGATGCCCGTGCTGCCACGGATCTCGGCCATGGTTTCGCGCACCACGGCTTCGTAGAGCGCGATCTGTTCCTTCGTCAGGGCGACGACGCGGTCGGTCTCGGTCTTGGGCGGGAGCTCCGGGGCGATGCCCGGATCCGACTTCCTGCGGCGCAGCAGGAAGGGGCGGAGGAGGGTGCCGAGGCGCTCGGCGGCCCCGGGGTCGTCGCCGCGTTCCACGCTCCGGGCGTAGCGGTCCCGGAAGGTCCTGAGCGGGCCGAGCAGCCCCGGGGTGGTCCAGTCGAGCAGTGCCCACAGCTCGGAGAGGTTGTTCTCGACGGGCGTGCCGGTGAGGGCGACCCGAGCCCGGGAGGTGAGGGTGCGCAGCGCCTTGGCGGTGGCGGAGAACGGGTTCTTGACGTGCTGGGCCTCGTCGGCCACCAGCAGTCCCCAGGGCCCGGCGGCGTCGAGCCGGGCGGCGTCCCGGCGCATGGTGCCGTACGTGGTGAGCACGAACTCGCCTGCGGCCAGGCCGTTCAGCTCGCGGGCGGTGCCGTGGAAGCGGCGGACGGCGGTGCCGGGAGCGAACCGCTCGATCTCCCGCTGCCAGTTGCCGAGCAGGGAGGTCGGGCAGACCACCAGGGTTGGGCCGGCGGTGGCGGGATCGGCCTGGCGGTGCAGGTGCAGGGCGATCAGGGTGATGGTCTTGCCGAGGCCCATGTCGTCGGCGAGGCACCCGCCGAGGCCGAGTGAGGTCATCCGGTGCAGCCAGCCGAGGCCGCGCACCTGGTAGTCGCGCAGGGTGGCCTGGAGCGCGGCGGGCTGCGGCAGGGGTTCGCGGCGGGCGGTCGCCTCGGGGTCGGCGAGGCGCTCGCGCAGCTCGGCGAGCCACCCCGAGGAGCGGACCTCGACCAGCTCCCCGTCGACCTCGGCGCTGCCGGTGAGGGCGGCGGAGAGAGCGTCCAGCGGGGTGAGGCGCCTCTCCTCGCGCTCGCGGGCGCGCCGCACCGTCTCCGGGTCGAGCAGCACCCACTGGTCGCGCAGCCGGACCATCGGACGCTGCGCCTCGGCGAGGCGGTCCAGCTCAGCCTTGGTCAATTCCCTTCCGCCGACCGTGAGTTGCCAGCGGAAGGCGAGCAGCTTCTCGGCGGAGAGCAGGGAGGGAAGATCGGAGCCGGCCTGCTCCGACGGCTCGACCACCGCACGGGCGGTGAGCTCGCGCGCCAGTTCCTTGGGCCAGTGGAGCTGGAGCCCGGCCGCCGCCAGGCGCACTGCGGCGTCGCCGAGCAGTTCCCGGACCTCCTCGTCGGACAGCTCCAGCTCGGCCGGGGCGGCTGCCGTCAGCAGCCGGGCCAGCGGCGGCCACACCCGGGCGGCCCGACGCAGCGTCAGCAGCGTGTCGACCCTGGTGCGGGGGCCGAAGGCGTCACCGGCGGCCGCGCGGCCCGCCCACAGGTCGGCGGCGTCGGTGACCAGGGTCGCGTCACCGAGGCTGTGCAGCTGGACGACCGCGCGGAAGGGCAGGTGCGCACTGTCATCCTCCCAACTGCCGTCCTCCCACCCGTCCTCCCACCCGTCGTACCGGTCATCGGACTCGTCGGGATCCCCGGCCACGAGGCCTGCCGCCCCGGGCAGTTCCAGACGCAGCGACACCCGTACCCCGGCGTCCAGCCCGGCGGCGGTCTCGGCTGCCCACCCCCGGTGCGCGCCCGCCTGCTGGGGTGCGGGGGAGGCCCACGCCGGGCCGCCGGCCGCGAGATGGGCGGCCGGGGTGCGGGGCATCCCGTCGGCGACCGCGTCCAGGAAGGCGCGCAGCAGCGGCTCGGCCTCGGGCAGTCGCAGGGGAGTGCGCTCCGGGAACGGCACGGCGCGGGCTTCCGGTGGCATGGCGGCGGCGAGCTCGCGGACCCGCCGGAGGTCGTCCTGGTCCAGCGGGCCGACTCGCCAGGCGTCCGTGCCGCCCGGGCTGACGCCGGGCAACAGCCGCCCCCGTGCGATCAGTTGAAGGGCGAGCAGACCGGCTGCCCCCCAGAAGGCGGCGGCCGGGCCGGCCCCGGGAGCGGTACGGGCCCGGGTGAGGACGGGCAGTGCCTGAGCGACGGTCAGGATGGTGGCCGGTACGGTGCGGCGGCGCGCCGAAGCACCGTGCGGGCGGGCGACGACGAGTTGGGTGACGTCTCCCCGGCCGGGTGGGGCGGTCCCGTCGGGGCGCCAGAACGCCACCTGCCCGAGCCGGGGCGGATCGGCTGGCCGGAACACGGCGGCGCAGGTGCCGAGCGCGGAGAACTCGGCCGGGGTCAAGGGGGCCGGAGTACGGGGCGTCTCGGTGAGGTGGTGCACGGTTGCCACGATGCGCTTGCCACTCCCCAACGATCCGAACCGGTCTGTCCCGGAGCATAGGGGACCGAGGTGCCCGGCAGTGGCGGCCCGTCGGAGAATCGTTGGATCGGGCCCGTACCGTCCCTGCCTGCGGTTATCCTCGCGGGCATGGAGCAGCAGGCCGGGCAGACGGCGAGCGAGATGGGTGGCGAGCCGCTGACGGAGGAGCAGCTCTGGCAGCGGCTCACCGCGTACTCCTACCTGAGCGCACCCGAGCGGCTGGAGTACGTCGCGCTCATGCGGGTGTTCTGCTCGACCCTGCTGGCGGATCTGGCGGTGCCGGACATCCTGGCGAAGCTGGCGGAGAGCGAGGCCTGGTCAGGCCGGGCCGACGCCGAGACGGTGACCGCCCGGCTGGAGCAGCTGGTGAAGTGGGGCAACCTGCTGCGCAGCACGCACACCGTCAAGGCGGCCAGCATCGCCGAGTACCAGCGGTCGCGGGCGCGGTACCAGCTCTCGAAGCTCGGCGAGCGGGTGCAGCGGGACGCGGACGAGGTGCTGGCGGGGGCGGACGCGGCCCGTGAGGTGAGCAGCGAACTGCTCGCGCTGGTGGACCGCGGTCTGCGCGAGCTGCTGTCGGCGGTGGCCCGGCCCGGTGGCGCGGACCCGCAGGAGGCGCTGGAGAAGATCAGCACGCTGTTCGTGCAGTTCGCCGAATTCGCCGATTCGATACGGGACTTCTACGCCTACCTGGGGCAGGTGCTGTCCCGCTACGACCTGGACGGCGGGGAGTACCAGGGTTTCAAGGAACTGCTGCTGGACTACGTCGAGGCCATCACCGAGGACGTGTCCTTCCGCTCGCCGAGGATCGCGTCGAGCCTCGCGGAGCTGTGGCCCGACCTGCCCGGTCTGCTGAAGCGGATCGACGAACACGCGGTCGGCCTCGGCACGCTGGCGGACCGGACCCGCGTCCAGCGCAGCCGGGGGCGGGAGTTGACGGACTGGGAGGGTCTGCGCGGCTGGTTCGAGGACCTGGACGGCCAGGGCAGCCAGGTGGACCAGTTGCGGGGTGCCACGCTCCGGGCGCTCCAGTCCCTGCTGGCCAATGCCAAGCGGATGCTGCGCTCGGCCTCGGGAGAGATGTCCCGGCGCCGGGACCTGCTCCGGCTCGCGGCCTGGTTCGACGCGGCCGAGCCGGAGACCGCGCACGACCTGGCAGTGGCCGCGTTCGGCCTGTACGGCGCCCGCCACCTGGGGGTGGCACCCGATCCGGAGGGGGTGGTGTCCGCCCACGTCAGCTGGTGGAGCGGCCCGGTGGTGGACGTGCCGGTGACCCTGCGGGAGCGCGGCGACCGCGCCCAGCGCGGTCGCGCCGCCGCGGTCGAGGACCACTCCGCCCAGAAGCGGCGCCTGCTGGACCGGGCGCGGGCGCTGGCGGGCGCCCGGCAGGAGGCGGCGGACGAGCTGCGCAGCGCCTCGGGCCGTTTCGCGCAGGTCCGGCTGACCTCCGCCGCGATGGCGCTGCTGCTGGAGCTGCTGGCCTCCGCGCTCGGGAACGCCCAGCTGCGCCGGCCCACCCGGGGTGACTTCACGCTGGAGGGCGTCTCGGCAGGTGACGCGGAGCTGGACCTCAGGCTGACGGCCCGTCGGGTCGCCGGCGCCGGCACGGTGCTGCACTCGGTGGACGGCGACCTGCTGGTGGACGACCTGGAGCTGGCCCTCGGCCGGTACGCCGCCACCGAGCCGGCGGGGGCCGGAGTCTGATGGTGCTGCCCTCCACCCACGACGTCGAGCTGGCCGCCGAGCGCCGGGCGGCGGCCAGGCTGCTGCTCGCCCAGCCGCTGGTGCACGCGGACGGGCCGCACGGTGAGACCTTCCTGCTGATCCGCCGTCATGCCGACTGGCTCGGGCCGCGGTTCCAACAGGTGCTCGGCTACCGGCTGCTGGTGGAGGCCCGGTTCGCCAGGCTGTTCAAGGCGGGGCTGGGCCCGGGGGCCGGACACCGGTTGGTGCGGTCCACCGGCACCCCGTTCACCCCGCGCACCTACGCCTGTCTGGCGCTCGCCCTCTCGGCGCTGGTGACCGCGCCCGAGCAGGTCCTGCTGTCCCAGCTGGTGGCGGACGTGCGAGCGGCGGCGGTCGACGCCGGGCTGGAACTCGCCGACACCGGCCGCCAGGCGGAGAAGCGGACGCTGGCGGCCGCGTTCCGGCAGCTGGTCGGGTGGGGCGTGCTGACGGAGGTCGAGGGAAGCGTCGGCTCGGTGACCGAGGAGTCCGAGGGGGAGGCGCTGCTGACGGTCGACCGGGAGATCGCCCGCTCGATCGTCGCGGGCCCGCTCGCCCGCAGCCGGGACGGCGCCGACCTGATCGGCCGCGCGGCCGACCCGGGCTTCGGCGGGGCGCGGACGTACGTACGGCGCAGGCTGGTGGAGACACCGGTGGTCCACCTGGACGAGCTCACCGCCGGCGAGCGCGAATGGCTGCGTACCCGCCAGCGCCGGGAGGCCCAGGCCTTCGCCGAACTGCTCGGCCTGGAGGCGGAGATCCGCGCCGAGGGGATCGCCCTGGTCGACCCGGACGAGGAGTTGACGGACCTGCACTTCCCCGGCACCGGCACGGTCGCCCAGGCCGCGCTGCTGCTGGTGGAGCGGTTGGTGCGGCACCTGCGCCCCGACGGTGCCGGCCACCCCGCCACCGGTGGCCGGCTGGTGATCGGCGTGCCGATCCCGCCCGGGCTGGTGGACGAGATCCTGCACGACCTGGTCGAGGAGTACGGCCGGCGCGGCAACTGGCAGCGCGGCTACGTCGAGGACCCGGCGGCGCTGCGCGCTGACGTGCTCGACCTGCTGGCCAGGATGCGGCTGGCCGCCCCGGCGGGCCCGCTGCGGGCGGAGGGCTTCGGCGTGCCGGACGGGTACGAGACCGAGGCCCCGGCCGGTCGGCAGGTCACCGATGTGCGGGAGGCCCGGGGGTACCCGGGCGGCGGCTGGGTGCTGCTCGCCGCGGCCGCCCGCTACGCCACCACCGTCACCGTCCGGAAGGCCGCCCGGCCGTCCGCCTTCAGCCCGCAGCCCGACACCAGCCCGCTGGGAGATCCGACACCGTGAGCCGCGAATCCGCCGGAGCCCAGCACCTCGGCCGTGGCCGGTACCGGCTGCACCGGGCGGGCATCCGTAACGTCTGGCAGTACGACGAGCAGGAGTTCGCGTTCGGCGACGGCCGGCTGCTGCTGCGCGGCAAGAACGGGGCCGGCAAGTCCAAGGCGCTCGAACTGCTGCTGCCCTTCCTGCTGGACGGCGACACCCGGGCCCTCGACGCCACCGGCACGGGCCGCACCACCCTCGCCTGGCTGATGCTCGACGGGTTCGAACAGACCAACCGGCTGGGCTACCTGTGGGTGGAGTTCCGCCGCGCCGACGAGGTCGGCGAGGTCGGCGAGGTCGGCGAGGACGGTGAGGTCGGCGGGACGGGCGAGGCCGGTGAGGCCGGTGGGCAGTTCCTGACCCTCGGCGCGGCCATCCGCGCGTCGAAGTCCGCCAACACCGCCAAGCCGTACTTCTTCACCACCACCCGGCGGATCGGCCACGACCTGCACCTGGCCGAGGCCGGTCAGCCGCTGCCACTGGACCGGCTGCGCGCGAGCGTGGGCACCGACCAGGTGCAGGAGCGGGCGGCCGACCACCGGGCGCGGGTGGCACGGGAGTTGTTCGGCATCACCGACAGCGCCCGCTACCGCAACCTGACCCAGCTGCTGCACCGGCTCCGCCGCCCCACCATCGGCGACCGGATCGAGTCGGGAGGGCTGGTCGCCGTCCTCAGCGAGACGCTGCCCGGGCTGGACGAGGACGTGATCGAAAGGGTCGCCCGCAACCTGGACGACCTCGACAACGTCCGCGGGGACCTCGGCCGGCTGGAGAAGACCGACGCCGCGCTGAGCCACTTCCTCGGCGGCTACCGGGGCTACCTGCACGGCGTGCTGCGCCGCCGGGCCGTCCGGGTCGGCGAGGAGCTGGGGCGGCTCGGAGACCGGCGCAAGGCGGCGGGGGAGGCCGGAAGGCTGGTCGCCGAGCTGACGGCCGGTGAGGAGACGGCGGCGGAGGTCCGCGACCGGCTGCGGCAGGAGCAGGAGGACGCGAAGGCGGAACTCGACGCGCTGCGCCTGAGCACCGGCTACCGCAGCCTGCAGGAGCTCGGCGAGCGCCGGAGCACGGTGGCCGCGCTGCGGACGGCGGCCGAGTCGGCCTTCACCGGATGGCAGCTCGCCCACGGCGCGGCGGACGCCGCCGGCGCCACGGTGTCGGCCGGAGCCGACCGGGTGGGCACCGCGCTGCGCCGACTCGGCTCCGCACACGCGGAGTTGGGGGAGGCGGCCGACCGTTCCGCGACGGGCCGGGCCCATCTGGGGGAGCCGGCCGCAGCCCCGGTCACCGTGCTGGCGGCCGCCGCCGAGGAGGAGCTCCCCGGCCCCGACGGTGACAGCCTGCTGCTGCGCCGGGAGCGGGTCCGGGCCTTCGACCCGGCCGCCGTGGCGGAGGCCCTGCACGGCTGGGACGGCCAACTGGCCGCAGCGGAGCCGGTGGTGAGGGCCAGGCAGCGGACGGTCGGGGAGCTGGCCGGGCTGCTGACCCGGGCCCGCACGGCTGCCGACGCCGCGCGCGAGGCGGACCGTGAGCGCGAGCGCCTGGAGGAACGGACCGAGGAGGCCGCCGCCGAGACCGAGCGCCGACGTCAACTGGTGCTCGCGGCAAGCGACTTGTACGCAGCCGAGGTGTCCGCCTGGGCGGGCCGGCTGGAGGGCCTGGCCGAGGTGCCGTTGGAGGCCGTCCGCGCGCTGGTGGCCCGGGACGGCGCGGCCGACACCGCCTTCACCGAACGGGCGCTCCCGGCCGAGACCCGGGAGGACGTGGAGATCGCGGCCGACCAGGCCCTCGCCGGCCCGGTCGAGCAGCTGGCGGAGGACCGGGGCAGCGCCCGGCTCCAGGTCCGTGAACTCTCCACGGCCATCGCCTCCCTGGAGCGGGAGAAGGACGAGTGGGAGCGGCGCTCCGACCCCGAGCCACCGCCCTCCCGCTACCGGGACGCGGACCGGCAGCCGGCCACCGGCGCACCCCTGTACCGCCTGGTCGACTTCGTGGACGGGCTGACGGCGGCCGACCAGGCGGGTCTCGAAGCGGCGCTCGAAGCCGGTGGGCTGCTCGACGCCTGGGTGACGGCCGAAGGAACGGTCATCGACCCGCTCACCCGCGACACCGTGCTCGCCCCCGGCCGGTCCGCGGTCGCCGGCCCCACCGTGGCGACGGTGCTGCGCCCCGTCGCGACAGCCGGCGCCGCGGTGACGGAGCGCCAGATCGCCGAGCTGCTCTGGGCCATCGCGCTGATACCGCCCGGCACGCCGTTCGACCCGGACGGGCACAGCGCGATCAGCGCGGACGGCCGGTGGCGTCTCGGCGTGGCACAGGGCGCCTACGCCAAACCACGGGCCGAGTACCTCGGCACCGAGGTCCGGGCCGCGACGAGGCGCCGGCGGATCGCCGAACTCGCCGAGCAGATCGACGCCGCGCAGGGCCAACTCGCCCTGGCGGAAGTGCAGGTGCGGAAGCTGACCGATCGGCTCGCCGAGCTGACCGCAGCCCTCCGGCGCCGCCCGAAGGCCCAGGGCCTCACCGACGCCTGGGCCCACCTGACCGCCGCCGGACGGGCGGAGTCCACCCTCGCCCGGGCCACCGCCACGGCGGCGGGCGCCGCGAACCAGGCGCGGGCCGCGAGCGCGGAGGCCCGCCGGCAGGCCGAGGCAGCGGCAACCGCGCACGCCCTGCCGACCGACCCCGATGCCCTCGACGCCGTCCGGGACGCCCTGCGCGACCTGACCGCAGGCCTGGCCCGGCTCCGGGACGACCTGCGCGCAGCGGGCGCCACGGCGGCCGCCCACCGGGAGGAGATCACCGGCTACGACCGGGCCCGCGCCCGCCTGGCCGACGCGGAGAGCGACTACCGGCGGCACCGCGGCGAACTGTCCTCCGCCCGGCGGGCCCTCCACACACTGGAGGAGGCGGTCGGCACCTCGGAGCACGAACTCCTCGACCGGGAGGACCGGATCAGCCGTCGCCTCGACGCCGCGGCCGTCGAACTGCCCAAGGCCGAGCGGACCTTGGCGGACCTGCACGACCGGCGCGTGCGCGCCGAACAGGCCGAGCTGGTCAGCCGCGACGAGCTCCGCGCGCAGGAGACCGAGGTGATCGACTCCGGCCGCGCCCTGCGCACCGCGCTCGCCACCCCGGAGGTGGCGCGGGGCGCCGGCCTGGCGGCCCACGCCGAACTGAGCGCCGTCGAACCGACCACCGCCGACCCCGCGCACGGTGACGTGCGAGCCCGGCTCAAGGCCCTGCACACCCTGACGGACGTCTGCCGAGGAGCCCTCGACGCCGAACGCCGGGACGTCACCGGCACCACCCTGCTCAACCGCTTCAACGACCTGCGCGACCAACTGGCCGGCGGCTACGACGCGGCCCTGGAGGAACTCGACGGCATCATGGTCTGCCACCTGGTCGACGACCTGGGCCAGCACGACGTCGCCCTGGTCGGCGAGCGGATCGCCGGCCAGGCAGCCGAGGCCCGCTCCCGGCTCACCGAACGCGAGCACGAGGTCTTCCAGCGCTTCCTCACTGGCGAACTCGGCGACAACCTGTCCCGTCAGGTCCTGTCCGCAGGCGCCCTGGTGGCGGCACTCAACGACACCCTGCGCTCGGTACGTACCTCGCACGGGCTCGGCGTCGAACTCGACTGGCGGCTCGCCGACACGGTGGACGCCGACGTCCGCGCCGCGGTGGAACTGCTGCGCAGCCCGTCCGGACTGCGCACCCGTGAGCAGTCCGAGCAGCTCCGGGAAGTCCTCCAGCGGCGGATCGAGGACGCCCGCCGGGCCGACCCCGGAGCCGGCTACGCCGCCCACCTGCGGAGCGCGCTCGACTACCGGACCTGGTTCACCTTCCAGCCCTGGGTCGTCAACGAGGCGGCGGCCGTACGGCGGCGCAAGTTCTCCGGCCGTACCGGCCTGAGCCAGGGAGAGCAGCGCGTCCTCTCCTACCTGGTGCTCTTCGCCGCGGCCGCCGCCCACTTCACCACCCTGGCGGAGACCGCCCCGCAGGTGCCCCGGCTCATCCTGCTCGACGACGCCTTCGCCAAGGTCGACGAACCGACCCACGCCCGGCTCGGCCGGATCCTGGTCGACCTCGATCTGGACTTCGTCCTCACCAGCGAACGGCTGATGGGGAACTGGCCTGACGTCCCGTCACTCCACATCTACGAATGCCTGCGCGACCCCGGCCACCGAGGCGTCGCCACCCTCCACTACGCCTGGAACGGCCGCAACCGCCGCCTGGTGACCGAATGAGCCGACCTGACCACCAGCTGCCGTCCTCGGCCATCACCTGGCTCTCCCAACCCGAACTCGCCGGACTCTGGACCGCCGTCCGGGCCCGCCTGGAGCGCAACGGCCTGCACATCGGCGGCAGCATCCGGCTCACCGGCCTCGACGCACCGTCACGAGAAGCACTCTCCCTCCTACTCGGCCGCCGGATCGGCAGCCCCACCACCACCATCCGGTTGGCCGACCTGGACACCCGCCTCCGCGCCGGCGCGGCCGGGTGCGGCCTGGCGGACACGGTCCGCCTGCTCGGCGGCCCGCTCACCGACCGGCAGGCGGCGCGCTCCGCCGCCCAGTCCGTCCGCACCGACCTCTGGGCTGTGGTGGCTGCCTCGCTCGCCACCTCACCCCTGGCGGACGAGGACTGGGCCCACCAGTGGCTGGCCGACATCCGACGCACCGGCACCGCCGGCCGCCTCCCGGCCGAAGCCGCCAAGGACCTCCTCCAGCAGGCCATCCGGCTCCTCGGCTTGCTCCGCCCGGCCGCAGAATCCACCCCGCCGCTCCGAGGCCGGGGCGAACTCGCCACCCTGGTCACCGGTACCGCCCACGGCCTGGACGACGACACCCTGCTCTCCCGCCTCGTCCTCCGCGGCCTCGCCCTCGCCCACGGTTCACCACTCCCCGCCGACGCCGCAGGCCGGCGCGCCCTCTGGCGGCTCGCCGCCGTCTCCCCTGACGAAGTGTCAAGCACCGTCCTCACCTACGGCCTCCGCCCAGCCGGCCACGGCTGGCGCGAGCGGGCACTGCGCGAACGCGCGGACCACCACGCCGAGACCCACCTGACCCTGCGCGAACTCCGCTCCCTCGACCTCTCCACACCCTCCCGCACCCCGGTACACATCTGCGAGAACCCCCAGGTCGTCGAGGCGGCAGCCGCCTCCGAATGCCGCGCCACCCTCATCTGCACCTCGGGCAGCGCCGCCACCGTCGTCCTCGAACTCCTGGACACCCTGTCCGCCGCCGGCCGCGACTTCGCCTACCACGGCGACTTCGACTGGCCCGGCATCGCCCTCGCCAACCGCCTCGTCCACCGCTACCACGCCCGCCCCTGGCGGATGACGGCCGACGACTACGAACACCTCGCCGCCCACACCCACGCCCAGGGCAGCCCACCCCTGCCCCTCACGGGCACACCGGTCGACGCCCTCTGGGACCCGGGCCTCAGACCCGCCATGGCCGCCCTCGACACCGCCCTGCACGAGGAGTCCGCGCTCCACCTGCTGATCGCCGACCTGGCCTGATCCACCAGGTCACCCGCCCCTTGCACGGAGCCCGTAGAAGCAGAAGGACCCCACCTGAGGTGGGGTCCTTCCTGGTGTCCGATCGGATGAGTCCCGATGCGGATGCGCCTCCGGGCATGGGAGGACGGGCACCCGCTGTCCGTGTGTCGCGTCAGGCCACGGCGGACGGGACCGGCACCACCTGCTTTCACCCATCCGCCGCGGCCCGTGCGGGAGTTCTCGCGTCCGAATCACGGCAGGTCGCGCGGTTCGAGCGCTCACCACGACTCCTGCGCGTCGACGACATCCGGATGAGGGGGCAGCGCGCCGGAGCGGTTCGGGAGGCCGAAGGCAGGATTGATGCCCAGGGCCAGTTCTCGGCCGCCCCGGAGCAGCACGTGGGAGGGTCCTCCTATGTGCTCGTTCTCCACGTAGTAGCGGGTCCGGGTGAAGGCGGCCTCGATCGCGTTCTGGAGTGTCACCAGGTCCAACGCCTCAGGGCCCGAGTGGACGCCACCGGTCAGGCCGTCCACGAGGGTCTCGGTGAAGGGGTCCGCCATCGGCCGGAAACTCGAGGTTTCGGCGGCCATCAGGGATGGAGCGGGGGCTGTGCCGGTGAACCGCGTCGTGGCTACGGCTGCGTAGTCGCAGTCGAGGATGACGGTGGGACGGGCCGCCTGACTGGTGCTCATGATCCCGGCGACGGCGTCCAGGTCGACGCCGGTGTCGGCCGGGTGCTGCTGATCGGTGCCCGTCACGCCGAAGGCGAGTCCCCCGTCGTGAGGGAAGCCGATCCCGGCGTACCAGAACAGCAGCACGTCCGATGCTGCCTCGGCGGCGCGCCGCAGGGCGTCGAGCACGTCGGCCGGTCGCTCCGGGCCGAGCAGCACCGCGGTGTTCTTCCAGTGGAACGCCCCACCGGGACCGGGGGAGGTGAGCGCCCGTGCCAGGCGGGCGGTCGACTCCTCCGGCTGCCGGGGGGAGGGCCGGAGGTGCAGGCCGGCGCTGGAGCCGACGAGCACCGCGTGGGAACGCTCACGGTCGGGCAGGAGGGCGTGACGCGGTTGTATCGGAGGCACAGTCATGGAGGCTCCTCACACGGCGATTCAGCGTAGGACGGTCGGCACGCCTTTGAGGATCCCGTACACGGCCAGGACCGTTACTTCCACGGTTGCCTCGGGCAAGATCGTTTCTGTTGGTCACGCCGTTGGTCACGCGGTAACCCGGAAACGCAAAAAACCCCAGTGATTACTGGGGTCTTGCTGGTGTCCGAGGGGGGACTTGAACCCCCACGCCCGATAAAGGGCACTAGCACCTCAAGCTAGCGCGTCTGCCATTCCGCCACCCGGACAAGGTGTCTGTCTTCGCGGGCTGTTCCCCGCGGCGACATGTGTAACTGTAGCAAAGATCAGCTTCAGGACCCAAAACCGTGCCTGCGGGGGCTCGCGGGGCTTCGATCCGGGGGAATGGTCTTGGGGCGGAGCGGTGCCTGGGGGAGGATGGCCGGATGGTGCGGCGTGCCGGCCGGCCGGGTGGGCGAGACGACGAGGAGAGACCGTGAGCGACGCGCGGACGGGGTCGAAGGTGACCGGGGAGTCGGAGGTCGCCGACATCTGCCGGGACCTGATCCGGATCGACACCAGCAACTACGGGGACGGGTCGGGGCCGGGGGAGCGGAAGGCGGCGGAGTACGTCGCGGAGCAGCTCGCCGAGTTCGGCCTGGAGCCGAAGATCTACGAGTCGGCCAAGGGCCGGGCGTCCACGGTGGTGCGGATCGAGGGCGAGGACCGGTCCCGGCCCGGGCTGCTGATCCACGGTCACACCGACGTGGTGCCGGCCAACGCGGCGGACTGGACGCACCACCCCTTCTCCGGGGAGATCGCGGACGGCTGCGTCTGGGGCCGCGGCGCGGTGGACATGAAGGACATGGACGCGATGACCCTGGCGGTCGTCCGCGACCGGCTGCGGACCGGGCGCAAGCCCCCGCGCGACATCGTGCTGGCCTTCGTGGCGGACGAGGAGGCCGGCGGTACCTACGGCGCGCGGTTCCTGGTGGACAAGCACCCGGAGCTGTTCGAGGGCGTGACCGAGGGGATCGGCGAGGTCGGCGGCTTCTCCTTCACCGTCAACGACCAGGTGCGGCTGTACCTGGTGGAGACGGCGGAGAAGGGCATGCACTGGATGCGGCTCACCGTCGAGGGCCGGGCCGGGCACGGCTCGATGGAGAACGACGACAACGCGATCACCGAGCTGTGCGAGGCGGTGGCCCGGCTGGGGCGGCACAAGTTCCCGCTGCGGATCACCAAGACGGTCCGGGCCTTCCTGGACGAGCTCTCGGACGCGCTGGGCGTGAAGCTCGACCCGGAGAACATGGACGAGACGCTGCGGGTGCTCGGCGGCATCGCCAAGATGATCGGCACCACGCTGCGCAACACCGCCCAGCCGACCATGCTGAACGCCGGCTACAAGGTGAACGTCATCCCCGGCCAGGCCACGGCGCACGTGGACGGCCGCTTCCTGCCCGGCTACGAGGAGGAGTTCCTGGCCGAGCTGGACAGCGTGCTCGGGCCCCGGGTGAAGCGCGAGAGCCTGCACTACGACAAGGCGCTGGAGACCAGCTTCGACGGTGCCCTGGTCGAGGCCATGCAGACCGCGCTGCAGGCCGAGGACCCGATCGCCCGGGCGGTGCCGTACTGCCTCTCCGGCGGGACGGACGCCAAGTCCTTCCAGGACCTGGGGATCCGTTGCTTCGGCTTCGCGCCGCTGCAGCTGCCGCCGGAGCTGGACTTCGCCGGGATGTTCCACGGTGTGGACGAGCGGGTGCCGGTGGACGGGCTGAAGTTCGGCGTCCGGGTGCTGGACCGCTTCATCGACGCCTGCTGACGCGTCCTGGTCCGACGGCCCGTCTCCGGATTCTCCGGAGGCGGGCCTTCCGTTTGTCGGAGGGGATGACGATGTCCGGTGATGAAGAAAGGATTCTTCGAGGAGTCAACTGGGCGATTCTCTGTGCGAGTTGTCACCGCTGCGGGTGAATGCATGATCCGTCCCGTACCCCGTTCGGCCCAGCTCGCGTTCACCCATTTGCAGGCCGGGAGACGGACTGCGGAGTACAGGAATCGACCAGGAGGAAAGATCCATGAAGGTCAAGAAGATCGTTGCCGTTGCCGCCGCCACCGGTGGTCTGGTGCTCGCCGGTGCGGGTGCCGCCGTCGCCCACGGCGGTGCGGTCGCGGACGGTTTCGCGACCAACTCCCCGGGTGTGCTGTCGGGCAACAGCGTCCAGGTTCCGGTGCACGTGCCGGTCAACCTGTGCGGCAACACCGTCAGCGTCATCGGCCTGCTGAACCCGGCGTTCGGCAACAACTGCGCCAACTTCTGACCGGGTCCCGGCCGTTGGGCCGGGCACCGGACTGAGAACGGGTTGCACCGGACGGGCCCTCCGCGACCGCGGGGGGCCCGTCCGCATGTGCGAGGGCCGCTCACTCGATGGGGTGAAGAGGCCCGTTCGGGTCAACCGCAGGACGGCTGGGCTCGTTGTTCGGTGTACCGGCGAAGGCCGCATCGGGAATTCCGACAATCACACACCACTCAGGGGATTACATGCGTCAGGTCGCTAAGAAGGGCATCTTCACGGTGGTCGCCACGGGAAGCGTGCTGGCCTCGGCCTCCGGTTACGCCTACGCCGGCGCGGATGCCCAGGCAGCCACCACCAACTCGCCCGGGGTCGGCTCCGGCAACAGCCTCCAGGCGCCCGTGGACATCCCCGTCAACGCCTGCGGGAACACCGTCAGCGTGGTGGGCCTGCTCAACCCGGCGATGGGCAACGACTGCGCCAACAGCTCGGGCGGCTCCCATCAGGGCGGCTCGCACCACGACGGCCCGTCCACCAAGAGCGGCGGCGCGCACGCGGGGAGCACCACCGCCAACTCCCCGGGCATCGCCTCGGGGAACAGCGTCCACGCCCCCGTCTCCATCCCCGTGAACGCCTGCGGGAACTCGGTGGACGTGGTCGGGATCGGCAACCCGGCCTTCGGCAACAGCTGCGGCAACGTCGCCACCCCGCCCGCCCCGCCGCACCACGCCCCCGACGAGGACTGCGACGAGCACGGCACCCACAACCCGCCGCCGCCCGCCACCAGCCAGCCGCCCGGCACCGTCCCGCCGAGCAGCAGCACCAACGGCTCCGGCCACGGCAACGGCCGCGGCGGCCTCCCCGGCGGCGAGCTCCCCGGCACCGTGGTGGCCGGCCAGCCGGTCTCCTTCACCGAGACCCCGCCGCCGGCCCCGGCCGCCGCCCACGCGGCCGCCCCCGCCGCGGTGGCGGGCCCGGCCCGGGCCCAGCTCGCGCAGACCGGTTCGGACGGCCTCCAGCTGATCACCGCCACCGGGGCGGCGCTGCTGCTCGGCGGCGGCGTGCTCTACCGGCGCTCGCGGGCCGGCGCCCGCTGACGCCCGACGTCAGCCTGGTGGCGCTCTGAGGTCACCCGGACGCGCCGAAGGGGCGTGGTGCACTCGGCACCACGCCCCTTCGGCGTTCGTACGTACGGTCTCAGGTGACGGTCACCAGCTGCGGACCTGACGGATGATCCGTCGTCGCAGCAGCACGGTGCGGCTGCCGTCGGGGAAGAGTTTCAACCGGTCCAGCTCCCAGTGCCCGTACTCGGCGTGCTCGGTGAGCAGCTGCCTCGCCGCGTTGCGGGTGGTGCCTCGGGGCATGCGCAGCGACTGGTACTCGTACTCGGGCTGCCGGACCAGCTTGGGTGGGGTCAAGACTCTCCTCCTGCGGGACGACGCATGCAGGCAAGGGTACGACCTGCCTGTGACGACCGGGGCCGGGCAGCGCCCCGGGCCGCCCAATCCGTCAGGTGAGCCTGGGCGTTCCGGGGGCTGACAGTCAATCAGTTTTCGTACCGAGGAAGGGATACCCACCCCGGTCGGGGCCGATGCGCGGGCGTGTCGGGACGGCGGTCCGACGGGTGGCGCAGAGGGCGGTGCAATGGTCCGCAGGGCGGTCGGTGCGGGGTACAGATCCGTCCGGACCGGACATCCGGGCGGAAGTTGCGGTGAATTCCCGGAAGTAGACGACAACCCCTGTGCGTGTCGAGCCTCCGGGGAGATAGCGTCAGCACCATGTCTGATGCCGCGCAGCTCCCCATCGCCGAGGTACGGGCCGCCGCCGAGGCGGTCAAGGCCGCCATCGACCGCCACCTGGCGGCGGTCACCGGCCACGCCGCAGCGGGTGACCCCGGTGTGGTCGCCGCTTACGAGGAGCTCGCCGCGGCGGCCATCGCCTACGACCAGATCCTCTACGAGGCCTACGACGAGGTCACCCCGTTCGAAGTTCCGGGCGACGAGGGCAGCGGCGGCTACACCGGGCCGGACCAGCCCGAGGCGATCAGCGTGCTGATCCGCCGGGACTACCTGATCACCGACGCCAAGCGGCTGCGCGCGCAGGCCGAGCGGGTGGACAGCTCCCTGGTGCCCGGCGGCGGTCAGGACGGCAGCGGGGTCAACGCGGCGATCGGGGTGCTGTTCGGCGAGTACGAGCCGGACGAGATCGCGGCCCGCTGCGAGGAGTTCGGTCTGGAGGAGGGGGACTCCACCCTCTGGGTCGCGGCGGCCGAGCCCTCCGACCCGGGCGAGTGGCTCCCGGAGCCGTTCGACGGGGCCGACCCGCAGTTGCTGATCTGCCGGTTCGACGTCAGCGAGGTCTACGACGACGAGCTGGACGGTCTGGAGGACGAGGAGTAGCCCGGCGGCGGTCCCGTACGGCCGGCCACCGGTCAGGCGCGTACGGGACCGCACGGCGTGGAGGGGCGGGCCCGGTGGGCCCGCCCCTCCGTCCTTTTCCGTCCTCGCCCGGAGACCGTTGCCCGAAGACCGTCGCTTGGAGACGCCCCCCGGGGGGCTCAGTACGCCTGTTCGGCCTGCTCCGCCAGGATCGAGCGCAGCCGGGTGGTGCGCGGACGGGCCGGGCGCTCGGCGACGGCCTGGGCCAGGGCCGGACCGGCCGCGTGCACCACGGAGAGGTGGCGCTCGGCGCGGCCGAAGACGGTGTAGACCCACTGCCTGGTCAGCCCGGCGGCGGCGTCCTCCGGCAGCACGGCGACCACGCCGGGCCAGCGGCGGCCGACCGCCTGATGGCCCGTCAGTGCCCAGCCGTGGCGCAGCTCGGAGACCTTCGCGGGCGGGACGGTGAGCCGGGCGCCGCCGGCCAGCTCCAGGTGCAGCCCGGCGGCGTCGCCGTCCAGCACCCGGCCGAGCCGGACCACGCCCGGGGCGGGCGAGTGCACCACCCGGTCGCCCGGGTCGAAGCCGCCGAACCGGCCGGGGCCGGGGTTGAGCCGGGCCTTGGCCGCCGCGTTCAGCGCCCGGGTGCCGGCCGGGCCGCCGTGACCGGGCGTCAGCAGCACCACCTGCTCGGCCGGGATGCCGAGGGCACGCGGGATCGAGTCGGTGAGCAGCTGCACCGCGCGGTGCACCGCCTCGCCGCCGTCCTTCGCGGTGAGGATCACCACCTCCTTCTCCGGCGCGTCGACGGGCTGGAGCTCGCCGATGCCGATCGAGGAGACCAGCTCGCCGATCGGGCCGAAGTCCGGCGTCCGGGAGGCGACCGCCGGGCAGGCCTTGGCGGCCAGCAGGTCGGCGAAGAACCGGCCAGGACCGGCCGACCAGAGCTGCCCCGGGTCCCCGCTGAGCACCAGCCGGGTGGAGTCGGCCAGCGCCTCCAGCAGGGTGGCGGCCAGCTCGACGTCGACCAGCGGGGCGTCCAGCACGATCAGCAGGTCCAGGGCGAGCGAACCGTCCGAGGCACGGCCCGGGCCGTCCGCACCAGCCAGCAGCTCACCGAGCACGGCCACCTCGGCGGCCCCGCTCCGGGCCCGCAGGACGTCCCGGCCCTCCGCCGTCCAGGTCGCGGCCCAGGCCCGCAGGCCCAGCCCGAGGGCGGCGGCGAGCAGCGCGGCGGGCTCGGCCCGGGCGGCCTCACCACCGGTGTGCAGCACCACGGGGTGCTCGGCGACGGCCCGGACCAGCGCGGTCGCCGAGGAGGACGGCGCCGCGACGGCGGCCGCCTCCCAGGCGGCGGGGCCCGGCTGCACGGGAGCCGACGGGGCGTCAGCGGGCTCGGCCTCGGTGCTCTCCCCGGTGGCGTCCACCGCCTCGTCACCAGGTGCTTCGTCGGCTGGGGTGTCCTCGGCCGGCTCGGCGTTCCGGGCGGCCTCGTACTCCTCGTCGGTGCCGGGCACGAAGGTGGACATCACCCGTACGAGACCGTCCGCGAGGCTCTCCTCGGCGAGCGCGAGCCGCTCCAGCGCGAGCAGCGTCCGCATCGGCGGCTCGTCGTCCTCGTCGCCGGAGGGGCGGTGGCCTGGCAGCTCCTCCTGAAAGGCCATCACCCGGCCGTCCACCACGACCTCCTGGAGCGCGGCGGCCGCGTCCGGCAGGCCGAGCCGCTCCAGGCCGGAGGCCACCTCGCCGATCTCGGCGGCCGAGTCGCCGCGCAGTGCGGCCTGCTCCAGCAGCCACGGCACCAGCGCCTGGGCGCGGCGCGGGTCACCGGGCCCGGCCGCCGGGCCGAGCAGGCCCCGGGCGAAGCCGTCCGCCTGGTCGGGCCGGACGCCGGGGAGGGTGAGCACCGACCACGGGTCCTCGCGCAGCAGGGCGGCCGCGCCCTCGCCCAGCACCGCCACGGCCGCCGGGGCGAACTCGGCCGGGGCGCCCCCGGTCGTCAGCACCTCGGCGGTCTCCCGCAGCGCCTGCTCGCGCTGCCCGTCCACCGCGCCGGCGCCGGGGGCCGGGGCCTCGCCCGGTGCGGCGGCGGACGCGGCGGGGGAGCCGCCGACCGTGCGGATCGCCTCTGCCAGCGCGGCCACCGTGGCCGCGTCGGCAGAGGTCGCCGAGCCCGCCGAGGTAGCCGTACCGGCCGCCGTCGTACCGGCTCCCTGCTCTGACGGCTGCTCACCTGCCTGCTCCGGAGCGCCTTCGGCCACGTTCTCCGCTTCCCTCACGTCGCCCACCACTTCGCTCCTACAGCTCCGTCCAGCCCTGGTCCGGGTAGCGGTGCACCGGGGCCGAGACGTCGTCCAGCGCACCGCGGATCTCACCCGGTAGCGTAAGCGCCTCCACCGACAGGGCCGCCGCCAGCTGCCCGGCCGTCCGGGCGCCGACCAGCGCGCTCGCCACGCCGGGCCGGTCCCGGGCCCAGGCGAGGGCGACCGCGAGCGGGCTGCTGGCCAGGCCGTCGGCGGCGGTGGCGAGGGCGTCCACGATCCGGCGCGAACGGTCGCCGAGGTACGGCTGCACGAAGCCGGAGAGGTGGGGCGAGGCCCCGCGCGACTCGGGCGGCACGCCGTGCCGGTACTTGCCGGTGAGCACGCCCCGGCCGAGCGGGGAGGAGGCGATCACCCCGAGCCCCGCGTCCAGCGCCGCGGGCAGCACCTCGCGCTCGATGCCGCGCTGGAGCAGCGAGTACTCCATCTGGGTGGAGGCGAGCGGCACCCGGCCGGGCAGGGCGCGCTGCCAGGCGGCGGCCTTGGCCAGCTGCCAGCCGCTGTGGTTGGAGAGCCCGACGTACCGGGCCCGGCCGGAGGAGACGGCCAGGTCGAGGGCGTGCAGGGTCTCCTCGGTGGGGGTGCCGGGATCGAAGGCGTGCACCTGCCACAGGTCCACGTGGTCGGTGCCCAGACGGCGCAGCGAGCCGTCGAGGGCGGCGAGCAGGCCGCCGCGGGAGGTGTCGAAGCGCCGGTCCGAGTCGGGGGTGCTGCCGGCCTTGGTGGCGATCACCAGCTCCGAGCGCGGGATCAGACTGTCCGTCAGCCGGGAGATCAGGTACTCGGCGCCGCCGTCGGCGTAGACGTCGGCGGTGTCGACGAGGGTGCCGCCCGCGTCGACGAAGGTCTTGAGCTGCTCGGCGGCCTCGTGCTCGTCGGTGTCCCGGCCCCAGGTCATGGTGCCCAGGCCGATCCGGGAGACCCGTAGGCCGGTCCGGCCGAGATGACGCTGTTCCATCGGGCAGACCCTCCGTCGGCTGACCCGCGCCCGGGTGATGTCGGTGGTGCTGTTCGTGGTGACGTGCCGGTGGTGGCATCGGCGCAGGTAGGGGAAGGTGCCTCCCCCGTCGGCCGAGCGTAGCGGCCCGGGCCCGGGCCGCCGCGCCGACGTGCCGGGCGCGCGACACGCGCGTGCTTCCGGGCGACACGCGCGGGTACCTACCGGTGGGTAGCTTGACCGGCTACGCTCCGTCCAGCGGCTGGCCGCCGGGCGGCCGGGCCACCACGAACCCGTGACACACCTCCGGAGGGCATCCACATGCGACTCGGCATCAACCTCGGTTACTGGGGCCTCGGCATGGACGCCGACAACATCGCCGTCGCCCAGGAGGCCGACCGCCTCGGCTACTCGGTCTGCTGGGCCGCTGAGGCGTACGGCTCGGACGCCGCCACCGTGCTCTCCTACGTGGCCGCCAAGACCGAGCGGATCGACGTCGGCTCCGCCATCTTCCAGATCCCGGCCCGCACCCCCGCGATGACCGCGATGACCGCCGCCACCCTGGACACCCTCTCCGGCGGGCGCTTCCGGCTCGGCCTCGGCGTCTCCGGCCCGCAGGTCTCCGAGGGCTGGTACGGCGTCAAGTTCGACAAGCCGCTGGCCCGCACCCGCGAGTACGTGGAGATCATCCGCAAGGCGATGTCCCGCGAGCGGCTGGTGCACGAGGGTGCCCACTGGACCCTCCCGCTGCCGGGCGGCCCCGGCAAGCCGATCAAGCTGACGGTGCATCCGGTCCGCGAGCACATCCCGCTGTACATCGCCGCGATCGGCCCGAAGAACCTGGAGCAGACCGGCGAGATCGCCGACGGCTGGCTCGGCATCTTCTTCGCCCCCGAGCACGCCGCGCTCTCCCTCGACCCGCTGACGGCCGGCCGCGCCAAGGCCGGACAGACCCTGGACGGCTTCGACCTCTGCCCGACCGTCGCCATCTCGGTCGGCGAGGACGTCAAGGCCGCCGCCGACCTGCAGCGCCCCTACACCGCCCTCTACGTCGGCGGCATGGGCTCCAAGGAGAAGAACTTCTACAACCAGCTGGCCCGCCGGATGGGCTACGAGCAGGCCGCCGACGAGATCCAGGAGAAGTACCTCGCCAGGGACTACGCGGGCGCCGCCGCCGCCGTCCCGCACGACATGATCGACTCCACCGCGCTGCTCGGCACCACCGAGCGGATCGCCGACCGGATGCAGGCCTACGCCGACGCGGGCGTGACCACGCTCACCCTCGCCCCGGCGGGCCTCACCCTGGAGGAGCGGATCACCGCGCTGCGCACCGGTGTCGAGGCGCTGGAGCGCGCCGGGCTCGCCTGACCCCGGCTGCTCGGGCCTGATCTCGCGTCAGGCCCGGTGCCGGGTCCCGCGTCCGGCCCTGCACCGGCGGGCGGCCGTGGCCGCGCCTACAGCCAGCCGCTGCGCTTGAACACCCGGTGCAGGACCAGACAGAGCGTCACCATCAACCCGACCGCCGCCGGGTAGCCCCAGGGCTGGCGCAGCTCGGGCATGTCCTCGAAGTTCATCCCGTACACGCCCGCGATCATCGTCGGCACGGCGGCCAGCGCCGCCCAGGCCGAGATCTTCCGCATGTCGTTGTTCTGCTGCACGCTGACCTGCGCGAGGTTGGCGTTCAGGATGTCGGAGAGCAGCCGGTCGAGGGCGTCCACCTGCTCGTTCACCCGGGCCAGGTGGTCCGCCACGTCGCGGAGGTACGGCCGCAGCTTGGCCGGGACGGACTCCACCGTGCCCGAGGCCAGCCGCAGCAGCGGCTCCTGGAGCGGGACGGTGGCCTTCCGCACGCCGGTCACCTGCCGTTTGAAGGCGTAGATCCGCTCGGCCAGCCCGCGCACCGGGCGCCCGGGCGCGAACACCTCGGCCTCCAGGTCGTCCAGGTCGCCCTGGAGCGAGGTGGTGATCTCCAGGTACTGGTCCACCACCATGTCGGCGACGGCGTAGAGCACGGCGGCCGGGCCCTGCGCGAGCAGCTCGGGCTCCTGCTCCAGCGTGGTGCGCAGGCCGGAGAGCGGGCTGTCGTCGCCGTGCCGCACCGTCATCACGTAGCAGTCGCCGAGGAAGAGCATCACCTCGCCGGTGGAGACGGTGTGCCCGTCCGGGTGGTAGCCGAGGGTCTTGAGCACCATGAAGGCCGAGCCGGGGAAACGCTCCAGCTTGGGCCGCTGATGCGCCGTCACGGCGTCCTCGACGGCCAGCGGGTGGAGGCCGAACTCCTCGCTGACCAGATCCAGTTCCCCGGTGCTGGGCTCCACCAGGCCGAGCCAGACGAAGGCGTCCTCGGCCTCCCGGGCGGCCGCCAGGGCGTCCGAAAGGTCCTCGGGGCCCGGGGTGCGACGGCCGGCGCGGTATATGGCGCTGTCGACGATCATGCGGTCCATTCTGGTGCCTGCCGCCCCGTTGCGGCCCGAGAAGTGCACCATATCGAGCCTCCGGGACACCGGTACGCCGTACGCTGACGCCATGCCGACCCTGCTGCTCGTCCGCCACGGCCGTTCCACCGCCAACACGGCGGGGGTGCTCGCCGGTTGGACCCCCGATGTGCACCTCGACGAGACCGGGCGGGCCCAGGCCGCCGAGCTGGCCGGGCGGCTGGAGGGGATCCAGCTGGTCAAGGCCGTCTCCAGCCCGCTGGAACGCTGCGCCGAGACCCTCGCCCCGCTGCTCGACCTCCGCCCCGAGCTCGGCCCGGCCACCGTGGACGAGCGGCTCGGCGAGTGCCACTACGGGGACTGGACCGGCCGGCCGCTGGCCGAGCTGGCGAAGGAGCCGCTTTGGCGGACCGTCCAGGACCACGCGGCGGCGGCGGCCTTCCCCGGCGGCGAGTCGCTGCGCGACCTGAGCCACCGGACGGTGGACGCCGTGCGGGAGTGGAACGAGAAGATCGAGGCCGAGCACGGGCCGGACGCGGTCTGGGTCGCCTGCTCGCACGGGGACGTGATCAAGGCGGTGGTGGCCGACGCGCTCGGGCTGCACCTGGACCACTTCCAGCGGATCTCGGTCGAGCCCTGCTCGGTCACGGCGATCCGGTACACCCCGCAGCGGCCGTTCGTGCTGCGGGTCGGGGACACCGGGAGCCTGGCCTCGCTGGCTCCGCGTCGCCCGGCTGAGGGCGGGGCTGAGGGCGCGGCCGGAGACGAGGGTGGGGCGCAGGGGGACGCCGTGGTCGGCGGGGACACCGGAGTGCGCTGAGCGTCGCGCCGCGAGGGGTGCAGGGTGCCCGCGCAGGGAGCTCCGGGGCGGGCGCGCCGTCGACGTGACGGCGCACGTCCCTCCATCTGACGCAGCGGTACCCGGCCTGCCCCAACTGGGCTGCGCAGGCCGTAGGGTGGCCGGTGAGAGCACGATCCACACCGCGATCCACCCGCGATCCACCCGCGATACCAGCGACACCCGCCACGTCCCAGAACGCCACGGCGCCACGGCGCCTGATCCCAGAACCCGGAGCGAGCACGTGCCCCGTCAGGTCCACTTCTATGACCAGCCCGAGCGGTTCGTCGCGGGCACCGTCGGTCAGCCCGGGTCCCGGGCCTTCTTCCTCCAGGCCAGCGCACGCGGCCGGATCACCTCCGTGCTGCTGGAGAAGGCCCAGGTGGCCGCGCTGGCGGAGCGGGTCGAGCAGGTGCTCGACGAGGCCATCCGGCGCAGCGGGGGCGACGCGGACATCCCGCCCACCGCGCCGGCCGAGCTGATCGACAGCGCGCCGCTGGACCTCCCGCTGGAGCAGGAGTTCCGGGTCGGCACCATGGCACTGGCCTGGGACAGCGCCGAGGAGTGCCTGGTGGTCGAGGCCCAGGCGGTGGTCGAGGCCGAGGAGGACGCCACCGAGGACGAGGCCGAGTACTACGACACCGAGGACGACGAGAACGGCCCCGACATGCTCCGGGTCCGGCTCAGCGGTGCGATGGCCCGGGTCTTCGCCAAGCGTGCGCTCGACCTGGTCGCGGCCGGACGCAAGCCCTGCCCGTTCTGCAACCTGCCGCTCGACCCCGAGGGCCACCTGTGTCCCCGGGCGAACGGGTACCGGCGCTGACCGTGGAGGGCACGGGCGGGGCTGGACCGCGGACGGGGGCCGAGACGGGGGCTGAGACGGCGGCTGAGGTGGCGGAGGCGGAGGGTTCGGTGGAGCCGGCGGACGAGCCGGAGCAGATCGAGGTGCCGGTGGCGGACCCGTCCGTCAGCGCCGCGCTGGCCGCCGACCCGGAGACGGCGCTCGAACTGCTCCGCTCGGGCGAACTGGAGGTGCACGGCCGGGTCACCAGCGCCTCCAACGCGGTGCTCTACTGCACCGTCAGCCTTGACGGCCTGACCGTGCCGTGCGCCTACAAGCCGGTCTCGGGGGAGCGGCCGCTCTGGGACTTCCCCGACGGCACGCTGGCCGGGCGTGAGGTGGCCTCCTTCCTGGTCTCGGCCGCCACGGGCTGGGGGCTCGTGCCGCCCACGGTGCTCCGGGACGGCCAGGCCGGGCCCGGCATGGTGCAGCTCTGGATCGAACCGGACGACGAGGTCGAGGAACTGATCGACCTTCAGGACCCGGCCGGCCCCGAGCCCGGCTGGCTCCCGATCGTCCGCGCCGACGTGGGCGGCGGGCGGACCGCCCTGCTGGTGCACCGGGACGACGAGCGACTGCGCCGCCTGGCGGTGCTCGACGCGGTGCTGAACAACTCCGACCGGAAGGGCGGGCACTGGATCGCCGCCCCCGACGGCCGCCTCTACGGCATCGACCACGGAGTGACCTTCGCCGAACCGGCCAAGCTGCGGACGCTGCTCTGGGGCTGGGCCGGCGAGCCGCTGCCGGACGAGGCGTCAGAGGTGCTCGGCCGGTTGGCCGATGGCTTGGCCGGTCCGCTCGGCGAGAGCCTGCGGCCGCTGATCACCCCCGTCGAACTGGACGCCACCAAGGCCCGGGTCGCGGCCCTGCTCAGTGGCGGACGTCACCCGGAACCGTCCCCTGACTGGCCGTCGATCCCCTGGCCGCCGGTCTGAGACCGGAGGCGTGGTGCGGGCGGTGCCCCGGGCCGGGGCCGGACCGGGGCCCGGACCGGTGCGACGGCCTCGGCCCCTGGTAGCGAACGCAATCCGGCCGATCTCGCGTACTGGTTAGCCTTTCAAATGATCGCGAGGTTAGAGTCGAGCCATGCATTCCTGGCCCGCCTCCGAGGTTCCCGCCCTGCCTGGTCAGGGGCTTCCCCTCCACATCCACGACACCGCCACGAACAGCGTCCGCGAGGTGGTCCCGCAGGGACCGACCGCCCGGCTGTACGTCTGCGGCATCACTCCCTACGACGCCACCCACCTCGGCCACGCCGCCACCTACAACACCTTCGACTTGGTGCAGCGGGTCTGGAAGGACGCCGGCCACGACGTCCTCTACGTGCAGAACGTGACCGATGTGGACGACCCGCTGCTGGAGCGGGCCGTGGCCACCGGCCAGGACTGGACGGTGCTGGCCGAGCGTGAGACCGCCCTGTTCCGCGAGGACATGACGGCGCTGCGGATGCTGCCCCCGGCCCACTACATCGGCGCCGTGGAGTCGATCCCGTGGATTGTCCCGTTGGTGAAGAAGCTGCTCGCCTCGGGCGCGGCCTACGAATTGGATGGCGACATCTACTTCTCGGTCGAGTCCGACCCGCACTTCGGCGAGGTCTCCGGCCTCGACCGGGAGGCGATGCTCCCGGTCTTCGCCGAGCGTGGCGGCGACCCGGAGCGTCCGGGCAAGAAGAACCCGCTGGACGCCCTGCTCTGGCTCTCGGCCCGCCCGAACGAGCCCGCCTGGGACACCGAGCTCGGCCACGGCCGCCCCGGCTGGCACATCGAGTGCGTGGCCATCGCGCTCGAGTACCTGGACATGGGCTTCGACATCCAGGGTGGTGGCAGCGACCTCTCGTTCCCGCACCACGAGATGGGCGCCTCCCACGCCCAGGTCGCCATCGGTGCGCACCCGTACGCCCGGGCCTACGTGCACGCCGGGATGGTCGGACTCGACGGGCACAAGATGTCCAAGTCGCGCGGGAACCTGGTCTTCGTCTCGGCCCTGCGCCGCGAGGGCGTCGACCCGGCCGCGATCCGGCTCGCCCTGCTCGCCCACCACTACCGCAGCGACTGGGAGTGGACCCAGGACGACCTCGACCGGGCGCAGGAGCGGCTCGCCCGCTGGCGTGCCGCGGTCTCCCGGCCTGACGGTCCGTCGGCCGAAGAGCTGCTGGCCGAGGTCCGTGCCGCGCTCGCCGACGACCTGAACGCTCCGGCGGCGCTGGCCGCGGTGGACCGCTGGGCCGAACGGCAGGCCGAGACCGGTGGCACCGAGATCGGCGCTCCGGGCCTGGTCTCCCGGACGGTGGACGCGCTGCTGGGCGTGGCCCTCTAGGCATCGCGCCCCAGGGACCGGACGGGACAGGGTCCGTATCGCTTCGAGGTTCTCGTTGCGGTGCGGACCCTGTCGTTTCGTCAGCTCTGCTCCGTCAGCTGCGGGCACCTCGGTTTTACGGGGTGCCTCAGCTACGGGGCGCCGGCGGGCTGCCGGCGGCCCTCACTGGTCCTCGTCCGGGGGGTTCTTCGGCTCGGTGGCGTGGCCGGAGACGGGCTTCTCCCCGGTCGGGCCGAGGTTGTCCCGGCGGCGGAGGTACCGCTCGAACTCGCGGGCGATGGCGTCTCCCGACGCCTCCGGCAGCTCGGCGGTGTCCTGCGCCTCCTCCAACTGCTGGACGTACTCGGCCACCTCGCTGTCCTCGGCGGCCAGCTGGTCCACCCCGAGCTGCCAGGCGCGGGAGTCCTCGGTGAGCTCGCCCGGCGGGATGCGGAGGTCGAGCAGGTCCTCCAGCTTGTTGATCAGGGCCAGGGTGGCCTTCGGGTTCGGTGGCTGCGCCACGTAGTGCGGCACGGCGGCCCAGAGCGTCACGGCCGGCACACCGGCGTGGGCGCAGGCCTCCTGGAGTACACCGACGATGCCGGTCGGCCCCTCGTAACGGCTCTCCTCCAGGTCGAGCGAGCGGGCCAGCGCGGCGTCCGAGGTGACCCCGCTCACCGGTACCGGCCGGCTGTGCGGGGCGTCGCCCAGCAGGGCGCCCAGGATCACCACCAGCTCGACGCCCAACTCGTGGGCGAAGCCGAGCAGTTCGTTGCAGTACGAGCGCCAGCGCATGCTGGGCTCGATGCCACGGACCAGCACGAGGTCGCGCGGGCGCGGCTCGGTCACCCGGACCACCGAGAGCCGGGTGGTCGGCCAGGTGATCCGGCGGACTCCGCCGTCCAGCCAGACGGTCGGTCGGTTGACCTGGAAGTCGTAGTAGTCCTCGGCGTCCAGCGCCGCGAAGACCTTGCCGCCCCAGGTCGAGTCCAGGTGCCCCACGGCCGCCGAGGCCGCGTCACCTGCGTCGTTCCAGCCTTCGAAGGCGCAGACCATCACCGGGTCGATCAACTCGGGAACATCTTCCAGCTCGATCACCCAGCGTCTCCCTCCGGACGTTCCATGGTCCCTACCTGCCCAGCCTACGAGCTTTGAAGCGTGGGCCAGGAGCGGTCGAGCCTATCCCGGAGAACCCCTGGGAACCCAGTCGGTTTTGGACACTCCCAGACATGTGTCTATGATTACTGGACAGTCGTCCATGAAAGGGAGCTTGCCGTGAACCTCCTCGCGAACGTCCTTGTCGGTCTGGTGGCCGTGTTGCACGCGTGGATCCTGGTGCTGGAGATGTTCCTCTGGGAGCGGGCGCCGGGTCGTGGCCTGTCGGGTTTCGATGCCGCGATGGCCAAGGCCACCGCCCCGCTCGCGGCCAATCAGGGGCTGTACAACGGCTTCCTCTCCGCCGGTCTGGTCTGGGGTCTGGTGGCGTCGGATCCGACCGGCTTCCGGGTGCAGGTCTTCTTCCTCAGCTGCGTGGTGGTTGCCGGGCTGTACGGTGCCGCCACCGCCAACCGCCGCATCCTGTTCGCCCAGGCGCTGCCCGGTGCGCTCGCGCTGGCCGCCGTGCTGGTCGCGGGATGACCGGCCCCCGTCCGCACCACGGTGGCGGGCTCGCCGGCGAGCCCGCCGGCCGGCCCGATTCCCGGACGGACCCCCGGCCGGACGCCCGACCCGACCCCCGGGCCGAGCGGACCCGGGCCAAGCTCCGGGCCGCCCTGCTCGCCGAGTGCGCCGAGCGTCCGCTGGAGGAGCTGGGGGTGGCGGCCCTGACGCGGCGGGCCGGGGTCGGGCGGGCCACCTTCTACCTGCACTACCCCGACCTCCCGTCGCTGGCGGTGGACGCCTGCGCCGATGTCGTCCGGGACGGCGTGGAGGCACTGCACGCCTGGCGCGGCGTGCCCGACCCGGCCTCCCCGCCGCCGCCCCTGGCGGACTTCCTGACCGCACTGGCCGGGCACGGCCCGCTCTACCGCACCCTGCTCACCCCCGGCGGTGGAGGACCGCTCGGCGAGCTGATGCACCGTGAACTGCGTGCCTACAGTCGCCGGGAGCGCGAACTGGCCGGCGCCCCGCACGCCGCCCTGGTCGCCACCGCCGTCGCCGCGACCTTCACCGGGCTGCTCGCCGACTGGCTGCACGGCGAACTCCCGGGCACCCCGGCCCAGCTGGCCGCCCACTGCTGGCGTCTGCTGATGGCGCTCCATCGCACCCCCCTCGATCCGATAGGTCCGACTGATCCGAGCGGACCGGTCGATCCGGCCTGACGAACCGGCGATCCGGCGATCCGGTCTGAAGGGCGGAGGACGGCGTACCAGCCTCCGAGCCCTTCTGACGGTCCATCATGAGGCTGTTCGCCGCGCTTGTGACCCTGACAAATGTCAGGTACCAGTGGATTCGTCCTGGTGATTCTCTGATCTCGGCACGGGAGATCCCGAGCCGAGAGAAAGCAGAGCAGAGCTAGGAGAACACCTATGTTCGGTGCACTCGGAGTGCGCAGGCTGGTCATGGCCGGTGCGGCGCTGGCGCTCGGTGCCGCCACCCTCGGGGCGACGACCGTCAGTGCCGAGGCCGCGAGCGGCTGCTACGGCATCGGCGGCGGCAAGTACAACTGCAACGTCTGGAAGACCGCCCCGACGTACTGGGAGAACAACGTCCGCGCCGGCACCCTGAACGCCGGGACGAACTACTTCTACTGCCAGGCCGTCGGCACCCGGATGTCGGACGGGCAGTACTACAACAAGTGGTACGCCAAGACCGACGACGACAGCGGCAACAAGGGCGTCTGGGTCAACGTCATCTACCTCTCCGGCGGCGCCAACGACGAGCCCGTCCCCGGTCTGCCCTACTGCTGACGGCCGGCCGGTGGGCTGACGGCACGTCAGCCTCCGTACTGGGCGAGGTAGCGCAGGACGAGGTCGACGTGAGGGCGCACCCGTTCGGGGACGCCCCCGGTGTCGGCCACGGTCTTGTCGCTGGTGCGGTAGCCCGCGGTGACCAGGGCGGGCAGGTCACCGCGGACTCCGCGCCGCTTCAGCTGCTGGTCCAGCCAGCAGACGTAGTTGCCCATGGTGATGATCGCGTCCGGAGCCGACATGTAGTCCTTCCGGCCGTCACCGTCACCGTCCTGGGCCCAGGCGTTGAAGACCGACGGGGTCCACATCGCGATCCCGTACTCCTCGGTCCGGGGCCGGGAAGCCTGCGGATCGAAGCCGCTCTCCGCCTTGAGCATGGCGGCGATCAGCGCGGGTGTGATCTCCGGCTCCGGGCAGCGCCGGGCCGCCCGGTCGATGGGCTCGCGCAGGGCGGCGGGCACGTCGGCATCGGGAGGAAGGGCACCGGCCCGGGCAGCCGGGTCGGCGGGGCCGGAGCCGGCCGCTCCGGCGGGGGAGGGTCCCGTCGTCCAGCCCGAGACCGTACCGGCGGTCGGCGGCGAGGTCGGGTGTGGGGGAGCGGGAGCAGGAGGTCGGCCCGGCAGGCCGGCCCACTGGATGGTCGCCACGGCCATGAGCAGGGCCGTGGCCACCGTAAGGCCGATCCGGCGCCACCGTCGGGGAGGAGGGGGAGAATGCAGCAGTCGCAGCCGTGTCACCAGCCGTGCGGCGGTCGGGCGCAGTGCCTGATCGGCCGTCAGACAGTCGGCGATCAGTGCCTGCCAGCCGTCGGGCAGCCGCTCGTCGAGCCGCAGCGGCGCGCTGCCCCGGGCGTAGGTCTGGGCGGTCAGGGTCCGGGCCCGTGCGGTCGCACCGAGGAAGGGGTGCAGTCCACCGGTGAGCACTTGGTGCGCCAGGACGCCGAAGGCCCAGACATCCGCACTGGGCCGGAGCTGGACGCCGCGCGGCCCGGAGCGTTGGGACCACCACTCCGGTGGCACGTGGTCCAGCGAGCCCAGCGGTGGCGCGTAGGCGTGGGTCCCTTCCAGCTGGGTGGTCAGGCCGAAGTCGGCGAGCCGGATCGCACCGTCGGGCATCAGCAGGACGTTGCCCGGCTTGAGGTCGCCGTGCACCCAGCCCCGGCCGTGCATGTGGGCCATCCCGGCGGCGAGTTGGCCGAGCATCTGCCCGGCCTCGGGGAGGGGGCGTCCGGGTACGGCCTCCTGGAGCAGCTGCTGGAGGCTCAGCTCGGCCCGCTCCATCACCAGGGCGACGGCCCCGTCCAGTGCCGGGCAGGCCGGGTCCCGGACGGTGGCGACGGCCAGAGTGCGGATCAGGTGGGGGTGGTCGGCCCGTCGGCTGAAGCGGACCTCACGCCGGGTCAGTTCCGCCATCGTCCGCCGCTGCCCCGGAGTCAGCCGCCCCGGGGGGAGGAACTTCACCGCGACGGGAGTGCCGTCCGCCTCGCACCTGCCGGCGTACACCCGGCCCCAGGCCCCGGTCCCGATGAGCGGCCCGATCCGGCAGCCGGCCACCAGGTAGCCCGTCGGCACCTCGAGTTGGCCGGGCTCGGTCGGCATCGGCACTCCGCCTGCTCAGCCGTGCCGGACGGTGGACGGGGTGGGAGCGGCGGACACGGCGGCTGGGGTGGTCAGGCCGGGAGCCGCCGCCCGAGGTCTGCCCACCGTCGGGTTGAGCAGCACGAGGTGCTCCTCGCGCACCAGGTCGAAGCGGAGCGCGAGCGACACCAGTTCCTCCCGCTTGCGGCCGGTCCGCCCACCGTCCTCGCAGTCGCGCAGCCGCAGCTTGGTCTCCGCCAGGTAGTCGATGTGGTAATTGACGGCGGACCGGGTCAGCCCGCGTCCGGCCGGGAGGGCGCGCAGCCGGGCCAGCACGTCGCCGACCCCTGGCACGGCGGCGGCCGAGGGGTCCCGCAGACGCGGCTCGCAGAGGGCCAGCAGCACCAGGAAGTACTTCGCCGTCGGGTCGAGGGCGAAGGGGCTGACGGTGTGTTCGCCGCCCTGGTGGTCCGGCGGTCCGTCCAGGTAGGCGTGCTGAGGGGCGAAGACCTTGAACTCGGTGGAGCCGCCGACGGAGGGCAGCACCACCCGGGCGAACTCGAACGGCACGGGCGCGCCCAGCCGACCCGGAGCGACCTTCAGGTGCTCGCCGGCCCCTTCCATGTTCTCCACCACGTACGTCGCGGTGGGGCTGAAGTTGGAGAGCCGCCAGTAGTCCTCCGCCGCGATGATCTCCCCGGCCCGCCGGGAGACGCCCTGGTCGGCCAGCTCGATCGCGACCGGGCAGTCCGGCGCACCGCGGCCGAAGGCCGCCTGCTCGCCCGGCCCCATCCGGAGCACCGGGGGCCGCTCCGAGGCGGCAGCCCCCGGACGGCCGGGCAGTTGGACAATCACCGTGTCCATCGGGACTCCTCCCCGGGCCGACGGTCGTGCGCGAATCATGCTAGACGCTCCGCTGTCACGTGGTCACCATCCGTTCGGGTGGGTCTGGTTGACCCGGCGTCAGCACACCGGCCGGGCTCCGCGCACGCCGTCCCACCTTCCGGCGCGCTCAGCCCCCTCCCGGCGCGTTCCGCCTCCGCCCCGGCGCCCTCAGCAGTACCCCTGGCACCCTCAGCACCACCTGTGGCGCCCTCAGCACCACCCGGACCGGTACGCCGCCCAGTGCTCCGGAGTGGCGGTGAAGTCCACGTACAGCGCCAGCCCGAAGGCCTGTCGCTCCGGTGCCTTTCGGTCCAGCGCCAGCCGGGCGCCCCGCACGGCGGCGGCCACCGTCTCCGCCGAGCCCCGGTGGCCGAAGCTGTCGTCCCAGTAGGCGGGCAGCCCCATCAGCAGGTCCACCTGAGGTGGTGTCACCTCCAGCGCGAGCTCCGTCTGCTGCGCCACGTAGCCGCCGTACAGCGACTCCACCGGCATCGCGGTGTCGTAGGACATCACCGCGATCTGGTCCACCCGGCCGGCGACTTCGGCGAAGTACGCCTGGGACCACCACTTGCCGTGATCGAAGGCGGCGGTGCTCAGCCGGTGCAGCCCCGGCAGCGGGTCGATCTGCGGGGAGGCCACGGAGAGCGGAAGGCCCCGCGCGGTGGTCAGTGCCCGGGTCCGGTCCAGCAGGTCCAGGAAGCCGCCCGAGCCGGAGCGCACCGGTTCCAGGTCGTAGTGCACTCCGTCGAAGCCGAGGTCCAGCACCTGCCCGGCCGCCCCGGCGATCCGCCCGCGCACCGCCGGATCGGCCAGGTCGAGCCCCTCCTTCTCCGGCCGCACGACATCGCCCAGCCAGGACTGGACGCGCAGCCGGGGCAGCAAGCGGTGCACCTCCTCGACGAACTGACGCGCCCTCGGGTACCGGTCGGCCGGGAGCGAGCCGTCGTGCTCCAGCGGGCCGGTGTGCACGTACAGGTCCCGCACCCCGGTCCCGGCGAGCAGCCGCGTCAACTCGGTGACGTCGTCCTCCCCCTTGCGCCCGTCCACCCAGGCGTGCCCGAGCCAGACGGCGTCCCGGCCCCTGGTCAGGGCCTGCGACGAGGGTTCGCCGGAGTACGCCAGCCGCAGTGCGGCGGCTGCCGTCGCGAGCGGAAACAGCGTCAGGACCGAGCCCAGCAACAGCGCCAGCAGGGCGCAGTACGCGGCCCTCCGGGGCCGGGTCGAACCTGAACAGATCCGCCGGAATTTCTTGATCACCTGTCCTCCTCGTGGAAGGCAGACGCTCAGGATGCGGAACGGGTTCCCGACCTGGGCCGCGGTCCGGCTACCCTGACCGCGTGCCTCCCGTACACGGACGGGTCGCATAGCCGACAGCCGTCGCACCCAGGGAGTAGCCCCATGGCCACCACCGTCCCCTTTTCCACCCCGCAGGACCGCGCGAAGGAGCAGGACCGCGCGAACGAACTGCGCGATGCCCTCGCCACCCGAGTGGTGGTGGCCGACGGTGCGATGGGCACCATGCTCCAGGCTCAGGAGCCGAGCCTCGAGGACTTCCAGCAGCTCGAGGGCTGTAACGAGATCCTCAACGTGACCCGCCCCGACATCGTGCGCTCGGTCCACGACGCCTACTTCGAGGTCGGTGTCGACTGCGTCGAGACCAACACCTTCGGCACCAACTACTCCGCGCTCGGCGAGTACGAGATCTCGGACCGGATCTTCGAGCTCTCCGAGGCCGGTGCCAGGATCGCCCGTGAGGCGGCGGACGACTTCACCGCCCGGGACGGCCGCACCCGTTGGGTGCTCGGCTCGATCGGCCCCGGCACCAAGCTGCCGACCCTCGGCCACGCTCCGTACGAGACGCTCCGCGACGGCTTCCAGCTGAACGCGGCCGGGCTGATCGCCGGCGGTGCCGACGCGCTGCTAATCGAGACCAGCCAGGACCTGCTCCAGACCAAGGCGGCCGTCCTCGGCTGCAAGGCCGCGCTGTCCGACGCCGGCCTCGACCTGCCGATCCTGGCCCAGGTCACCGTCGAGACCACCGGCACCATGCTGCTGGGCTCCGAGATCGGCGCCGCGCTCACCGCGCTGGAGCCGCTCGGCATCGACTACATCGGAATGAACTGCGCCACCGGCCCGGCCGAGATGAGCGAGCACCTGCGCTACCTGGCGAAGAACGCCAGGATCGGCCTCTCCTGCATGCCGAACGCGGGCCTCCCGGTGCTCGGCAAGGACGGTGCCCACTACCCGCTCAGCCCGGTCGAGCTGGCCGACGCGCACGACAGCTTCACCACCGAGTACGGCCTCTCGCTGGTCGGCGGGTGCTGCGGCACCACCCCCGAGCACCTGCGTGCCGTGGTCGAGCGGGTCCAGGGCCGTCCGGTGGTGGCCCGTGACCCGCAGCCCGAGCCCTCCGCCTCCTCGCTCTACCAGCCGGTGCCGTTCCGTCAGGACATCTCCTACCTGGCGATCGGCGAGCGCACCAACGCCAACGGGTCCAAGAAGTTCCGCGACGCGATGCTCGCCCAGGACTGGCAGGCCTGCGTCGAGATCGCCCGCGAGCAGATCCGGGACGGCTCGCACATGCTCGACCTCTGCGTCGACTACGTCGGCCGGGACGGCGTGGCCGACATGAAGGAGATTGCCGGCCGCCTCGCCACCGCCTCCACCCTGCCGATCGTGCTGGACTCCACCGAGCCGCAGGTGCTGCGCGCCGGCCTGGAGGCGCTCGGCGGCCGCGCGGTGCTCAACTCGGTCAACTACGAGGACGGCGACGGCCCCGAGACCCGGTTCGGCCGGATCGCCTCGCTCGCCCGGGAGCACGGCGCCGGTCTGATCGCGCTCACCATCGACGAGGAGGGCCAGGCCCGCACCGCCGACAAGAAGGTCGACATCGCCGAGCGCCTGATCGGCCAGCTCACCGCCGAGTACGGCGTCGACGAGGGCTCGATCCTGGTCGACTGCCTGGCCTTCACCCTGGGCACCGGCCAGGAGGAGTCCCGCCGGGACGGCATCGAGACCATCGAGGCGATCCGCGAGCTGAAGCGCCGTCACCCGGCGGTGCAGACCACCCTCGGCCTCTCCAACATCTCCTTCGGCCTGAGCCCGGCCGCCCGCCAGGTGATCAATTCGGTCTTCCTCCACGAGTGCGTCGAGGCTGGCCTGGACTCGGCGATCGTGCACGCCTCCAAGATCCTGCCGATGGCCCGCATTCCGGAGGACCGGCGCGAGGTCGCGCTCGACCTGATCTACGACCGCCGCGCCGAGGGCTACGACCCGCTGCAGAAGCTGCTGCAGCTCTTCGAGGGCGTCAGCGCCGCCTCCACCGCGGCCTCCAAGGCCGAGGAGCTGGCCGCCCTCCCGCTGGACGAGCGGCTGCAGCGCCGGATCATCGACGGCGAGCGCAAGGGCCTGGAAGCCGACCTGGACGAGGCCCTGACGGAGCGTTCGGCCCTCGACATCGTCAACACCACCCTGCTCGCGGGCATGAAGGTGGTCGGCGAGCTGTTCGGCTCGGGCCAGATGCAGCTGCCCTTCGTGCTCCAGTCCGCCGAGGTGATGAAGACCGCGGTGGCCCACCTGGAGCCGCACATGGAGAAGTCCGACGACGAGGGCAAGGGCACCATCGTGCTGGCCACCGTCAAGGGCGACGTCCACGACATCGGCAAGAACCTGGTCGACATCATCCTGTCCAACAACGGTTACACCGTGGTCAACCTGGGCATCAAGCAGCCGGTCTCGGCGATCCTGGACGCCGCCCAGGAGCACCGCGCCGACGTGATCGGGATGTCGGGCCTGCTGGTGAAGTCCACCGTGATCATGAAGGAGAACCTGGAGGAGCTGAACCAGCGTCAGCTGGCCGCCCAGTTCCCGGTGATCCTCGGCGGCGCCGCGCTCACCCGCGCCTACGTCGAGCAGGACCTGCACGAGATCTACGAGGGCGAGGTCCGCTACGCCCGGGACGCCTTCGAGGGCCTGCGCCTGATGGACGCGCTGATCGCGGTCAAGCGAGGCGTCCCCGGTGCGGCCCTGCCGGAGCTGCGCCAGCGCCGGCACGCCCGGGTCCAGGTGGAGGAGCCGGAAGAGGTGAACCTCGGTCAGATCCGCTCCGACGTGACGGTGGACAACCGGATCCCGACCCCGCCGTTCTGGGGTGACCGGATCGTCAAGGGCGTTCCGTTCGCCGACTACTCCTCCTGGCTGGACGAGGACGCGCTCTTCAAGGGCCAGTGGGGTCTCAAGGCCGCCCGGGCCGGCGAGGGCCCGTCCTACGAGGAGCTGGTGGAGACCGAGGGCCGCCCGCGCCTGCGGATGTGGCTGGACCGCCTGCAGACCGAGGGCTGGCTGGAGGCCGCCGTGGTCTACGGCTACTTCCCGGCCGCCTCCAAGGGCGACGACCTGCTGGTCTACAACGCGGACGGTACCGAGCGCACCCGCTTCACCTTCCCGCGGCAGCGCCGCGGCCGCCGTCTCTGCCTGGCCGACTTCTTCCGTCCGGAGGAGAGCGGCGAGAAGGACGTGCTCGGCCTCCAGGTGGTCACCATGGGGAACCGGATCTCCGAGGCGGCCAACGAGCTCTTCGCCGCCAACGCCTACCGGGACTACCTGGAGCTGCACGGCCTCTCGGTCCAACTGGCCGAGGCCCTGGCCGAGTTCTGGCACGCCCGGGTCCGCTTCGAGCTGGGCTTCGGCGACGAGGACCCGCAGGACGTCAAGGACATGTTCCAGCTCAAGTACCGCGGCGCGCGGTTCTCGCTCGGCTACGGGGCCTGCCCGGAGCTGGAGGACCGGGCCAAGATCGCCGACCTGCTGAAGCCGGAGCGGATCGGGGTCGTGCTCTCGGAGGAGTTCCAGCTCCACCCCGAGCAGTCCACCGACGCGATCGTGATCCACCACCCGGAAGCCAAGTACTTCAACGCGCGCTAGCGCGGTGAACGACGGGATGGGCAACGCGCGCTAGCGCGGTGAACGACGGGATGGGCAACGCGCGCTAGCGCGCTGAACGACAAGCGCTTCAACGCGAGGTAACGAGGTAGCCGCGTTCCGTTCGTGTCGTTCCAGCGCACGGGGCGTATCCTGGATCACCCTGAACGGGCCGGTCCGCTCACCGCGGACCGGCCTGCGTCATCTCCGGGGACGCCCGCCGACGGGAAGGACGCCCACCATGACCACGATCTCCACCGCCACCCAGCTGCCCGCCCGGGGCGACGGGCTCGACCCGCAGGCCGTCCTGCTGGACATGGACGGCACCCTGGTCGACACCGAGCACTTCTGGTGGCAGGCGGAGGCTACGCTCTTCGCCGAGCTCGGCCACGAGCTGAACGAGGCGGACCGCGAGCACGTGGTCGGCGGCCCGATGAGCCGCGTGCTGGACTACCTGATCTCGACCACCGGGGTGACGCTCACCCCGGCCGAGCTCACCGTGCTGGTGAACCAGCGCTTCGTCGACCTGCTGGCCGGCGGGGTCCCGCTGATGCCCGGGGCCGAGCGGCTGCTCAACACCCTGGCCGCGCACGGCATCCCGGCCGCCCTGGTCTCGGCCTCGCACCGGCACGTGATCGACATCGTGCTGGAGAGCCTGGGCCGCCACCACTTCGCGTTCACGCTGGCCGGGGACGAGGTGGCCCGCACCAAGCCCCACCCGGACCCGTACCTGGCCGCCGCGGCCCGCCTGGGCGCCGACCCGGCCCGTTGCGTGGTGGTGGAGGACGCCCCGACCGGGGTCCGTTCCGCCGAGGCGGCCGGCTGCCCGGTGATCGCGGTGCCGTCGGTGGCGGCGATCGAGCCCGCCCCGGGGCGGACGGTGATCGGTTCGCTGGAGCAGCTGGACCTGGAGCTCCTCCGCTCCGTCGTGGCCGCCCGGGTCTGACCGGAGGTACCAGACCGGAGTCGTCCCGATGTGACTTTGCCCACCCTGGGCGATGGTCGGCACCCGCGATCGCGGGACGAATCGGGCATTGCCTGACAAGACGTCAAGGTTCCGGCCCGGACGGGCCGTCCGGCGATCACTGCCGGTGATATTCGTACAAGTTCGATGTGGCACGCTTCATCGGGTTCAGTGACCCCACGCCCGACCGTCGTGCGCCCCTACCCGGGCAGCGGCTTCGGCAGCAACCGGCTCACCGTCGGTCCGTCCGAGAAGGAACGTTCCCGCATGACTTCTGCCAACCGTCTGGCTGTACTGGCGTGTGCCACCCTGGTCGTCACCTCGGCCGCGGGCTGCGCCTCGGCGAAGAAGGTGGTCACCGGCGGCGACGACGGCAAGGGCGCCATCACGATGGGGACGACCAACGTGACCAAGGTGCTCGACCCGGCCGGTGCCTACGACAACGGGGCCTGGCTGGTGCTCAACAACACCTTCCAGTCGCTGATGAAGTTCCCGGCGGGCGCCTCCGTCCCGCAGCCCGACGCGGCGCAGACCTGCGGCTTCGCCGCTGGTGGCACCACCACCTACAAGTGCACCCTGCAGAGCGGCCTGAAGTTCTCCAACGGCCACCCGCTGACCGCCCAGGACGTGGTCTTCTCGGTCGAGCGGATGAAGAAGATCGCGGACGAGAACGGCCCGTCCAGCCTGCTCGCCACCATCGACAAGGTGACCGCCAAGGGCGACCTCGAGGTGGAGTTCCAGCTGAACACCCCGGACGCGGTGCTCCCGGCCAAGCTGGCCACGGCGGCCGGTTCGATCGTCGACCACCAGGTCTTCCCGGCCGACAAGCTGCTGCCCAACGACAAGCTGGTCGGCTCCGGCCCGTACAAGATCGACTCGATCGAGAACGGCGAGGGCGGCGGCCCGGCCAAGGTCTCGCTGACCGCCAACGGCGACTACCGGGGCGAGGCCAAGCTCCAGAACAACAAGTTCGCCCTCCGCTACTTCACCGACGCCGAGCAGCTCAAGGGCGCCCTGGAGTCCGGCGACATCGACCTGGCGGACAACAGCCTGGACCCGGCCACCTCGGCCAGGCTCAAGGACGAGCAGCTGACCGGCGCCGGCAAGCTCAAGGTGGCCGAGGGCGACAGCGCCGAGGCCCGCTTCATGGCCTTCAACACCAAGGACGCCGTCACCGGTAACGTGGCCGTCCGCCAGGCGATCGCCCAGCTGCTGGACCGCAAGGTGCTGGCCCGCGACGTGTACGCGCGCACCGTGCAGCCGCTCTACTCGGTGGTCCCGGCCGGCATCACCGGCCACAACACCGCCTTCTTCGACCGCTACGGCGAGCCGGACGTGAACAAGGCCAAGAAGCTGCTCGCCAACGCCAAGGTGCAGACCCCGGTGAAGTTCAACCTCACCTGGTCCCGCTCCCGGGCCGGCGACGCCGAGGCCAAGGAGATCAAGAAGCAGCTGGAGGCCAGCGGCCTGTTCCAGGTGAACGTCCAGCAGGAGGCGGACTGGACGGCCTTCCAGAAGGCCTGGATCGACGGCACCTACCAGGCCTACACCGTCGGCTGGACCCCGGACTACGCGGACGCGGACAACTTCGTCGGCCCGCTGCTGGTGGACGGCGGCTCCTTCCACACCGGGTGGGACGACCCGAAGATCAGTCAGAAGCTGCTGCCGGAGAGCATCAAGCAGACCGACCGCAGCGCCGGCGGCGCCTACGGCCAGGTCCAGAACCTGGTCGCCGAGGCCGTGCCGATGCTCCCGATCTTCCAGAACAAGGCCTTCTACGCCTCGCGCACCGACATCACCGGCGTGGACAGCACGGTGGACACCACCGGCGTGTTCCGCTTCTGGGAGATCGGCCGCACCAAGAAGTGACGTTCCGTCACCCCTGACACGACGAAGACACGACCGAGACACGACCAAGACACGACGAAGCCCGTCCGCTCCGAACGAGGAGCGGACGGGCTTCGTCGTACCGTCGAGCGGGTTCCAGACCCTACTGGGCACCGGGCCGGACCAGGCCGCTCTCGTAGGCGTACACCGCCGCCTGTACCCGGTCCCGCAGTTGGAGCTTGGTCAGCACGTGGCCGACGTGGGTCTTCACGGTGGTCTCGCTGACGTACAGCTCGCCGGCGATCTCCGCGTTGGAGAGGCCGCGGGCGACCAGCTTGAGCACCTCCAGCTCACGCTCCGTCAGCGCGGTGAGCGCCTGCGGCGGGGCCTCGTCGCCCGACGGCAGCTTGGTGGCGTACATGTCCAGCAGCCGCCGGGTGATCGAGGGCGCCAGCATGGCCGCGCCGTCGGCCACCACCCGGATCGCCTGCACCAGTTCCTCGGCCGGGACGTCCTTGAGCAGGAAGCCGCTGGCCCCGGCCCGGAGCGCCTCGACCACGTACTCGTCCAGGTCGAAGGTGGTCAGCACCAGCACCTTGGCCGGACCGTCCCGTCCCGGGCCGGCGATCCGGCGGGTGGCCTCGACCCCGTCCATCCGGGGCATCCGGATGTCCATCAGCACCACGTCCGGCTGGAGCGCGCGCACCTGGTCGAGCGCCTGCTGTCCGTCCCCGGCCTCACCCACCACCACCAGGTCGGACTCGGCCTCCAGGATCATCCGGAAACCGGTTCGCAGCAGCGGCTGGTCGTCGACCAGCAGCACTCGGATCGTCACTCGGACTCCTTGCTCGTCTCTTCGCTCGTCCGCCCCGCGACCGGAAGCACGTCCGGACCGGGGCCCTCGTCGTCGTTCGGCCGCCGCTGGAGCGGCAGCGGGTAGGGCGGGGGAGTGCCACCGAACTCCGGGCAGCTGGCCTTGTGGTCGCACCAGTCGCAGAGCCGGTTCCGGGTGGCCGGGAAGTCCCCGGTGGCCACCGCCCGGTTGATGGTCTCCCAGAGCGCGGTGAGCTTGCGCTCCACCGCGATCAGGTCGGCCTCGTCCGGGTCGTAGGTGACCACGTCGCCCCCGCCGCCCAGGTAGACCAGCTGGAGGCGCTTGGGCAGCACACCCTTCCACCGCCAGACCACCAGGGCGTAGAACTTCATCTGGAACATCGCCTTGCCCTCGAAGTCCCGCGAGGGCGCGCGGCCGGTCTTGTAGTCCACCAGCCGGACCTCGCCGGTCGGGGCCACGTCCACCCGGTCGATGTAGCCGCGCAGCAGCAGGCCGGAACCCAGCACCGTCTCCACGTAGAGCTCGCGCTCCACCGGGTGCAGCCGGGTCGGGTCCTCCAGCCGGAACCAACGGTCGATCAGCTTCTCGGCGTCGCCCAGCCAGCGGGTCAGCGCCGCGCCGTCCGGGTCCTCCGGGAAGAGCCCGGCCAGCTCCGGCCGCTCACCGAGCAGCCGCTCCCACTGCGGCCGCAGCAGGCCGAGCGCCCGCTCCGCGGTCCGCTCCGCCGCCGGGCTGTCGAACAGCCGCTCCAGCACCGCGTGCACCACCGTGCCCCGGGTGGCCGCCGAGCTGGGCGGTTCCGGCAGCTTGTCGATCACCCGCAGCCGGTAGAGCAGCGGGCAGGTCATGAAGTCCCCTGCCCGGGAGGGCGAGAGCCCGGTCGGCGCCAGGGCCGGCCGGGGCGCGGCCGGTGCGGCGGGCGTCTCGGTGGAGCTGTCGGTCTCGTGCTGCATACCCCGACCCTATTGCCCCGGGCTGCCATCCCGCCGTCACCCCACTGTCACGGCGGCTCCCGCGACGGTCAGGACACGGCTCTGCAACGACGGGGGCGTTCCGTGCGTTGACCGGGTACAGGACCGGCACGGCTCCGAACGCGCCGAACCGCGCCGCACACGACGGGACGCGACCACACGCGACCGCACGCGACGGCACGGCCGGTTCCGGCCGGAGATCACGTAGCGTGGCGCGGTGGAGCCCGGACGGCGGGCACGGCAGGGCGACGAGGACGAAGGGACCGCGGTGAGCGAGAGCAGGGGTCAGCAGGAGCGGCCAGGCGGCATCCTGATGGGCCGTCCGTTCGGCGTGCCGGTCTACGTCACCCCCTCCTGGTTCGTGATCGCCGGGCTGATCACCTGGATCTTCGGCGGTCAGCTCACCGAGGTGCTCCCGGAGCTGGGCGGCACCCGCTACCTGGTCTCCTTCTCCTTCGCGGTGGCCTTCTACGCCTCCGTCCTGGTGCACGAGCTGGCGCACACGGTGGTCGCGCTCCGGCAGAAGCTCAATCCGCGCCGGATCCAGTTGCAGTTCTTCGGCGGGGTCTCGGAGATCGAGAAGGAGGCCCGCACCCCGGCCCGGGAGTTCTGGCTGGCCTTCGTCGGCCCGCTGCTCTCGCTGGTCCTGGGCGGCCTGTTCTACCTGGCCTTCCTGGCGGTCCGGCCGGCCAGCGTGCCCGGGGTGCTGCTGGCCGGACTGTTCGTCAGCAACCTGGTGGTGGCCGCCTTCAACCTGCTGCCCGGCCTCCCGCTGGACGGCGGCCGCATCCTGCGGGCGCTGGTCTGGGGTCTGACGGGCCGTCCGATGACCGGCACGGTGGCCGCGGTCTGGGCCGGCCGGGTGCTGGCCCTGGCGGTGCTGGTCGGGCTGCCGGTGCTGGCCGGGGCCCGCGGCGGGGTCGAGCGTTCGACCGCCGACAGCCTGATCGACAGCGTGCTGGCCGCCGTCCTGGCCGTGATCATCTGGAACGGCGCCGGCGGCGCCCTGCGCAACGCCCGCCTCAAGCAGGCCCTGCCCGGCCTGCGGCCCGCCGGGCTGGCCCGCCGGGCGGTCCAGGTCACCGCCGACACCCCGCTCGGCGAGGCGATCCGGCGGGCCAGGGAGGCCGAGGCCGGGGCGATGGTGGTGGTGGACGGCCGGGGCGAGCCGGTCGGCCTGGTCAAGGAGGCGGCGGTGAACGCCGTCCCCGAGCACCGCCGCCCCTGGGTCCAGGTCGGCGCGCTGGCCCGCGACCTCGAACCGGGCCTGCGGCTGGGCACCGAGCTCTCGGGGGAGGAGCTGCTGACCGCGCTCCGCAGCACCCCCGCCACCGAGTACCTGGTGGTCCGCCCGGACGGCACCGTCTACGGGGTGCTCACCCTGACCGACCTGGAGCGGTACCTCAGCGGCGCGATGAACCGCCGGTGAACCGGGGCGCAGCCCCGCTGGTCGGAGGCGCTCCCCGGGTCCCTTAGGATTGCCGTCATGTCCGAACCGACCGGTGCCACCCGCCGACGCGGGCCCTTCCAGGTCGGGGACCAGGTCCAGCTGACCGACCCCAAGGGCCGCCACTACACGTTCACGCTCCAGGCCGGGAACCAGTTCCACACCCACAAGGGTGCGTTCCCCCACGACGAGCTGATCGGCGCCCCCGAGGGCACTGTCGTGCGCACCACGGGGAACGTCCCGTACCTCGCGCTGCGCCCCCTGCTCCCCGACTACGTCCTCTCCATGCCCCGCGGCGCCGCCGTGATCTACCCCAAGGACGCGGGGCAGATCCTGGCCATGGCCGACATCTTCGCGGGTGCCCGCGTGGTCGAGGCGGGCGTCGGCTCCGGCGCGCTCTCCACGTACCTGCTGCGCGCCGTCGGCGACACCGGCATGCTCGCCTCGTACGAGCGCCGCCAGGACTTCGCCGACATCGCCAAGAGCAACGTCGAGCGCTACTTCGGCGGCTCGCACCCGGCCTGGAAGCTGACGGTGGGTGACCTCCAGGACAACCTGGTGGAGACCGACGTCGACCGCGTCATCCTCGACATGCTCGCCCCCTGGGAGTGCCTGGACGTCGCCTCCAAGGCGCTCGTCCCCGGCGGTCTGATCTGCTGCTACGTGGCCACCACCACGCAGATGTCGAAGACCGTCGAGGCGCTCCGGGAGCACGGCACCTTCACCGAGCCGCAGGCCTGGGAGACCATGGTCCGCACCTGGCACCTGGAGGGCCTCGCGGTCCGCCCGGACCACCGGATGATCGGCCACACCGGCTTCCTGCTCACCGCCCGCCGCCTGGCCGACGGCGTCGAGCCCCCGCTGCGCCGCCGCCGACCCTCCAAGGGCTCGTACGGCGAGGACTACGAGGGCGGCTCTCCGGAGCAGAGCCTCGCCGAGCGCGCGGCCGCCCGGGCCGCCGCCAAGAGCGAGACCGAGTCCGAGTAGTAGCGACGACGAACGAACGAAGGGTGCACCCGTCCGCGGGTGCACCCTTCGTCGGTTCCGGGGGCGGAGCCCCAGCCGGAACCCAGCCGGAACCCGGGAGTGCCGGAGGTCATGACAGGCCCCGGGCCGTGGGATGATGCTGCCTCACATGCCACCCCGCCCAGGAGGGGACTGCCTGGTGGAACGCGCGGCCGAGACGGTGCAGATGACGACGGTTCAGACGGACCCGACCGAGACGGACCCCGGGCCGAGCGCCGGGCGGAGCGCCGGCCGGAGCCGGATACGCCACTGGGTGCTGGTCGCGGCGGCCACCGCCGCCCTGATCGCCGCCGGTCTGGCCGCCGCCCCGGCCGGGGGCGTGGTGCGCCCGGCGGCACCGCCCGCCGCCAAGGCCCCGGCGGCGCTGCCGAAGGAGTCCGCGCCGGACCCGGCCAAGGCCACCCTGCCGCTCGACTGCGGCCCGTTCCCGGTGAAGGTCTCGCTCAGCTTCACGGCCCTGCTGGACGGCCGCCCCAGCACCGTGCTGGCCGCCCACTGCGACGCCGGCAACGGCACCCCGCCGGACGGCGTCTACCTGCTGACCAACGGTCAGGACGGCCGCCCGCAGCTCGCCGCGACCCTGCTGGAGGAGACGGCGGGCCGCACCGTCACCGAGCTCAAGCTGCGCAGCGACGGCACCCTGACCGCCCGCGCGCGGGGCTACTCCAGCGAGGAGGTGCCGCGCTTCGCGCCGGACCTGCTGGTCTCGCTCTCCTGGCGGCAGAAGGCCGGCGGCGGCTGGCTCCGCACCGAGAGCTCGCAGCCGGCCGCCACCGCCTGACCCCGGCGGCCCGGCCCGGCCGCCTGACCCGGCGTCAGTCCGCGTCCGGCCCGTACACCTCGACCCGGTCGTTCACCCGGCGCACGTGGATGCAGTCGCCGGGGCACTCCTTGGCGGAGTCCACCACGTCCTGAAGCAGCGTCAGCGGCACCGGCGCGGTCTGGCCCGGCTGTTGGCGCAGCTCGTCGTCCTCGCCCTTCACGTAGGCCAGGCCGTCGATGTCCAACTCGAAGACCTCGGGCGCGTACTGGACGCAGATGCCGTCCCCGGTGCAGAGATCCTGATCGATCCAGACTTCCAGTGCTTCCTGGGTCTCCGACATGTCCCCTACCGCTCCTTCTGGCGAACTCCACGTACCGCGCCGGGCACCGCCCGGTCACGATCGGACACCGAGCCTACCCGTCGGCCGCATTAGCGGGCCGACGGTGGGTATCCACTCAGCACGGGGGGCAGCATCCGAGCGCGAAGATCGGACACGCCCGGCCTTCTTTCTGATCTACGGGTTTACCCGGCAGGAATGAAGGTAGGTTTGGGTCGTCCAGCTCCCCCAGGAGGAGGTGAGGACCGTGGCATCCCACGATGACGACTACAACCGCAGCGCCGGCCGGCCCGCACGGGGTTCCGACGACCCGGCGGCTCAGGTCTCGTACCTCGAGCAGGAGATCGCCGTCCTGCGCCGCAAGCTCGCCGACTCACCGCGCAATTCGAGGATCCTCGAAGACCGCATCGTCGAGCTCCAGACCAACCTGGCCGGCGTGACCGCCCAGAACGAACGGCTCGTCTCCACGCTCCGGGAGGCCCGCGACCAGATCGTGGCCCTCAAGGAGGAGGTGGACCGGCTGGCCCAGCCTCCCGCCGGGTTCGGCACCTTCCTGAGCGCGAACGAGGACGGCACGGCCGACATCTTCACCGGCGGCCGCAAGCTGCGGGTGAACGTCAGCCCGAGCGTCGAACTCGACGAGCTCCGCCGCGGCCAGGAGGTGATGCTCAACGAGGCGCTGAACGTCGTCGAGGCGTTCGCCTTCGAGAGCATCGGTGACATCGTCACCCTCAAGGAGGTGCTGGAGGACGGCGAGCGAGCGCTGGTCACCGGGCACACCGACGAGGAGCGGGTGGTCCGGCTCGCCGAGCCGCTGCGCGAGCTGAAGCTGCGCCCCGGCGACGCGCTCCTGCTGGAGCCGCGCTCCGGCTACGTCTACGAGGTGGTCCCGAAGGCCGAGGTCGAGGAGCTGGTCCTCGAGGAGGTCCCGGACATCGACTACCGTCAGATCGGCGGTCTGGGAAGCCAGATCGAGCAGATCCGGGACGCGGTCGAGCTGCCGTACCTGCACGCGGACCTGTTCAAGGAGTACGAGCTCAGGCCGCCGAAGGGCGTCCTGCTCTACGGCCCGCCCGGCTGCGGCAAGACGCTGATCGCCAAGGCGGTGGCCAACTCGCTGGCCAAGAAGGTCGCCGAGGTGACCGGCCGGCCGCAGGGCAAGAGCTACTTCCTGAACATCAAGGGCCCCGAGCTGCTCAACAAGTACGTCGGCGAGACCGAGCGGCAGATCCGCCTGGTCTTCCAGCGGGCCCGGGAGAAGGCCAGCGAGGGCACGCCCGTCATCGTCTTCTTCGACGAGATGGAGTCCCTCTTCCGCACCCGTGGGTCGGGCGTCAGCTCGGACGTGGAGAACACCATCGTCCCGCAGCTGCTCGCCGAGATCGACGGCGTGGAGGGCCTGGAGAACGTCATCGTGATCGGCGCCTCGAACCGCGAGGACATGATCGACCCGGCGATCCTGCGGCCCGGCCGCCTGGACGTCAAGATCAAGATCGAGCGCCCGGACGCCGAGGCCGCGAAGGACATCTTCTCCAAGTACCTCAAGGACTCGCTGCCGTTCCACCCGGACGACGTCAAGGAGCACGAGGGCTCCGTGGCGGCGACCGTCGGCGGCATGATCCAGGCCGTGGTCGAGCGGATGTACACCGAGACCGAGGAGAACCGCTTCCTGGAGGTCACCTACGCCAACGGTGACAAGGAGGTCCTGTACTTCAAGGACTTCAACTCCGGCGCGATGATCCAGAACATCGTCGACCGGGCGAAGAAGATGGCCATCAAGGCCTTCCTCGACACCGGCCAGCACGGCCTGCGGGTGGCGCACCTGCTCGCCGCCTGCGTGGACGAGTTCAAGGAGAACGAGGACCTGCCCAACACCACCAACCCGGACGACTGGGCCCGGATCTCCGGCAAGAAGGGCGAGCGCATCGTCTTCATCCGGACCTTGGTCACCGGCAAGCAGGGCGCCGAGTCCGGCCGCTCGATCGACACCGTGGCCAACACGGGCCAGTACCTGTAGGACGCCCTTCCCACCGTCCGGCTGCGGGCCCCCCACCCGGGGCCCGCAGCCGGACGGCGCGTCTTGGGACACCATCGGAACCGGGCAGCAGAACCGGGCAAGGAGGGCCGCATGACCGTACGGCGCGTGATGGGGATCGAGACCGAGTACGGCATCTCGGTGCCGGGCCACCCGAACGCCAACGCGATGCTCACCTCGTCCCAGATCGTCAACGCCTACGCGGCCGCGATGCACCGGGCACGGCGGGCCCGCTGGGACTTCGAGGAGGAGAACCCGCTGCGCGACGCACGCGGCTTCGACCTCGCGCGAGACGTGGCGGACGCCAGCCAGCTGACCGACGAGGACATCGGCCTGGCCAACGTCATCCTCACCAACGGCGCCCGGTTCTACGTGGACCACGCGCACCCCGAGTACAGCTCGCCGGAGATCACCAACCCGCGCGACGCGGTGCTCTGGGACAAGGCCGGCGAGCGGATCATGGCCGAGGCGGCGGCCCGCGCGCTGGAGCTGCCGAACGGCCAGCGGATCAACCTCTACAAGAACAACACGGACAACAAGGGCGCCTCCTACGGCACCCACGAGAACTACCTGATGCAGCGGTCGACGCCGTTCGCCGACATCGTCCGCCACCTCACCCCCTTCTTCGTCTCCCGCCAGGTGGTCACCGGCGCCGGCCGGGTGGGCCTGGGCCAGGAGGGCGGCGCGGACGGCTTCCAACTCAGCCAGCGGGCGGACTACTTCGAGGTCGAGGTCGGCCTGGAGACCACCCTCAAGCGCCCGATCATCAACACCCGGGACGAGCCGCACGCGGACGCCGAGAAGTACCGCCGGCTGCACGTGATCATCGGCGACGCCAACCTCTCCGAGATCTCCACCTACCTCAAGCTGGGCACCACCGCGCTGGTCCTGACGATGATCGAGGACGGCTTCATCACCGCCGACCTCGCCGTCGACCAGCCGGTCCGGACCTTGCACCGGGTCTCCCACGACCCGTCCCTGCAGTACCTCGTCCAGCTGCGCAGCGGGCGGAAGCTGACGGCCGTTCAGCTGCAGATGGAGTACTTCGAGCTGGCCCGCAAGTACGTCGAGGACCGCTACGGCCAGGACGCCGACGAGCAGACCGTGGACGTGCTGCTGCGCTGGGAGGACGTGCTCAACCGGCTGGAGAACGACCCGATGAGCCTGTCCAAGCAGCTCGACTGGGTCGCCAAGAAGGAGATCCTGGAGGGCTACCGCCTGCGCGACGGCCTGGACTGGGACAGCCCCCGGCTGCACCTGGTGGACCTCCAGTACAGCGACGTGCGGGCCGACAAGGGCCTGTACAACCGCCTGGTGGCCCGCGGCCGGTTCGAGCGGCTGGTGACCGAGGACGAGGTCACCCGGGCGGTCTCCAAGCCCCCGGAGGACACCCGGGCGTACTTCCGCGGCCGCTGCCTGGAGCAGTACGCCGACCATGTGGCGGCAGCTTCCTGGGACTCCGTCATCTTCGACCTGCCGGGCCGGGACTCGCTCCAGCGGGTGCCGACCCTGGAGCCGCTGCGGGGCACCCGCAGCCACGTGAAGGACCTGCTGGACCGCTGCCGGACGGCGGAGGACCTGCTCCGGGTGCTGTCCGGCGGGTAACGTCTCGATCACCAGGGGTGAACTTTCCGCGAAAAGGGAATCATCCACACGAGGCACGGACGTTGTACGGAAACCGGAAGCGGATGTCGTGGCCGGTGGATAGTGTCTGACCAACCGAGCGAGCGGGGTGAGGGAAATGGCCAGCAAGGACACCGACGGCGGTCAGCAGCGGGCGAGCCGTTCCTCCGAGGAGGTCGAGGAGCAGGCGGTCGACGCGCAGGCGTCCGACGACCTCAAGGAGCGCCAGGAGAAGCTCAGCGACGACGTCGACGCGGTGCTCGACGAGATCGACGACGTCCTCGAGTCGAACGCGGAGGATTTCGTCCGTCAGTTCGTGCAGAAGGGCGGCCAGTAGCCGCTCGTCAGTAGCTCCGCCGCGCGCGGCAATCCCGTGGGAATTCCTCCGGGGTTGCCGCGCGCGGACCATCTGACGGCCGTTTCGACACCCTGCCGAACTACCCGTCGCCGACGAGGTGGTTGAGGGGCGAAGAACGGGTAGTCTCCGGTTCACACAGCGCCAGTTGATCTACCTGGAAGGAATCGAGTGGAAGCCAACACTGGTGGCACCGGGCGTCTACCGGCTGCCTTCCTGACCCCGGGCTCGTCGTCGTTCATCGACTTCCTCGGCCAGTACTCGCCGGAGCTGCTGCCCGGCCGCCGCACCCTGCCGGAGGGCCTCACCATCGAGGCGCCGCACGGCACCACCATCGTCGCGGCGGTCTTCGACGGCGGCGTGGTGCTGGCCGGCGACCGCCGCGCCACGATGGGGAACGTGATCGCCCAGCGGGACATCGAGAAGGTGTTCCCGGCCGACGAGTACAGCGCGGTGGGCATCGCCGGCACGGCCGGCCTGGCGGTCGAGATGGTCCGGCTGTTCCAGCTGGAGCTGGAGCACTACGAGAAGATCGAGGGCGCGGTGCTCTCCCTGGAGGGCAAGGCGAACCGGCTGACCACGATGATCCGGGGCAACCTCGGGATGGCCATGCAGGGCCTGGCCGTGGTCCCGATGTTCGCCGGCTACGACCTCAACCTCAACCGCGGCCGGATCTTCACCTACGACGTCACCGGCGGCCGCTCCGAGGAGCGGGGCTTCGCCGCCACCGGCTCCGGCTCGGTCTTCGCCCGGGGCTCGATGAAGAAGCTCTACCGCGAGGGCCTGACCGCCGAGCAGGCCTCCACCCTGGTGGTGCAGGCGCTGTACGACGCGGCCGACGACGACTCCGCCACCGGCGGCCCGGACATGGCCCGCAAGATCTTCCCGATCGTCTCGCTGATCACCGAGGACGGCTTCCGCCGCCTCTCCGAGGCCGAGGTCTCCGCGATCGCGCACTCGATCACCGACCAGCGCCTCGAGCACCCCAACGGCCCGCAGGCCCCGCTCCTCTAAGCCCGCCACGAACCTCCCAGGAAGGGGCCAAGGTGTCCACACCGTTCTACGTCTCGCCCCAGCAGGCCATGGCGGACCGCGCGGAGTACGCCCGCAAGGGCATCGCGCGCGGCCGCAGCGTGGTCGTGCTGACCTACACCGACGGCATCGTCTTCGTCGCCGAGAACACCTCGCGGGCGCTGCACAAGGTCTCCGAGATCTACGACCAGATCGCCTTCGCCGCGGTCGGCCGCTACAACGAGTTCGAGAACCTGCGGATCGGCGGCGTGCGCTACGCCGACCTGCGCGGCTACTCCTACGACCGGGCCGACGTGACCGCCCGCGGGCTGGCCAACGTCTACGCCCAGACCCTCGGCACCATCTTCTCCTCGGTCGGCGAGAAGCCGTACGAGGTGGAGCTGATCGTGGCCGAGGTCGGCCGCACCCCCGAGGACGACCAGATCTACCGGCTCACCCCCGACGGCTCGGTGGTGGACGAGAAGAACTCCGTGGTGGTCGGTGGGAACGCGGACTCGATCGGCAACTACCTGGGCGAGAAGCACCGGGCCGGGCTGAGCCTGGCCGGCGCGCTCAAGCTGGCCGTGGACGGCCTGGCCCGGGATCCGAACGGCGGCACCCCGCGCACCCTGACGCCGGATCAGCTGGAGGTCGCGGTGCTGGACCGCACCCGCTTCCAGAAGCGCAAGTTCACGCGGGTGCTGGGCGGGCAGCTGAGCCGTCTGCTGGCCGGCGACGAGTCGGCCGCCGCCGAGGAGAGCACAGAGGAGTAGGGAGCAGCGGGAGCCGCCCGGCGCGGCGGCTCCCGCTCCACCGAGGCGATCTGACGGACCGTCGGCCGCCCGGGGTTTCGCAAGGCCCTCGAACAGAGAAGAGATGCCTTCATGGACCGTCGAATCTTCGGGATCGAGAACGAGTACGGCGTCACGTGCACGTTCCGGGGGCAGCGTCGGCTGTCGCCGGACGAGGTGGCCCGGTACCTCTTCCGCCGCGTTGTCTCCTGGGGCCGCAGCAGCAACGTCTTCCTTCGCAACGGCGCCCGCCTCTACCTGGACGTGGGCTCCCACCCCGAGTACGCCACCCCCGAGTGCGACGACGTCACCGAGCTGGTGACGCACGACAAGGCCGGCGAGCGGATCCTCGAGGGCCTGCTGGTGGACGCCGAGCGGCGCCTCCACGAGGAGGGCATCGCCGGGGACGTCTACCTGTTCAAGAACAACACCGACTCGGCCGGGAACTCCTACGGCTGCCACGAGAACTACCTGGTGGCGCGGCACGGCGAGTTCTCCCGGCTGGCCGACGTGCTGATCCCCTTCCTGGTCACCCGTCAGCTGATCTGCGGCGCGGGCAAGGTGCTGCAGACCCCGCGCGGCGCGGTCTACTGCGTCAGCCAGCGGGCCGAGCACATCTGGGAGGGCGTCAGCTCCGCCACCACCCGCTCCCGTCCGATCATCAACACCCGGGACGAGCCGCACGCGGACGCCGAGCGGTACCGCCGGCTGCACGTGATCGTCGGCGACTCCAACATGTCCGAGACCACCACCCTGCTCAAGGTGGGCTCCACCGACCTGGTGCTGCGGCTGATCGAGGCCGGGGTGGTGATGCGCGACCTGACGCTGGAGAACCCGATCCGGGCCATCCGCGAGGTCAGCCACGACCTCACCGGCACCCACCAGGTCCGGCTGGCCAACGGCCGGGAGGCCAGCGCGCTGGACATCCAGGAGGAGTACTACTCCAAGGCGCTGGAGTTCGCCGACCGCAAGGGCATCAACACCGGCACCATCGCCAAGGTGCTGGAGCTCTGGGGCCGCACCCTGGAGGCCGTCCGCTCCGGGAACCTCGACAGCGTCTCCACCGAGATCGACTGGATCATGAAGCACCAGCTGATCGAGCGCTACCGGGCCAAGCACAACATGGGGATGTCCAACCCCCGGGTGGCCCAGATCGACCTGGCGTACCACGACATCCACCGCCGCCGGGGCCTGTTCTACCTGCTCCAGAACAAGGGCCAGGCCCAGCGGATCACCACCGACCTCAAGACCTTCGAGGCCAAGTCGGTGCCCCCGCAGACGACCCGGGCCCGGCTGCGCGGCGACTTCATCCGCAAGGCGCAGGAGCAGCGCCGGGACTTCACCGTCGACTGGGTGCACCTGAAGCTGAACGACCAGGCGCAGCGCACCGTGCTCTGCAAGGACCCGTTCCGCTCGGTGGACGAGCGGGTGGAGAAGCTGATCGCGGGGATGTAGCCGGGCGCCGGGCGGGGTGCCTGCGGGGCGGCGGGCGGATCGGGCAATACGCTGCGGGCAGGCACCGCCCCGTACTTGACCGACAGTTAGGAACACCGTGCGTCGCACCGCCGGTCTGCTCGCCGTCCTGCCGCTCCTCCTGCTCACCGCCTGCGGCAGCGACGGCTCGCCGTCCCAGGGGGCTTCCGGCACCGCCTCGGCCTCCGCCACGGCGGTGCCGAGCCCGGTGGCCTCGGCCTCCCCGATGCCCACCGTCTCCGGGAGCTTCGGGAGCAAGGCGACGATCACGCTGCCGGCCGGCCAGCCCAGCGGCCAGTTCGTGGTGAACACGGTGATCGAGGGCGAGGGCGCGACGGTCGCCAAGAACGACTGGGTGACCGTCAACTACACCGCCAAGGACTGGACCACCGGCAAGGACCTGACCAGTTCCTACGACTCCGGCCAGAAGCCGCAGCTCTACCAGGCGGCCAGCGGGCAGCTGGTGCCCGCCTTCGACCAGACGGTGGTGGGCAAGAAGGTCGGCACCCGGCTGCTGGTGGTGGCCCCGCCGGCGGCCGGCTTCGGCGCCACCGGCAGCGCCAACCTGGGCATCGGCGGCGGCGACACCGTGGTCTTCGTGCTGGACGTGGTGGAGGACCTGCCGCAGGACTCGACCATCGGCGGGGCCATGACCCAGCCGCCGGCCGACCTCCCGCAGGTGAAGGACAACGGCAAGGCCGCCCCGACCATCACCGTCCCGGCCGGGCCGCCCGCCCCGCCCACCGAGCTGAAGACCTCCGTGCTGGTGAAGGGCGACGGCAAGCCGGTGCAGTCCGGCCAGACCCTGGTGGTGCAGTACACCGGGGTGCTCTGGGCCAACGGCCAGCAGTTCGACTCCTCCTGGAGCCACGGCGGGGCGCAGGCGCTCCAGGTCGGCACCGGCAGCCTGATCAAGGGCTGGGACCAGGGCCTGGTCGGCCAGACGGTCGGCAGCCGGGTCGAGCTGGTGGTGCCGCCGGCCCTCAGCTACGGGGACAAGGCGCAGGCCTCGGTGCCCGCCAACTCCACCCTGGTCTTCGTGATCGACATCCTCGAGGCGGTCTGAAACCCCTGACACCGAATCGACGCTCGCGCTCTTACCGCGCCCTCATGTCCACCTGACATACTGTCGCGCACTGTGGCAGGTGTCCGTCAGGACCCGGTGAGGGCGCGGCCCGCGAGATGGATGGGGAGTCATGACTGAGAAGAGCGTCGGGGACCCGACGGCTGCACGGCCCGGCGGGCCGCTGCCGGGTGACGGTGAGTCGATCGTCGTCCCCCCGGCGATCCTGAAGCAGCAGGCGGGCTGGGGCGGGGACGAGGTGCGCCCGGCCTCCGGGGAGAAGAAGGACGAGGAGCCCCAGGTCTTCGCCTCCACGGTGCGCCGCCGGGACATGGACGAGTCCGGTTACGACGAGAACCCCGGCTCGGCCGGCAAGCTCGGCGCGATCCTGGGCACCGTGCTGGCGGTCCTGATCGTCGGCAGCGTCGTGACCTTGTACATGGTCAACAAGCCGGACTCGGACAAGAAGGCCGCCGCCGACTCGGCGCCGTCCGCCCCGGCCCAGCCGACCCCGACCCAGGCCCCGGTGCCGCCGATCAAGAACGACGCCAAGGTGCTCCCGGTCGTCACCGGTGACTTCGGCACCAAGGCGGCCATCGAGGTGCCCAAGGACGCGCCCGACGGCAGCTTCGTGGTGAAGACGCTGACCGAGGGCACCGGCCCCGAGGTCAAGAAGAACGACTGGGTGACCGTCGACTTCACCAGCAAGAACTGGGCCACCGGCAAGGACCTGGCCAACTCCTTCGACAACAAGAAGCCGCAGCTCTTCCAGGCCGGCGCCGGCAAGCTGATCCCGGCCCTGGACGACGCGGTGACCGGGCACAAGGCCGGCAGCCGGATCGTGGTGGTGGCCCCGCCGGCCGCCGCCTTCGGCGACCAGGGCAACACCCAGATGGGGGTCGGCCCGAAGGACAACCTGGTCTTCGTGATCGACATCAAGCAGGGCACCTCGCCGGACGCGGTGCTCAGCGGCGAGATGGCCGCCCCGGCCGAGGGCATGCCCGCGGTCAAGGACAACGGCAAGAAGCCGGCCACCATCACCCCCGTCCCGGGCGTGGCCGCGCCGACCGAGCTGAAGACCTCGGTGCTGATCCCGGGCAAGGGCCGGAAGATCGAGTCGGGCGAGAAGGTCGTCGTCCAGTACACCGGCGTGACCTACGCCGACGGCAAGCAGTTCGACTCCTCGCTCGACCGCGGCCAGGCCTTCGGCTTCGTCACCGGTGGCGGCGGCGTCATCGAGGGCTGGGACAAGGCCGTCACCGGCCAGACCATCGGCAGCCGGATCGAGGTCGTGATCCCGCCGGCCCAGGGCTACGGCGACAAGGCCTCCGAGAAGATCCCGGCCAACTCCACCCTGGTCTTCGTGATCGACATCCTGGACGCGGGTGTCGGCGGCGCCGACTAGTCGTCGCGTAACGTATCCCTGTTACATCACCGAACGAGAAGAGCTTTGCTGTGAGCCTTACCAAGCCGGAGATCGACTTCCCGATCGGCGACGCGCCGGCGGACCTGGTCATCGAGGACATCCTCGTCGGTGACGGTGCCGAGGCCAAGGCCGGTGCCATGGTCGAGGTCCACTACGTGGGCGTCACCTTCGAGACCGGCGAGGAGTTCGACGCCTCCTGGAACCGCGGCCAGACCTTCCGCTTCCCGCTGGGTGGCGGCCGGGTCATCAAGGGCTGGGACGAGGGCGTCCAGGGCATGAAGGTCGGCGGCCGGCGCAAGCTGACCATCCCGGCCCACAAGGCGTACGGGAACCAGTCCCCGAGCCCGCTCATCCCGGCCGGTTCGACCCTGATCTTCGTGGTCGACCTGCTCGGCGTCTGACACGTCGTCTGACACCGCGTCACCCCGAGGCCCCACCCCGCGATGCGCGGGGTGGGGCCTCGGCTTTCCCCGCGAGCACCACAGCCGGTACGGTCAGCGACAGCTGACGAACCACCCAGCTGGAAGCACCCCCGTTACCCGAAAGGTCCGCGATGGCGATCGCCAAGGCAGAGCGGCTGATGAACCTCGCCCTGTGCCTGATGAACACCAGACGTCCGCTCTCCAAGAAGGAGCTCCGGGAGTCCGTCGAGGCGTACCGGGAGGCCTGGCAGTCCGGCAGCGAAGAGGCCTTCAACCGGATGTTCGAGCGGGACAAGGACGACCTGCGCGAGCTCGGCCTGATCATCGACGTGGACGAGAACGGGCTCGACGGCGAGATGGGCTACCTGGCCCGCAAGGACCGCAACCGGCTCCCGGAGATCGCCCTGGACGCCGAGGAGGCGGCCGCGCTCACGCTGGCCGCCCGGGTCTGGCAGCAGGCCAAGATGTCCGGCGCGGCCAGCGGCGCGCTGCAGAAGCTGCGCGCGGCCGGGGTGCCGTTCACCGAGGAGCGCGAGCACAGCGCGCTGGAGCCGCGGATCCCGGCCCGGGAGGCGGCCTTCGAGCCGCTGCTCACCGCGGCCCGGGACCGACGCCCCGTCACCTTCGAGTACCGCAAGGCCGGGGCGGCCGCGGCCGAGCCGCGCTCGGTGGAGCCCTGGGCGCTGGAGTGCTGGCGCGGCCACTGGTACCTGGCCGGCTGGGACCGGGACCGCGAGGCGGCCCGGGTGTTCCGGCTGAGCCGGATCACCGGCAAGGTGAAGTCCCGGGCCGGGCAGTTCACCGGCACGGTGCCCGAGCACGTGGACGTGCGCGCGGTGGTGGCCAGGTTCGGCGGCGAGGGCGCGACCGCCTCGGCCACCGTCCGGCTGCGGCAGGGCAAGGGCTTCCCGCTGCGGACCAAGGCGCTGAGCGTCCGTGAGGGCGCGGACGGCTGGGACGAGTTGGAGATCCCGTACGGCCCGGGGCTCGCGGCCGAGGCGGCCGAGTTCGGCCCCGACCTGGTGGTGCTGGCGCCCGAGGACCTGCGGGCGGACGTCGTCGACCGGCTGCGCGCGGTGGCCGGTCTCCTTGAGGGGCAGAGTTGAGCAACGCGATCGACCAGACCCGGCGGATGCTGTCGCTGGTCACCTACCTGCGCGAGCGGCCCGGCGCCGAGGTGGCCGAGGTGGCCCGGGCGTTCGGCATCACCGAGCGCGAGCTGATCAACGACCTGAACGTGCTGCCGATGTGCGGCACCAGCTTCCGCGGCGGCGACCTGCTGGACATCGACACCGACGGCGAGCGGATCTGGTGGCACAACGTCGACGACGTGGCCCAGCCGCTGCGGCTGGCCGCCGACGAGGCCACCGCCCTCCTTGTGGCCGCCCGGGCCGTGGCTGGGCTCCCGGGGTTGCGTGAGCGGGACCGGCAGGCGCTGACCCGCGCGGTCGCCAAGATCGAGGACGCGGCCGGCGACAGCGCCGAGTCCTCGGCCCGGGTCGGGGTGACCTTCGAGGCCGAGGGCCAGGTCTTCGCCGACATCGACCGGGCGCTGAGCGAGGGCCGGCTGATCTGGCTGCGCTACTGGTCGCACGGGCGCGGTGGCATGACGGAGCGTCTGGTCGACCCGATCCGGCTGGTCACCGAGGGGCACACCTACCTCGAGGGCTGGTGCCGCACCTCGGAGGACCGCCGGGTGTTCCGGCTGGACCGGGTGGCCGAGATCAAGGTGCTGGACGAGCCGGCCGACCCGCCGCGGCTGGAGCCGCGCGACCTGTCCGCCGGTCTGGTCACCCCGGCCGCCTCCGACCCGGAGGTGGTGGTCGAGGTCGGCCCCGGCGGCCGCTGGGTGGCCGAGTACTACACCCACGACTCGGCCGAGGAGCTGCCCGACGGCGGTCTGCGGATCACCCTGCGCAGCGCGGACCCGGCGGGCCTGCGCCCGCTGGCCCTGCGGCTGGGCCGGGACGGCCGGATCGTCTCCCCGCCGGAGCTCGCCGACTCGGCGCGGGCCGCCGCGCTCGAGGCGCTCCAGGGCTACGAGGGCTGACCCGGTGACCGCGGAGGGCACCAGATTCAAGGTCTACTGCTCTCACTGCCGGGAGAAGGTGGAGCTGCCGGCCGAGGCGTTCCGGCTGGCGCTGGGCGCCACCCGGGAGCGCACGTTCTACAGCTTCCACTGCCCGGCGTGCGGCCAGGCGGTCCGCAAGACCGCCGGTGAGTCCATCGTCGAGGCGCTGACCAGGGCCGGGGTCAGCACCATGCGCCTGCTGCCGGTCGACTGACGCCGCGTCACCCGAGATCCACCCCGTAGGAGAGTCACGTGCCCTGGACCGTCGTCGCCGCCGTCCTGCTGTCCACCGCCGGACTGCTGGTGCTGGGGGTGCTGGCCGGCCGGCTCTGGCTGGACGTCAGGTCGCTGGCCCGGGAGGTCGGTACGGCCTCCCGGGCGGTGACCGAGGCGGCCGAGCGCCTGGCGCCGTGACCGGGTGGACCGGGGGGCCGGCGGCCGGGGGCCGCCACGGTCCGTCCACCGAGGCCAGGTAGCATCCGGTCGTTGTCGCAGCGTCACCCGCAGGGGCTACCATCGCCGGGAGCGGGGGAGTGCTGCCCCTGGGAGAAAGGTGGTCGCACATGCGGATCGGCGCGATCCTCATCATCGTCGTCCTCGCCCTGCTGCTCTTCGGCGCGAAGCGGCTGCCCGACCTCGCCCGGTCGCTCGGCAAGTCCGCGCGGATCCTGAAGGCGGAGGGCAAGGCGCTCAAGGAGGAGGGCAAGTCCCTCAAGGACCGGACGGTGGCCGCCGCCAAGGAGGGCGCCGCCGAGCCGATCGAGCCGGTGGAGCCGGCCCGCGTCGTCAAGTCCGCCCCGGGTGAGCCGGCCCGAGTCGAGGACCGAGCTTGAGCACGAGCGAGAAGGCCGTCAAGCCGGCCAAGGACCCCGAGGGCCGGATGGCCCTGGCGGAGCACCTGCGGGAGCTCCGCAACCGGCTGGTCAAGTCGATCCTGGCGATCCTGCTGTTCACCGTCGTGGTCGCGATCTTCTACCGTCCGGTGATCGACTTCCTGATCTCCCCGCTGCCCGCCTGCGGCCCTGACAACAAGCCGCCGCCCGGCGAGAACAAGTGCGCCCTGGTGGCGAACATCGGCCTGATGACCGCGTTCACCGTGGTGCTGAAGGTCGCGCTGACCGGTGGTGTGGTCGCGGCCACCCCGGTCTGGCTGTTCCAGCTCTGGCGCTTCGTCGCGCCCGGCCTGCACAAGAGCGAGCGCCGCTACACCGTGGCCTTCATGGGCTTCGGCATCCCGCTGTTCCTGGCGGGTGCCGCTTTCGCCTACCTCGTCATGCCGATGACGGCGGCGATGTTGATCCAGTTCGCGGGCACGGGCGTGACCTCGATCCTCACCGTCGAGGACTACCTCGACGTGGTGACCAGGATGGTGCTGGTCTTCGGCCTGGGCTTCGAGTTCCCGCTGCTGCTGGTGATGCTGAACTTCGTCGGTGTCCTCAGCGGCAAGCGGCTGCTCGGCTGGTGGCGCGGCATGGTGATGGCGATCACCGTCTTCGCGGCCTTCGCCACCCCCTCGGCCGACCCGTTCTCGATGCTGCTGCTGGCCGCGCCGATCGTGGCGCTGTACTTCATCGCGGTCGGCGTGGCGCTGATGAACGACAAGCGCCGGCTGCGGAACAACCCGGACGCGGGCCTCGACGACGAGGAGGCCTCGCACCTGGACCTCTCGGTCGAGGGTGTCGAGGGCGCCGAGGCGGTCACCGCCTCCGCCTCGCCGGAGCTGCCGTCCGCCGTCCCGGCCGCCCGCCGGGAGCAGATGGACGACATCACCTGAGGCTCCACCTGACACTGTCGTGACTGACGCACCGTCAGTTCGCCCGAACGGCCCCGGCCTGCTGGTTCTTCCAGTGGAACGGGGCCGTTTCGTCATGTCCACGGCCTTGGCAGCGCGAAAACCATGTGACATATTACTGCCGTGTCCACGAGATCCCCCCACGATGTCCTGGTGGTCGGCGCCGGTGTGGTCGGCGCCGCCTGCGCCTACTACGCGTCCCGAGCCGGTCTGAACGTCACCGTCGTCGACCGAGGCCCGGTCGCCGGCGGCACCACGGGTGCCGGCGAGGGGAACCTCCTGGTCTCCGACAAGGAGCCCGGCCCCGAGCTCGACCTCGCCCTGTACTCCACCGGCCTGTGGCGCGCGCTCGCCGAGGAGCTCGGGGAGCGGGTCGAGTACGAGCCCAAGGGCGGCCTGGTGGTCGCCTCCACCGAGGCCGGGATGGCCGCGCTGCGCGGCTTCGCCGCCGAGCAGGCCAAGGCCGGGGTGGAGTCCTCCGAGATCCCCGGTGACCGCCTCGCCGAGTTGGAACCGCACCTGGCCTCCGGGCTGGGCGGCGGCTTCCTCTATCCGCAGGACGCCCAGGTCCAGCCCGCGCTGGCCGCCGCTCACCTGCTGCGGGCCTCCGGGGCCCGCCTGCGGCTCGGCGAGACGGTCACCGGCATCCGCACCGCGCCCTCCGGCGAGGTGCTCGGGGTGACGACCGGTCAGGGCCGGATCGACGCCCCGGTGGTGATCAACGCGGCCGGGACCTGGGGCGGCGAGCTGGCCGCGATGGCCGGCGTCGAGCTCCCGGTGCTGCCCCGGCGCGGCTTCGTGCTGGTCACCGAGCCGCTGCCGAGGATCGTCCGGCACAAGGTCTACGCCGCCGACTACGTGGCCGACGTGGCCAGCGGCTCCGCCGCGCTGCAGACCTCCGCCGTGGTCGAGGGCACCCCGGGCGGGCCGGTGCTGATCGGCGCCAGCCGGGAGCGGGTCGGCTTCGACCGCACCCTCTCGGTCGAGGTGCTCCAGCGCCTGGCGGCCAACGCGGCCCGGCTCTTCCCGGTGCTGCGCACCGTCCAGGTGCAGCGCGCCTACCGGGGCTTCCGCCCGTACCTGCCGGACCACCTGCCGGCCATCGGCGCCGACCCGCGGGTGCCCGGGCTGTACCACGCCTGCGGCCACGAGGGCGCGGGCATCGGCCTGGCCCCCGCCACCGGCGAGCTGATCGCCCGTCAGCTCACTGGGCAGACCCCCGGGCTCGACCTCACCCCGTTCCGAGCCGACCGCTTCCCGCACCCTGGAGCCGCCGCGTGAGCGCCCGCACCCCCGCCGAACTGGTCGGCGCCCGGCCCCAGCCGGGGCACACCATCGACTTCGACGGCCGCCCGATCCCGGTGCTGCCCGGCCAGACCATCGCGGCCGCGCTCTGGGCCAACGGCATCCTGGCCTGGCGCACCACCCGGGTGAACGGCCGCCCGCGCGGCGCGTTCTGCGGCATCGGCGCCTGCTTCGACTGCCTGGCCACCGTGGACGGCGCGCCCAACCAGCGCACCTGCCTGATCCCCGCCGAGCCCGGCACCACCGTCACCACCCAGGAGGGCCACGGCCGTGCCGACCTCGCCGTCTGACCGCTCCCGCGACGAGCTGTACGACCTGGCCGTGATCGGCGCCGGCCCGGCCGGGCTGGCCGCCGCCGTCACCGCCTCCGCGCTCGGGCTGCGCTGCGTCCTGCTGGACGCCGGCCCGCGCCCCGGCGGCCAGTACTACCGGCACCCCGCCCCGGAGCTGGGCGCGGCCCACCCGGAGAAGCTGCACCACGGCTGGTCCGCCTTCACCAGGCTGCGCGACAAGCTGGCGGCGAGCACCGTCACCCACCTGACGGAGCACCAGGTCTGGACCGTCGAGCAGGGCACCGGCGCGCGCCCCTGGCGCCTGCACGCGCTGGCCGCCGGCGAAGCCGTACTGGTCGAGGCCGCCGCGGTGCTGCTCGCCACCGGCGCCTACGAGCGCCAACTGCCCTTCCCCGGCTGGACGCTGCCCGGCGTGGTGACGGCCGGTGGCGCCCAGGCCATGCTCAAGGCCGGCCTGGTGCTGCCCGGTCGGCGGATCGTGGTGGCCGGCAGCGGCCCGCTGCTGCTGGCCGCGGCCTCCTCGCTGGTCTCCGCCGGCGCCACCGTGCCCACGGTGGTGGAGGCCTCGAACTACCTCGGCTACGCCCGCGGCCTGACCACGCTGGCCGCCAACCCGGCCAAGCTGGTCGAGGGCGCCGAGCACGGCGCCAACCTGCTCCGCGGCAAGGTCCGGCTGCGCCGCTCCAGCGCGGTGGTCGAGGCGCACGGCACCGACCGGGTGACCGCGGTGACGGTGGCGAGGCTGGACGCCGAGTGGCGCCCGGTGCCCGGCACCGAGCGGCGGATCGAGTGCGACGCGGTGGCGGTCGGGCACGGCCTGCTGCCGCAGATCGAACTGGCCACCGAGCTGGGCGCCGAGACCGTCACCACCGCCGACGACACCGTGGCGCTCAAGGTGGACGACCAGCTGCGCACCTCGCTGCCGGGCCTCTGGGCGGCGGGGGAGACCTGCGGCGTGGGCGGCGCCGACCTGGCGATCGCGGAGGGCGCGCTGGCCGCCCGGGTGATCGCCGGGGCGCCGGTGCCGGCCTCGCTGCGCGCCCGCCGGGAGCGCCGCCGGGCCTTCGCCGGCCTGATGGCCGCCGCGCACCGGCCCGGCCCGGGCTGGACGGACTGGCTGCGCGATGACACCGACGTCTGCCGCTGCGAGGAGGTCCCGGCCGGGGCGATCCGCACCGCGGTGGAGGAGCTCGGCGCGGCCGACCCACGGACCGTCAAACTGCTCACCCGGGCCGGGATGGGCTGGTGCCAGGGCCGGATGTGCGGCCCCGCGGTGGCCTGCCTCTCCGGCGCCGCCACGCTCCGGCCCGACGCCCGTCCGCTGGCCTGCCCCGTCCCGCTGGCCCAGCTCGCCGACGGCGAACCGCACCCCTGACGCCTCCTCAGGTGGTCCACGCCCTTGTGGTCCACCGCCCGCTCTAATAAAATGTCACACCTCACCACTCAAGGAGACCCCCAAGTGTCCGCAACGCACGAGCCCACCCGTCCCTGGCGCGGCATCATGGTCGCCACCACGCTCCCCCTGCGTGACGACCTCTCCGTCGACTACGACGCCTACGGCGAGCACGTCCAGTGGCTGATCGCCAACGGCTGCGACGGCGTGGTCCCGAACGGCTCGCTCGGCGAGTACCAGGTCCTCACCGCCGAGGAGCGGGCCCGCGTGGTCACCACCGCCGTCGAGGCGGCCGGTGACGGCTCGCGCGTCATGCCGGGCGTCGCCGCCTACGGCTCCGCCGAGTCCCGCCGCTGGGCCGAGCAGGCCGCCGAGGCCGGGGCCGGCTCCGTCCTGCTGCTGCCGCCGAACGCCTACCGCGCCGACGCCGCGACGGTCCGCGCGCACTACGCCGAGGTGGCCAAGGCCGGCCTGCCGATCGTGGCGTACAACAACCCGATCGACACCAAGGTGGACCTGGTCCCCTCGCTGCTCGCCGACATCCACCAGGACGGCAACATCGTCGCCGTCAAGGAGTTCAGCGGCGACGTCCGCCGGGCCTACGAGATCGCCGAGCTCGCCCCGGGCCTGGACCTGCTGATCGGCGCCGACGACGTGCTGCTGGAGCTGGCCCTGGCCGGCGCCGTCGGCTGGATCGCCGGCTACCCGAACGCCCTGCCGGAGGCCAGCGCCAAGCTGTTCCACGCCGCCGTCTCGGGTGACCTGGAGACCGCCGTCCCGCTGTACCGCTCGCTGCACTCGCTGCTGCGCTGGGACTCGAAGACCGAGTTCGTCCAGGCCATCAAGCTCTCGATGGACATCGCCGGCCGTCCGGGCGGCCCGGTCCGCCCGCCGCGCTTCCCGCTCTCCCCGGAGATCGAGGCGGCCGTCCGCACCGCCACCGAGAAGGCCATCGCGGCCGGCCTGGTCTGACGTAGCCGACGTAGCGTCAACCCCCAGAAGTGACCAGAGGCCGGCTGCGGCGGCAGCCGGCCCTCTCCCCGAGGAGATTCCCCCATGCGCAGCCGTCACGTGTTCCACGCCGTGGACTCGCACACCGAGGGCATGCCGACCCGGGTCATCACCGGCGGCTTCGGCACCATCCCCGGGGCCACCATGGCCGAACGCCGGGTGCACTTCCAGCAGAACCTGGACGAGTTCCGCACCCTGCTGATGTACGAGCCCCGCGGCCACGCGGCGATGAGCGGCGCGATCCTCCAGCCGCCGACCCGGCCCGACGCCGACTTCGGCGTGCTCTACATCGAGGTCTCCGGCCTGCTGCCGATGTGCGGGCACGGCACCATCGGCGTGGCCACCGTGCTGGTCGAGACCGGCATGGTCCCGGTGGTCGAGCCGGTCACCACCGTCCGCCTCGACACCCCGGCCGGCCTGGTGATCGCCGACGTGCACGTCCAGGACGGCGCGGCCAAGGCCGTGACGATCCGCAACGTGCCCTCCTACTCCGTCGCCCTGGACCAGAAGATCGAGGTCCCCGGCTACGGCACGGTGAACTACGACCTGGCCTACGGCGGCAACTTCTACGCGATCCTGCCGCTGGCCGAGTTCGGCATCCCGTTCGAGCGCGAGCGCAAGCAGGAGATCCTGGACGCCGGCCTGGCCATGATGGACGCCATCAACGCGGCCGACCGCCCGGTGCACCCGGAGGACCCGTCCATCCACAGCTGCCACCACGTGCAGCTGCTGGCGCCCGGCTCCACCGCCGAGCACTCGCAGCACGCGATGGCGATCCACCCCGGCTGGTTCGACCGCTCGCCCTGCGGCACCGGCACCTCGGCCCGGATGGCCCAGCTGCACGCCCGAGGCGAGCTCCCGCTGCACCAGGACTTCCGCAACGACTCCTTCATCGGCACCACCTTCACCGGCCGCCTGGTGGAGGAGACCACGGTGGCCGGCCGTCCGGCCGTGGTCCCGACCGTCACCGGCCGGGCCTGGGTCACCGGCACCGCGCAGTACTTCCTCGACCCGAGCGACCCGTTCCCCGCGGGCTTCCTGCTCTGACCGTGCCGGGGCGGCGACGCACCGCGCCCGTCCGCGCGGGCCGCCCCGCCCCGGTCTCCTGACCCACCGTCAAGCCGCCCGACCGCCCGACCGCCCGCCGTCCGAAAGGCACCCCGTGATCACCTCGTACAACCCCGCAGACCCGGCCGACCTGGTGGTCGAGGTCGAGAGCCCCGGCGCGGCCGGGGTGGCTGCGGCCATCGAGCGGGCCCGGGCCGCCCAGTCCGGCTGGCGGGCACTCGGCGCGGCGGGCCGCTCCGCCGCCCTCTCCAAGGCCGCCGCCGCGATCGAGGCGCACACCGACGAGCTCACCGAACTGATCGTCCGTGAGGTCGGCAAGCCCGCCGTCGAGGCGCGCGGCGAGGTCGGCCGCACCGTGGCGATCTGGCGCTACTACGCGCAGGCCCCGTTCGCCTCCTCCGGCGAGGTGCACGAGCCCGCCGCCGGCGAGGGCCTGCTGCTCACCCGCCGCCGCCCGTACGGCGTGGCCGGCCTGGTCACCCCCTGGAACTTCCCGCTCGCCATCCCGACCTGGAAGGCCGCCCCGGCCCTCGCGGTCGGCAACGCCGTGGTGCTCAAGCCCGCCCCCGAGGCCACCGCCTGCGCGCTGCGCCTGGCCGAGCTGGCCGGGCTGCCCGAGGGCGTGCTGACCATCGTCCCCGGCGGAGCCGAGGAGGGCGCCGCCCTGGTGGCCGGCGCCGACGTGATCTCCTTCACCGGCTCCACCGGCGTCGGCCGCGCCGTGGTGGCCGCCGCCACCGAGCGCGGCGTCCCGGTGCAGGCCGAGATGGGCGGCCTGAACGCCGCCATCGTGCTGCCCGACGCCGACATCGCCCAGGCCGCCGCCCACCTGGCCGCCGCCATCGCCGGCTACGCGGGCCAGAAGTGCACCGCCACCAGCCGGGTGATCGCGGTCGGCGACGCCTACGAGCCGCTGGCCGAGGCGCTGGCCAAGGCGCTCACCGCGATCGCCGCGCCGGGCGCGCTCACCGAGGTCTGCGGCCCGGTCATCAACCGGCCCGCGCTGGAGCGCCTCACCACCGCCATCGACTCCGCCGTCGGCTCCGGCGCCACCGCGCTGGCCGGCGGCCACCGGATCGACCGGGACGGCTGGTTCATCGAGCCCACCCTGCTGGAGCAGGTCCCGGCCGGACACCCGTTGCGCACCGAGGAGTTCTTCGGCCCGGTGGCCGTGCTGCTGCCCGCCGCCGACCTGGACGAGGCCATCGCGGTCGCCAACGACACCGCCCAGAGCCTCTCCACCTCGGTGCACAGCCGGGACCTGGACACCGCGCTGGCCGCCGCCGACCGCCTGGACGCCGGCATGGTCCGGGTCAACGCCCCCTCCAGCGGGGTGGACTTCCACCTCCCGTTCAGCGGCGCCAAGGGCGCGGGCTACGGCGCGCGCGAGCAGGGCCAGGCCGTGCTCGACTTCTTCACCGCCCAGCGCACCGTCACCCTGCTCCCGGCCGGGACGCCCCGATGAGCTCCGTCGTGGAGACCGTCGACTACCACACCGCCGGCGAGCCCTTCCGGATCGTCACGGCCGGGCTGCCGACGGTCCCGGGCGACTCGGTCGCCGAGCGCCGGGCCATCGCGCTCGGCGCCGGCGGCACCGCCACCAACCCCCGGCCGAGCGCCCTGGACACCGTCCGGCAGCTGCTCACCCGGGAGCCGCGCGGCCACGCCGGGATGTACGGCGGCTTCGTGGTGCCGGCCGACGAAAGCGAGGCCCACTTCGGCGTCCTGTTCTGGCACAAGGACGGCTACTCCACCGCCTGCGGCCACGGCACCATCGCGCTCGGCGCCTGGGCCGTGGACTCCGGCCTGGTCGACGCCCCCTCGGACGGCGACGCCCGGGTCCGGATCGACGTCCCGTCAGGCCGGGTGACCGCCACCGTGCACCGCTCCGGCGGCGCCACCACCGGCATCACCTTCCGCAACGTCCCCACCGCCGTCTCCGCCCGGGGCGTCAAGGTGGAGACCTCCCGCGGCCCGGTCTCCGTCGACCTCGCGCACTCCGGCGCCTGCTACGCCTCGGTCCGCGCCGCCGACCTCGGCCTGACGGTCACCACCGACCGGCTGCCCGAACTCACCGCCGTCGGGCGGGAGATCCGGGCCGCCCTGGCGGACCACCCGGCCACCCGGCACGCCTCGGACCCGCGGCTCTCCGGCGTCTACGGCGTGATCCTGCACGAGGACCTGCCCGCGATCTCCTCGGGCCCCAACCAGCGCAACGTCACCGTCTTCGCCGACGGCCAGATCGACCGCTCCCCGTGCGGCTCCGGCACCTCCGCCCGGCTCGCCCTGCTGGCCGCCGAGGGCCGCCTGACCCCCGGTCAGGAGCTGCGGCACGAATCGGTCATCGGTACCGTCTTCACCGGACGGCTGGCCGGCGAACACCCCGACGGGGTGATCACCGAGGTCACCGGTACCGCCCACCGCACCGGCGAGCACCGCTTCCTGCTCGACCCGGCCGACACCCTCGGGACGGGATTCCTCCTCTGATGACCGCTCAGCTCCCCTTCCTCCCGCTCACCCTGGGCCCCGCCGAGGCGGTGGACGCGCTGGCGGCCGTCCTGCTCGACGGGCTCGACGTCGAGACCGCGCCGGCCCGCAGCAACATCCCCGTCCCGGCGGGGGAGTTGCTGCTGATGCCGGCCGCCTCGGCGCGGTTCACCGGCGTCAAGATCGCGGGTGTGGTCCCGGGCAACGCCGCCCGGGGTCTGCCCCGGATCACCGGCAGCTACCTGCTGCTGGACGGCCCGACCCTCCAGCCGCTCGCCCTGCTGGACGGCGTCGGGCTCACCTCGCTGCGCACCCCCGCCGTCACCGCCCTGGCGCTGCGTCAGCTGGCCGAGCCGGACGCCTCGCACCTGGTGCTCTTCGGCACCGGCCCGCAGGCCTTCGCCCACCTGGACGCGCTGCTGGCGATCCGTCCGCTGGCCAGGGTGACGGTGGTCGGCCGCTCGCCGGAGCCGGCCGCCGCGCTGGTCGCGTACGCCGCCTCGCTCGGGCTGACCGCGGCGCTCGGCACCGCCGACGCCGTCGCCGGCGCGGACCTGGTGGTCTGCTGCACCACGGCGCGCGAGCCGCTCTTCGACGGCGCGCGCGTCCCGGACCACGCCGCGGTGGCGGCGGTGGGCTCGCACGAGCCGGTGGCGCGGGAGGTGGACTCGGCGCTGGTGGAGCGTTCCGCGCTGTACGTGGAGTCGCGGGCGGTGGCGCTGCGGGAGGCCGGGGACCTGCTGATCCCTTCTGTGCCCGGGGATCGCCTTGCTAACCTGTCAGAACTGGTGAACGGCAAGGCAGTTGTTCCGACCGACCGGCCGCGCTTCTTCAAGAGCGTCGGCATGGCCTGGGAGGACCTGGCGGTCGCCTCCGCACAATTCGCCGCAACTGATCCGAAGTAATTCACAAATCAACGTAACGTGACATTGTACAATGGTGTCCTGCTCAGCCCCCACCGGAGGAACACCATGGCGGACCTCAAGCCCCGCGCCCTCATCTCCGTCCAGGAGCGCCTGCGCGACCAGGTCGCCCACGCCCTGCGAGCGGCCCTGATCTCGGGCGAACTCCGCCCCGGAGTCGTCTACTCGGCCCCCGCCCTCGCCGCCGACTTCGGCGTCTCCGCGACCCCCGTCCGGGAGGCGATGCTGGACCTGGCCCGCGAGGGCCTGGTCGAGGCGGTCCGGAACAAGGGTTTCCGGGTCACCGAGCTGACGGAGCGCGACCTCGACGACTACACCGCGATCCGCGCCCTGATCGAGGTCCCCACCGTCGGCCAGGTCACCCGCACCGCCACCCGCGAGCAGCTCGAGGCCCTCCGCCCCGAGGCCGAGGCCATCGTGGTCGCCGCCCGCAAGCACGACCTCATCGGCTACCTCGAGGCGGACCGCCAGTTCCACCTCTCCGTGCTCGGTCTGGCCGGCAACGCCCGCCTGGTCGAGGTTGTCGGCGACCTCCGCAAGCGCTCCCGCCTCTACGGCCTCACCCGCCTCGACCAGCGCGGCGAGCTGGTCTCCTCGGCCGAGGAGCACCTGACCCTCCTCGACCTGATGATCTCCGGCGACGCCCCCGCCGCCGAGCGCTGCATGATGGAGCACCTCGGCCACGTCCGCTCCCTCTGGGCCGCGAACGAAGAAGCCATCGACGAGCGCCCGGCTCTGCGGCTCGGCGCCCGCTGAGGTCGTACGCCGTCACCCGTTCCGGTGGTCGGTGGCTGAAGCCCTTGCCGCCGGAACGGCAGGCCTACGATGGTGTTCTCGACACCGGCCAGCCGGGAGGAACTCCGTGTCCGCAGTAGCGGTTGAGCAGCCGCATCCGACGCTGCTCGAAGCCGCCGACATGATCTCTGACCGGCTGTCCGGCCACCGGGTCGAGATCGTCGGGGGCCAGATCACCGTGACACCTCCCGCCAGCGGTGCGCATGCCCGCTCGCTCACCAACATCATGATCCCGTTCCTGGCGGCTGGACTGCACGGTGAGCAGTCGCAGGTGCTCCAGGCGGTCGGTCTCTGGCTGCCTGACGGACCGTACGACTTCGTTATCCCCGACCTCGCCGTGGTGGACGCCGACTTCGAGGAGCACAAGCTCGAGTACGGCTGCTACAACCCGGCCGTCTTCCGGCTGGTTCTCGAAGTCACGTCGAGCAACCTGAGCGACGACCTCAAGAAGAAGCCAGCCGCTTATGCCGGCGCGGGAGTGCCCGTCTACGTGATCGTGGATCGGACGAACGAGAAGGTCATGATCCTCACAGACCCGTCGGACGGGGACTACCGGGTCCACGCGGTCCGCCACCGGGGCCAGTCCTTCACTCTTCCCGAGTCGGTCGGGGCAGCCGTGACGCTCTCCGTGGACGTGATGCTCGGGCCGGTTTCCTAGTCCGCCTGCCCAGGTCGGCCGTGCCCCGCTGGCGTCGTGCGCGCAAACGGAGGTCGGTTGAGGGGGGCGGATGGGGTGGCGTCGGATTCTGCAGTGGGGGCGGGCCGGGGTCGGTGCACGGGTCGAGGTCGGTGGCGCCGGGGCGGTCGGGGTGGG